>JAPPKG010000182.1:0-3194 GCA_026914085.1 Caldilineaceae bacterium | reverse complement strand
AACAGTACGGCGAAGACATCGTCTTCAGCTTCGATGTTGACCCATCCCTGATGGGTGGCCTGCGCATCCGCGTCGGCGATCAGCTGATCGACAACACCGTCGCAAATCGGCTGATGGCTCTGCGCGAAATGGTCGCGGCCTCAGTGCGATAAATCCGGATTACGTAGTCAGTTTCGGGTCCTGACTAACAGGCCGGCAGGCTGTCAGGTACCCTGAATTGGGAAAATACAATAAAGGACAGCGCTTATGGCAGTTCAGACTGAGGAGCTGACCCAGGAATTTACCGACCGGCTCAAGCAGCAGATCCTCAACTTCCAGCCGGCCCCCAGCCGCGTGGACGTGGGCGAAGTCGTCGAAGTCGGTGACGGCATCGCCATCATCTCCGGCCTCCAGGGCGTCATGGCCAGCGAGTTGGTCGAGTTCACCAAGACCGGCGTGCTCGGAATCGCCCAAAACCTCAACGATGATTCCGTAGGTATCATCATCATGGGTGAATACACCGAGATCGAAGAAGGCGACCTTGTGCGCAGCACCGGCCGCCTCGCTTCAGTCCCCGTCGGTGACCCGCTGATCGGCCGCGTGGTCAACGCCGTCGGTCAACCCCTCGACGGCAAAGGACCAATCGATTCCACCGCCACCCGCCCGGTTGAGCGCATCGCCCCCGGCGTCGTGTTGCGCAAAGGCGTCGATACTCCCGTCGAAACAGGCATCACCGTCGTCGACGCCCTCATTCCCATCGGCCGCGGCCAGCGGGAGTTGATCATCGGCGACCGCCAGACCGGCAAGACTGCCCTCGCCGTCGACACAATCATCAACCAGAAGGGCAAAGACCTGATCTGCATCTACGTCGCCGTCGGTCAGAAGCAGTCAACCGTGGCGCAGGTCGTCGGTACCCTCGAAAAATACGGAGCCATGGATCACACCATCGTCGTGACCGCCTCCGCCGCCGACCCGGCCGCCTTGCAGTTCCTGGCGCCCTACGCCGGCTGCGCAATGGGCGAAGAGTTTATGGAGCAGGGCCGCGACGCCCTCATCGTCTACGATGATCTCTCCAAGCACGCCCAGGCCTACCGTCAGGTGTCGCTGCTGCTGCGGCGCCCGCCCGGTCGCGAAGCCTATCCCGGAGATGTCTTCTACCTGCACAGCCGCCTCCTGGAACGGGCCGCCCGCCTAGACGAGGAGTTCGGCGGTGGCAGCCTTACCGCCCTGCCGGTGATCGAGACCCAGGCCGGTGACGTCTCGGCATACATTCCTACCAACGTGATTTCCATCACCGACGGCCAGATCTTCCTGGAGAGCGACCTCTTTTACGCCGGTATTCGCCCTGCCATGAACGTTGGCCTTTCGGTCAGCCGAGTCGGCAGCTCCGCCCAAACCAGGGCCATGAAAGGCGTGGCCGGCCGCCTCAAACTGGAATTCAGCCAGTTCCGTGAGCTCGCCGCCTTCGCCCAGTTCGGTTCCGACCTCGACGCCGCAACCCAGCGCCAGCTCAATCGCGGCCAGCGCATTCAGGAAACACTCAAGCAGCCCCAGTACGAACCTTTGCAGTTGGACAAGCAGGTCATGAGCCTCTTCGCGGTGAACAACGGCTATGTCGACGACATCGACATCACTGATGTGAAGCGTTGGGAACTGGAAATGCACGCCTACATGGATGCCAACCATCCCGAGATTGGTCAGACTATCCTGCGTTCGCAAGACCTGCCCGATGAATCGGTCGATTCCCTGAGCCTGGCCTTGGAGACCTTCAACAGCAACTGGACAGGATCTGAATAAACCGTAGTTCAGTTGTCAATGACCAGCGCAGAAACCAGGCATCTAGCCGTAGATCACTGCGTCTGAGGAGGCATTGGTGGCAAGTACACGTGAGATTCGCCGTCGCATCCGCTCGGTAAGAAACATCTCTCAGGTCACGCGCGCGATGGAAGCCGTGGCCGCATCCAAGATGCGCCGCGCCCAACAACAGGTGATGGCGACACGCCCCTATGCGGAAAAAGCCCTTGAAGTCCTCAGCCACATCGCCCGTCTGCACGGCAGCGGCGAGGCCTTGGACGCGCTCATCACTTCCCGGGCCGAAATAAAACGAGTCGGGATCGTCCTCATCACGGCCGACCGCGGGCTGGCCGGCGGCTTCAATGCCAACGTGTTGCGGCAGAATGCGGCCTTCATCAAGGAGCAGCGTGACCAGGAACGCGAAGTAGAGGTAGTTGTCGTCGGCCGCAAGGGCCGAGACTGGCTGCTGCGTTACGACCCCGTCATCCGCGCCGAATTCACCAACATGCCCGATACCCTCGCCACCGCTGACATCGCTCCTATCTCCAGGACGATTATCGACGACTTCCGCTCTGCGCGTTTCGACGAAGTCCACCTGATCTTTACCGACTTTGTCAACACCCTGATCCAGCGGCCCACAGTGCAACAGATTCTGCCCGTCGTTCCGGCAGAGACAACCGCTACCATGCCGCCGGACTATATATTTGAGCCAAGCGTCGAAGCCGTGTTGGAGCAGGTGCTGATCGGCTTCACCGAAGTGCAGATCTTGCAAGCCATGTACGAAAGCATCGCCAGCGAACACTCGGCCCGCATGGTCGCCATGCGTAACGCCACCGAAGCCGCAAATGAGCTCGTGGACGAGTTAACATTGACCTACAACAAGGCCCGTCAGGAAGGCATCACCCGTGAACTGATGGACATTATCGGCGGTTCAATCGGCCTCGAATAGATCTGAGCGGGCTGAAAGGCCCCTTCCCATAGCAGAACGGAGCATACCATGTCAGAAAACGGAAGCAATGGCCGCATCAGCGGCTCCGTCTCCAGCGTAGTCGGTCCGGTAGTCGACTTCTCCTTCACTGGAGATGATCTGCCCGAGATTTACGATGCCGTCTACGTCGACCTCGACGACGATTCGACCCTGGTCTGCGAAGTGCAGCAGCATCTCGGCGAAGGCGCTGTCCGTGCTGTGGCCATGAGCTCTACCGACGGCATGCGCCGCGGCATGGAAGGCTACTCCTTCGGCGCCCCCATCACCGTGCCCGTCGGGCCGGGAACATTGGGGCGCATCTTCGACGTGTCCGGCAATACAATCGACAGTGACGAAGAGGTCGAAGCCGCCGACCGCTACTCCATCCACCGCGAACCCCCCAGCTTCGCCGACCGCAGCACGCAGGCCGAGCTCTTCGAGACCGGCGTCAAGG
>JAPPKG010000701.1:1844-3194 GCA_026914085.1 Caldilineaceae bacterium | reverse complement strand
GACACAGGCCGCGCCACCGACGCCGGCGCCGGCATCCTCGCCCCCGAGAGCGGTACCCGCTACGGCCGACTCTGGTACGACTTCGCTCTCGATGCGGTCGACTACTATTCCGTGCTGATCGAAGATCTGACCGCCGACGGTGTACCTGCCGCAGAACTTTCTCAGGCATACAGCCGCTGTTCCATGTTGACTGTTGCTCTTGATGAAAGCGAAGCGGCCGACCTGGCTGAGATGGAGCAGGAAATCTACGCCCGTCAAGAGGAACGTCGCCCGCCCCCCGCGGAGCGTATTCAACGCATCTCTTCCGCCGAGGCACGTGACGCCTACTACCCTCTGCTGGCCGACGTCAGCGCGGTCCTGCTCCAACCGGTCACCCGCCGAGTCGACGGCCGTCTCATGAACGCAGCTCTCGAGCACGGCCTCCGCAGCCGCGGCGTCCACACCGTTGAAGCCGACGTGGCGGCTCTGTTACTCGAAGACGGCCAATTGATCGGTGTCCGCACTGTTTCAGGGGATGAATTCACGGCTGGCGCGGTACTCATTGCAGGTGGCGCCTGGTCAGAAGCCTTTGGCAGCCAGCTCGACGTCCAAATTCCCGTTGCCCCCCAGCGCGGGCAGATCATCCACCTGCGTCTTCCCAAACAGGACAGCGGCGCCTGGTCGATCGTGAGAGGATTCAGCGGCCACTATCAGGTGCCCTGGCCCGGTGGCCGCGTCGCTGTCGGTGCCACGCGCGAGACCGGCAGCGGCTTCGGTGCCCACGCCACCGTTGCCGGTATCCAGGAAGTGCTGCACGAAGCCCTGCGCCTCGCCCCCGGCTTGCACGATGCCGCCATCCACGAAATCCGCGTCGGCTTGCGTCCTTATACCACCGATCACCTGCCGCTTCTGGGCTCCGTTCCCGGCGCGAAAGGCGTATACCTTGCAACCGGCCACGGGCCCACCGGTCTGACCCTCGGCCCGTACAGCGCCAAGCTGGTGGTCGAGCAAGCCCTCGATCAACCGGTTGCCTGGGACCTGGCGCCCTTCTCTACCACCCGCTCCTTTAGCTGAGTGGAACTCAACTCCTGTTCGCAGCCGGCCCCCGGCCCGAAACTGTCGTGCAACCCCTGCCATGCGATCCGCTGGCTGCTGACTCCGGCTATCCCAAACACCTGAAGACAGGCATACTCGTGGTATACTCATGACCATGATGGAGACAACGGAATCGATGAACGCTCAGCCGCTGACAACTGAGCAACTGGAACAGGCCAAACGATATATCCTGAATAGCCTGCCGCAGATACTGGAGCAATCCCCCGAATTTGTTGTATTTGTTGAAGGGGTGGTCGCCGACAAGTTTCCGCGACG
>JAPPKG010000701.1:0-1744 GCA_026914085.1 Caldilineaceae bacterium | reverse complement strand
GCAGATCTTCGCCCCAGAGAAAGGCTGGAGTATGTCGGCGCCGGCGCCCTCAGCGCTGCTGAACTCCTCGCGATTCTGCTGCGTACCGGCGGCAAGGGCGAGAACGTCATCCGCCAGTCCGAGCGGCTGCTGACCGAATTCAATGGTCTGCCCGGCCTCGCACGCGCCAGCTTTGAGGAGCTGACAAAGGCCCACGGCGTCGGCAAGGCCAAGGTCACCCAGATCAAAGCCGCCCTCGAACTGGGCCGCAGACTCCTGCTCGCCGCCCCCCAGGAGCGGGCCAGGATCCAGAGCCCCACAGATGTCGCCAATCTGCTGATGTTGGAAATGGGTATGCTTGAGAGGGAACAGGTGCGGGTTGTTCTCCTGGACACCAAGAATCATGTCCAGCGTACACCCGTTGTCTATTCCGGCAGCCTCAACGCCGCCGTAATTCGTGTAGGTGAAATCTTCACGGAGGCCGTGCGCGCCAACAGCGCTTCACTCATCGTCGTCCACAACCATCCCAGCGGCGATCCAACGCCCAGCCCCGAAGACGTGCAGGTGACAAAACAGATCGTCGCCGCCGGCAAGCTCCTGCAGATCGATGTTCTCGATCATCTGATCATCACCCGCGACAAATATGTCAGTTTGAAGGAAAGAAGGTTGGGGTTCGACTGATGCCAGGCGCAGCTGCTAAGCCAGCGCGCTGACACTGAGTAGGTAATCGGTCACCGCGCGCACGTCGCCGGCATTCAACTGCTGCTCCTTCTTCGTGCGCACGTACTTCTTCAACTGATCCACCCGCAGCACCGGCATCGAGGGGTTCTCAAGCTCCAACTGCATCGCCGGATTGATGAAGACCGCTGCGCTCTCGATCGGAATGTCGGCAGCGTTTACCGCCAATTCACCGCTGGACTCTCCCTCTTGAAGCAGCTCTCGGACTTTCCGTTCAGTCTCCTCGATCTCACGCGTGGGGTTGCCCAGCCCCTCCCGGTTGAGAAACGTGAGCAATCGGCCCAGGCTGAACCGTTCCCGCCATCTGTCCCCGTATACGGTCACCGTCCCTTTGTCGCTGCGCACAAGAAACACACGTACACCGGAAGGCCCGACCAATATGTAAGGCACCTCATCCAGACCCCACAGAAAGAGGGCATACTTGTCGTCAAAACCTTTCAGCCCGTTCTCGACAAGCTCATCTGGCCGCGCGACCTTCTTGCTGCCCGGCCAGCGGCGGGGAGCGAATCGGTTAATATAATAGCTCCCCACATTCGAGGCGATAAATCCCACCGCCAGCGCGCCAAAGCTGACTACCGTCCAGTATCGCTGTATAAAGCCGGTCAGAGCGTTCGCGGCCGGTTCGTCCGGCGGAAACCAGTTCGGCGTGAAACTTGCAAGAAGCCCCACAAACAGGATCGCCAGACCCCCCAGGGCAATACGACGCCCCCGCTGCTCTCTCGCCTTTATCGCCGGTAAATTTCGGTATACTTTCATGGAACTGGATTCTTCAATGAGTGGGCAGACTACCGCTGGAGTTCGACTACCTCTTCCTGGCTGTCGATTACTTCACTGACGCCCGACTGTATCTCTTCAACCAGTCGCGAATCAATCAACTGCTTCGCATTCCGTATCGTGTGGCGGATGGCGTTGGCGTTGCTTCTGCCGTGGCCGACGACCATCAGATTGGACAGACCCAGCAGCACCGCCCCCCCAAACTCGCTGTCATCAAGCCTTCGCGCCATCCTGCGCAGCGCCGACCGTACCA
>JAPPKG010000492.1:0-3206 GCA_026914085.1 Caldilineaceae bacterium | reverse complement strand
AATAGGCCCGACCGCCCATAACTGCAGTGGTCAGTGGTTAGTGGTCAGTGGTCAGTGGTCAGAGACTGCGTTTCCGCTGGTTCAGAGTTGATCATGAGATGGTTGGGGGTCCGCAGCGACCTGAGGCGAGGGGAAGTTCGCCCTCATTTTGGGATGCGCCCGCCGGGTGCGGTACAGGTGACAAGGAGGCGGTGTTGGGCATGCGGGAATTACAGGGGCGGATGGCGGTCAATCCGACTGCCGACAGCACCGGCCCCACGATCCAGCAGGAGATTACCGATACGATCCAGGAAGGCGCAACCCCTCATTCTAAAGGGCACAGAGCCTACGACGGTTGTGGAAACCTGTGAGGAGAATTCAGAGGAGAATGCACCATGATCCCCGAAGAGATTTTGTCGCACAAACCAAAAGTATTGACGCAAGCTCAGAGGGAGCACTACTTTGAGCACGGCTTTGTTGGTGTTGAAGAGCTGGTGCCTAAAGACACGATTGCCGAACTCGTGCGCGTGACCAATACCTTTGTCGAAGCCAGCCGAACGGAGACAGAATCAGGGCGTAAATTTGATATCGGGCCCGGGCATGGGCCGGACACGCCGGTATTGCGACGCTTGAGACGGCCTGATGAGCAAAGTGAAGTCTATTGGCGTTTCGCCAGTGGGCTCATGGCGGATGTGGCACAGGATTTGGCCGGGCCCAATGTCGTGTTTCATCATTCAAAACTGAATTTCAAATGGTTTGATGAATCCGACACGGTTAAATGGCATCAGGATATCCAGTTTTTCCCGCATACCAATTACAACGTCTTTACTATTGGTTGTTATTTGGCTGATACCGACATGACAAACGGGCCACTTGCCGCCTTGCCCGGCAGCCATAATGGCCCGCTATACGATCAGTATGATGCGCAAGGAAACTGGATGGGCTGTTTGAGCGATGACGATGCGTCGACAATTGACATGGAAGATGTTGTCTATCTGGCAGGAGCTGCCGGTTCCATTACAGTTCACAATGCCCGAACGCTTCATTTCTCACCCTCCAGCAAATCACCAGCTCCACGCCCGTTGCTGCTCAACTGCTACAGTTCTGCCGACGCCAAAGCCTACACGCCGCACCCCGAGCCCTCACGCCACGCTTACGAAATCTTGAGAGGCGAGCCGGTTAAGTGGGCACAACACGACCCCCGGCCCTGCCAGATACCGCCGGATTGGTCTGGAGGGTATACCTCGATTTATGCGGCACAGGCCAAAGAAGACTAAGCGTTGACTCTGCAAAGCATCCAGATGCTTGCTTGCCACGGTCAATTTCAACCAGCAGAGGTGAAGTGGGCCCCAGAAGCTGAACCACGGGCCAGGGTGCAAAATGGGGCAATTCGCTGAGCCGGGGGAGCACATTTCGATGGCCGGACGCGAGGCGATGTCCAGCGTGGATCGAGCCTGGCTACTGATGGACGATCCGACCAATCCGATGGTGATCAACGGCTTCTGGATTTTCAGGGAGTCGCTGGAGTATGAGCATGTGCTGTCTGTGCTGGAGGAGCGGCTTCTGGTTCACGAGCGTTTTCGACAGCGGGTGGTGGAGGATCGAGGGGCGCTCAGAAACCGTTCCTATTGGGAGATCGATCCGGAGTTCGATCTGCGTGCGCACGTTGAGCGCATTGTCCTGCCTGCGCCTGGGGATACGGAAACGCTCAACAGTACCGTGGCTCGACTGCTCTCAGTTCCCCTGGACTTGAACCGGCCACTATGGACATTCACCCTCATCGATGGCTATGAGGGCGGCAGCGTCTTCTTCGCGCGGGTTCACCACTGCATCGGCGACGGCGCGGCACTTGTACGAGTTCTGTTCGCGTTGACCGACGGGACTGCCGACGGAGAGGGTCCCGTAGGGGCCGCGGCTGCCGGTCGTCCTGCGACGCGAGCCTCCGTGCGTGCGGGCACGGCGACGTTGCCGGAAGGCGGCAGTCGGGCCGGAAAACCGGCGAGTTTGCTGTCGCGAACGGCGAGGGGCGGACAGCTGGTTGGGAAGTTCGTCGCTGTGCTGGCCAAGCTGGCGTCAATGCGGACCGACGACAAGACGGCTTTCAAAGGGGAGGTTGGGGTCGGCAAGGCGGTCGCGTGGTCCGAGGGCATTCCCCTGGATGACGTGAAGTTTGTGAAGAATACGATGGGGGCAACGGTAAATGATGTCCTGGTAGCGGCGATGGCGGGCGCGCTACGGCGGTATGTCGAGACTCGAGGCGACGATCCGGAGGGTAAGGAGATCCGGGCGATGGTGCCGGTGGACATTCGCGGGCCCGAAGATACGAAACTGACGAACCGATTCGCTCTCGTCTATCTTCCGTTGCCGATCGGCGTCGCCGATCCGATTGACCGCCTGTTCGAGACTAAGCGCAACATGGATGCCATCAAGCAGTCGCCGGAGGCACTGGTGACCTATCAGGCCATAGCAGGCTTAGGGGTGGTTTCGGACAAGGTTGCCAGGGGCGTGCGCGGCTATTATGCCGATAAGGTGAGTGTGGTGCTGACAAATGTGCCGGGCCCGTCACAGAAGCTTTACTTTGCGGGGAAACTTCTCGACACGATCGTCTTCTGGGTGCCGCAGTCCGGCTCGATCGGCGTGGGAATCAGTATTTTCAGTTACGCGGGGCAGGTGAATATCGGCCTCATCACCGACAGGGGACTGGCGCCGGATCCGGACACTATCATTGCGGCATTTGAGGCGGAGTTCGACAGTTTGCTGAGCCTGGCGCGCCTACGGGATACGGAGGCGGGCTAATGTTGTAACAAGCAGAACTCATCGATCCGCGATGTGACGCGAAGGGGCGCGAAGAACACCTTTTTTCCACGAAGGGCCACGAAGGACCACGAAGAACACCTCTTTTCCACGAAGGGCCGCGAAGGACCACGAAGAACGTCTTTTTCCACGAAGGGCCACGAAGAACGTCTTTTTCCACGAAGGGCCACGAAGAACATCCTTTTTTGATCCGCGAAGTCACGCGAAGGGGCGCGAAGAACAGCGAAGACGAATCGGGTTTGAGGAGTTGGGTGGGCAGGATGTGCCTTTTTGACTGTGTTGTGTCAGCGCTCGTGGAGGGGGGTCCAGCCGCGGCCGGGGGTGTTGGGGCGGGCTGTTTCGTAGCGCTGGCGGAGCAGTCTGAACTGGTCGGCGGAGTGGATTTCGCGGTCGGGGTCGTTGTGGTCGCGGAT
>JAPPKG010000479.1:0-3217 GCA_026914085.1 Caldilineaceae bacterium | reverse complement strand
GGGGGGCCTTTGGGGCCCCCCGTTGGGGGGGGGCCCCCCCCCCCCCAACGCCCCCCCTAAACCTTGCTCGCGCCGTAGCAAGTGTGTGGGCGATTCGACCTGGGTGCCTCGCGGCGGCCTGTGCCCGCTACCGACCCGGGTCCCGCCAGGTTCTGGGTGCGGGCCAGCCCGGACACGGCAACGACAATTTGGCCCCAACCTGCATCGTCAAGACCATCAGTAGCCCGGTACCGAATCCCTGGCAGTACATTTCCCCAGGTAGACCACCCACAGTACGCACACAGAACCTGGCTTTGTAGTCACTAAACCACAAAGAACCTCTCTCATCCATAAACGTGCAGAGCAGTCTCTCCCAAAACCTGCTCCTGATCGCGTGGAGAAAGGAAAGTCGTGTGAGTCTTCGCCAGCTCTACGTACTGCTTGTAAGTTGCATGCAACAGGGTTCCCGGCTGATCTGTACCCCACATCACCTTGTTCGCGCCGATTCGGTCGACTGCCAGCCGCAGGTAGCGCTCGACGCTGGGGAAAGGGTAGCCCTCCTCCTGGACAAAGGCAACAAGGGAAGCACAGTCGAACCACACATTCTCCAGCAAGCCCAGGTCGACCTGCTCCTCCCACAGCTTCCAGAGTTCAGGCGCCGACTCCGCCTCCGGCCTGGGCTGACCCAGGTGCGCGATGACAATCCGCAGCCGGGGGTGCCGCGCGGCAATTTCTCGCACCGCGACCGTCTGATACGATCGACTGCCAATCCCACCCAGGTCGAGTACCAGTACCAGGCCTCGACTCTCAAGCTCCTGCCACAGCCAGTCTAACTCGGGAGCCCCCAACTGCGCTTCAGGGTGGATGCCGCACAGTCCCGAAGGGACAGAGCACTCCAGCTTGACCGCGCAAAAGCCCGGCGACGCAAGCGTCGATTCAAAGGTCGTACGGCTGTCGTCCATCCAGGGATCGAAATAAGCGGCGCCAACCAACCTGTCCGGGTACTGCCGAAGCGCATCCAGCGCGTACCGGTTGCACTCTCCATACATGGGGCCCTGCAACAGGACCGCCTTTTCCACGCCTCCCCAGTCCAAATTGGCCAGCAGTTGCTCCGGTGAATAGGCCAGCCCTTCACCCATCGGCAGAGTTACCTGGACCTCCTCGCCGCCGATAATGGCTCGCCCATAACCGGTACCTCGCGTCGGACCGGCGCCGTTCTGACCATGGATCCGGGGAAACACGTGGCTATGGGCGTCAACAATCATTGTGCACTCTCAGGATACCGAAACTTAGGCTTTAGTTTGCGCAGAACTGGAAAGACCGGTTAGGTCCCCACCCTATTCCGCCTCCACGGCCTGCCGCCCGGCCGGCGTCAACAGCACGATTCTCCCCATATTGTCGCCGGAGCGCAGGACCGCCAGCGCCTCATTCGCGTTTTCCATCGGGAACGTCTGCGTGACGATCGAACGGATCTGTCCCGCAGCCATCAACTGGGAAACCTCAATCAGGTCCTGTTTGCGCCCCGCCCGCGTGCCGATAATCTCCAGTTCATTCTGGGCCAGGTACTTTCCCTCAACCGGGTAGTGGTCCGGTGTGTAACCGACGATGACCAGCCGCCCACCATGCCGCAGCGAATCTACACCTGCCGCCATCGTCCCCGTCTGACCGACAATGTCTATCACACAGTCAACGCCGAGCCCGTCTGTCAGATCCCGCACCGCGGCTGGCAGTTCGCCCTCCTCTGGGTCGAGGACTTCATCTGCCCCCAACTGACGCGCCCACTCCCTCTTCGCCTCCGAGATCTCGACCGCGAAAACACGCGCCCCAGCCGCTTTAGCCAGCTGGACCGCGATCGATCCGACGCCGCCAACGCCGACGACCAGCACGGACTCTCCCAACCGCAGCCTGGCACGGTCGATGGCATGATACGCCGTCATCCCCGCATCGCAACAGACCGCGCTGTCCGGCCACGACACGCCTGCAGGAACGTGCACCAATTGCCGGCCCGGAACCGCCACGTACTCGGCGTATCCGCCGTGCCGGTCCTTGGCCCCCAGCACGCCGCCCATGTTCACGCAGATCTGCTCCCGGAACGACCGGCAGGGCATGCAGTTCCCGCACGTCGTGAAGTTATAGACGATGACCCGGTCCCCTTCCTCAAAACCGGTCACCCGGTACCCGGCCTCAGTGACGACCCCCGCGACTTCATGCCCCATTATGAAGGGTAGGTCCGGTGTGTAGCCGAATCCGTCTAGCAGCTTGAGATCGGTACCGTCGATCCCGCAGGCCATAACCTGCACCAGCACCTCATCGGGTTCGGGGCTGGGGGTCGTGATCTCCTGCCATGCCAAAGGCCGTTTGAACGCGCGCAGTATGGCAGCTTTCACCGCGAAGCCTCCAGTCTGATCATCTGTAACGAGAAGCGGTTCATCATGAGGACCGGCCGCATCTTGCCCTCATTCCCTTTCGAGAATGCCTTCAACGAACGCCTTGCCATCCGCCAGCACTTTCAAAGGATTGTCGGGGTAACCCCATGCCATCGCTTCATACTCGATTGAAATATACCCGGAAAAGCCCCCCCCTACCATCGCCGTAATCAAGCCGGCAAAATCGATCTCACCCTCTCCCAGCGGCGGGAATCCGAAATCCTCGCTGTTGCCCCGCGCGTCCTTGGCGTGCATGTGCTTCACCTTGTCACCCAGCGCCAGGTAGGCGTCAAGCACGGAGTCGCCCCGCACGTGGTAATGGGCCGGGTCAAAGAGCACCCCTAGGCCCTCGAGTCCAGGCGTTGACAGCAGCCTCTGCAAGCGTTCAAGGTTGTGTACCAGCGAACCGTATGGACTTGCCGCCTCAATCAGAAGCATCACGCCCAGTCGCTCGGCATCCTCCGCAAGGTCGCGCATCGCCTCCAGGCACCATTCCCAGTACGTGCTCTCCCACCCGTAGAACAGCTTGACCCCGCATCCGCTGATAACGTAGGCGACCTCCATGTCCGACGCCAGCTGCAACCCGCCGCGAATAAACTCCGTGTTCTCCCGCCGCACCTCCGGATCCCCATGGATCACATTCGTGTGGGCGTTCAATGCGCCGATAGCGATACCGGCATTTTGCGCGTAGTCACGCACAGCCCGCCGCCGCGCCGCGTCCGCTCCCGAATCCATGTGCGGCTCGGGCGGGGGAATGAACGGCGGCGCCAGCTCCAGGCTGATGTCGATCGCCTGGTATCCCTGGTCCGCCA
>JAPPKG010000110.1:0-3224 GCA_026914085.1 Caldilineaceae bacterium | reverse complement strand
TGATCTGACCGTCCCCGCCGTGGGCACAAGCATCCTGTGCCTGTGGTCAATCTGGCCCCTTGCAAAAGATGGATTTTCTCTTGGTATAGTACGCAACCCTCGTCATCCACCTGTTCGGCGTCGGGAGAATGCCCTGTTTCCACAAGCATCCTCACTCAATTGATCCGACAGTCCTACCCCTTGATCGCACCCATCGTCAGGCCGCCCGCCAGGAAACGCTGGACCACCAGAGCAAGCAGCAGCACAGGAAGCGTAACGACCGTGGCCGCCGCACACAACGCGCCCCAATTCACCTGGCCGTACGTGAGAAAGTTATATACGGCCAGCGGCAGCGTCATCGTCTTCGAGCCGCCCAGAATCAGCACAAAGATGAAGTTGTTCCACGAGGAGATGAAGCTGAGGATCGCCACCGCCGTGATGCCTGGCAGGCTGAGCGGGATCATGACGCGGATCATCGTGCCCAATTGCGAACAGCCATCAATCAGCGCCGCGTCCAGAAGCTCGCTCGGCACATCCTCGAAGAAACCGATCATGACCCACATGATCAGCGGCAACACCGTCAGAATGTGGGTGATCACGATGCCTGCGTGCGTGTCCAGCAGTCCCAGTCGCTTGTAAACGATGAAGAGGGGAACGAGAAAAGTGATCCCGGGCAGCATGCGCACCACCAGCAGAGCCAGCGCCAGCCCGTCCTGCTTGTACTTGGCTATACTGTAGGCGGCCGGCAGCCCCACCACGAGCGACAGCCCCACAGAGCTTACCGCAATCGTCAGGCTGTTGAACAGGTACCTTGCAAACGGATTACGTGCGAAGACCTCGCCATAGTGGGCCAGCGTCGGTGTGAAGAACCACACCGGTGGGTCGCTCACGATCAGCAGGTTCGGCTTGAAAGAGGAGACGAACATCCAGACGAAAATAAACAAAAAGAAGACCAGAAAGATCGACAGGATGATCCAGAACAGTGAGTCCTGTATCCGCCTCGTCTTCCTCATTCCCATTGGCCTGAGAGAAAGTCTGTTCATGTGATCTGCTCGGTAGCTTGGCGGCTCAAAGCCATGCCCGCTGCCGCAGTCTGATCAAGACCGCGCTGATGACCAGGATGATCACCATGAAGACCAGAATCACAGCCGAGCCATAGCCCAAATCATAAAACTCGAACGCCGTCAGATAGGAGTAGATATGCAGCGTCTCGCTCCGCCTGCCCGGCCCGCCGGCCGTCATGATCCAGATGGCATCGAATACCTTCAGCGTATCGATGGCCCGGAAGAGCATGGCCACGACGATTGCCCCCTTTAGCAGCGGCAGCGTGATTAGGAAGAACTCCTGCAACTTGCTCGCCCCGTCAATGCGCGCCGCCTCGAACGGCTCCGTAGGCAGGGAACGCAACCCCGCCAGCAGGATCAACATCACGAACGGGACCCCGTGCCACGTATTGATCCAGACAAGGCTGGGGACCACAGACCTTTCGCCTGCCACCCACAGGCTCCGCGGCAGCCCCACTGCCTCCAGGAAAAAGTTGAGAATGCCGATCGAAGGCTCCATCATGATCAGCCAGATCACCGATGTCGCCGTCGGCGTCGCCACCAGCGGCAGCAGGAAAAGCGTGCGGATGACGCCCAGCCCCCGAAATGTCCTGTTCATCACCAGCGCCATGATCATCGCCAATACCAGTTCCAGCATGAGGCTGGCCACCGTGAAGTAAAGCGTAGTCCAAAACGCACTCAGGAATCTGGCGTCTGCAGTAAGGACCTCCACCAGGTTTTCGGCGCCGACAAAAGTAAAGCGGGTCATCGTCACATTGACCCGCTGCAAACTCAACGATACCGTGTAAAAGAATGGATAACCCATCAACAGCAGGATTACGATGGCCGCCGGCGCCGGCAGTACGTAAGCCAGGTTGCGGTCAATCAGTGCAAAGGCACGCCCGAGCAGACCCCCAGGCGGAGCATACCCCGGCCTCTGATCTCCCTCCCTGCCGCCCCCGCTCTCGACGGGCTGCTCAGGGGAACTGTCGGAAGTCTGCCCGGTCTGCTCTGAATTCGGCCCTGCTTTCTGCTGCATAGGCAACTCGCTTTTCAAACTGAAAGTGGCCGGCGGCACACGCGCCGCCGGCCACGGTATTCGTTCTTACTCCTCCTGCTCTTCCAGCATCTCCAGCAGTTCCTGCTGGCTCTTCTGTGCCGCAGCCGCCACATCGCCGCCCTCGATCGAGGTTACAATCACCTGTGCAATCGACTCACGCGCCCGCATCAGGTTGATAATCGATGGTGGGGCCGGCGGCGAAAAGTCGCCGATCGCCCGTGAATCCAGCAGTACCTGCACAAAGTCCAGGTCGTCCTGCGTCGCCTGCGTCTTGTACGCCTCCGTCTCATACGGCGAGCGCCGCGGCACCGCGCCCCCGTCGAGTACGTACTTGAGCATGCTCTCCTTGTTCGAAATGAACTGCAGCAGGTACCAGCTCGCCTCCTTCTTCTGCGAGAGCCCGCCGACTGTGATGCTCCAGCCGCCCGCCGACGCCCTCTGGCCGTTGGGACCTGCCGGCATCAGGAAATACCCAATGTTGCCGGCCACCGTAGACTTGCTCGGGTCCTGGAAGTCCTTGCGGAAGACCGCGTCGTCGATGATCATGCCGGCCTTGCCCTGGCTGAAGATGTTCACCGCACCGACATGGTCGATGTTGGGAGACCCGGGCGGACCGTACAAGCGCAGCAGCTTGCCGTAGAAGTCAAAAGCGGCGATCGCCTCCTCAGAGTCCATCAGTGGCACGCCCTCATCGTCCTCCCACATGATCCCCATGCCGCCCAGGAATCCTTTGAAGACTGACGTCGGCACCGGCGGCTTGCCGCGCATCGTGATGCCGAAGACCTCCCCGCCACTCTGCTCCTGAACAGTTGCCGCCGCGGCTTCGAGCTCTTCAAATGTCGTTGGCGGCCCGTCAATGCCATACTCATCGAACAGGTCCTTGCGGTAGTAGCCGATCATCGCGCTCATCTGCATCGGCACCGACACCAGGCTGCCCCTCGACGAGTAGCCCGCCATCAGATAGTCTTGCCCCATGTCCTCCCACAGGTCGTAGTCCTCGTGAGTCATGCTCGGGTCGTCCACCCACGGGCCGATGTCGTTTAGCCAGCCCGCATCGAACCAGACGTTCCTCTCCTCCGCACCCGCGGGCAACTGGAAGACATCCATGTCCTCGTTGCTCGCCATCAGCTCGACCCGGATCT
>JAPPKG010000522.1:0-3225 GCA_026914085.1 Caldilineaceae bacterium | reverse complement strand
TTGCGTCATACTCGCCGTGATTTTTTGCGCTTCTCCGGTGGACTATCTGCCAGCATACTTGCTGTAGCCTGCGTGACTCCCGGGGCCGATACCGGCACTGACGACACTGCGGGCGAACCGGCCGTTGAGAAAGAACAGATTCTCGTGTGGGACCAGTTCGGTGAAGATTCCGTGGGTGTCAATGAGATCGTTGTCAAGTTCAATGAGGCACATCCTGAGTACCATGTCACGCGTGAAGCGCAGACCAACATGCGCGATATTCTCAAGACATCGCTTGACGCGGGCGCCGGACCGGATGTGATGTACTATGATACCGGGCCAGGCTTTGCCGGCGTGCTGGCACGCGCCGGGCTGCTTTTGCCGCTGGACGACGCGTATGAGCAGTACGCCTGGAATGAGCGCATCCTGCCGATAGCCCGCGAGCGCGCCAGTTTTGACGGCGTAACCTACGGAATCGGCAATGAGTTGGAGATAGTAGGAACGTTCTATAACGAACGGATCTTTGACGAACAGGGGTTGGCGGCGCCTGACACGCACGACGACTTCCTGGCGGTCTGCGAGGCGCTTAAAGCGCAAGACATCATTCCAATGGCGTGGGGCAACCAAAACAAATGGCCCGCCGGTCATACGTTCAGTGTCTTCAGCGGCAATATCGCCGGCAAGGATAATCTGGCTGCAGCGATATCCGGCGAACTGGCATGGAATGAACCGGATTTCGTGGAATCGATCCAAATCCCTTTTGTGGACATGGTTGATGCAGGATACTACAACACTGATATCAACGCGGTAACCTATGACGATTCCAATCTGCTCTTCTACAGCGGGCAGGCTGCCATGCGCTTGACAGGATCGTGGATGATCGATGGCTACACCAATCCGGACAACATAACGGATCCGGTCGGCTTCTTCTTCTATCCGTCGATCCGCGAGAGGGTAATCGCACCGCCGGCCGGTCTTGGTTCCGGTTACTTCGTAGGACGGGACGCTCAGTCGCCTGAGGGGGCATTTGCTTACCTGAACTTCCTGTTTTCGGATGAAACCATTGGGGACTGGTTGGAAGGTATGGCCATGATCCCGCCTGTCCGCTTGAATGCAGACGATTACAGTATCTCGGATCTGCTGCGATTCACCATCATCGAAATCCAGCAGAACGCCGAGAGTATGGGCTTCAACATCGATGTATTGACGCCCGACAACTACAATACGATGATGTTCGACGGTTTCCAGGAAGTGATTGGCAAGGTAAAGACGGCCCAAGAACAGGCCGACGACCTGGAAGCCGCCATGCAAGAGGCCATCGAGAGGGGCACGGTGATGGACATCACTCCTTGAGGAAGGAGACTCTACGGGAATGCGGCCATCTGGCTGGTGGGGTTGGCCGCATTCCTGCCAACACGCCTTACGCTTGCGACAGTTCAATGGATTCGAACATGAAACGGTCCACGGCGTTGCAGGACGATTGCCTGACCGCATGTAGAAAGGGCAGGTACTGCTTCCCTGGCCGGGCGGACAGGATCGAGTGAAATGACAACTGCTGCACCAGTACGCCGGGGGCAACTCTCGCCACGCGCTAAGCGGAAAGCGCTTGCCGGATGGGCATTTGTTGTCCCGGCGCTCCTCATTTACGCATTCTTCTTTATTCAACCGTTCTTTTATTCAATCTACTATAGCCTTACCGACTGGAACGGCGCCGATCCGGTCAAGCAGTTTGTGGGCTTGGGAAACTACATCAAGTTAGCCGGAGACTCACTGCTGTGGCAGGCACTGGGTCACAACCTCATCTGGGTGATTATAGGCACGGTTTCGCCTATCGCAATAGGATTGCTGCTTGGCGTCCTGATTTGGACTGGCGCGCTAGGCCGGGTCCTTTTTCGGACAATCTATTTCCTTCCGGTCGTTCTCTCAGAGGTTGTTATTGCCATCATTTGGAACTGGATATACCATCCGCTCTTCGGCGCAGTGAACCAGATCTTGCGCGGTATCGGGCTGGACCATCTGGCGCGCGGATGGCTAGGCGACCCCCAGACGGCGCTGCTTGCCCTCCTGATGACAGCTGTCTGGTCTTACTACGGCTTCTGTTTCGTCATTATCATGGCGGGACTTCAGAATGTGGATATTTCGTTGGTGGAGGCAGCTACGATCGATGGCGCTAACGGCTGGCAGCGCTTCATCCATGTGATCGTGCCGCAGTTGAGCCACGTGCTCACAATGATCACCGCATTTACACTCATCGGAGGATTCAACGTCTTTGGCATTGTCTTCGTGATGACGCAAGGCGGACCAGGTACGGCGACACAGGTAATCGCTACGTACACCTACCGCAAGGCTTTTCAGGAGAGCCAGGTGGGGTACGGGGCCGCTTTATCGATGGTCATGACGCTTCTGTCACTGGTGACGTCCTACATTTTTATCCGATTGCGCGAACGGCAGGAACAGTAAAATGCAGAATACCAGCACCGTCCAGGAATGGTCCCGAATGGGTGCGCGGGGACCAAGGCAAAGCGCAGTTCGCGATAGGCTTCTCCGCTATATCGGTTCATTGCTGCGCTATGCCATTCTTATTTTTTTCACACTGGTCTGCATTACACCACTGTTCTGGGTAATAGCGTCATCTCTGAAAACGACGGGGCAGATCGCTGCCAATCCACTGGGCTTTCCTACTGAAATCCGATGGGACAACTACATCGAAGCCTGGACTGTCGGCCGCTTTGGAAAGTACTTCAAGAACAGCGTCATTGTTTCAATTCCGATCGTCACTTTCGTAATCCTGTTGGCGAGCCTAGCAGGTTATGGATTGGCGCGTCTCAGGTTCCACGGCTCGAACTTCGTCTTCGTCCTGTTTCTGCTTGGGCTGATGGTTCCGTTCCAGTCAATTATGATTCCGCTGTTTTATATCCTTAAGGATATCAGGTTCCTGGGAACTTACTGGGCAATGATCGTCCCCAGTATCGCTCTAGGAATGCCCTTCAGCATCTTTTTCATGCGGGCCTATTTTTCCGGACTTCCGCAGGAGCTGGGCGACGCGGCAGAGATCGATGGCTGTAACGAGTTCAGTGTCTACTGGAGGGTGATGCTGCCTCTGGCCGGGCCGGCAGTCTCCGCTCTGGTCGTCCTGCAGTTCATGGGCGCCTGGAACGCCTTTCTTCTGCCCCTCATCTATATGCAGAAGGAAGAGATCCGGCCACTCGTTCTTGGGCTGATGTTCTTTCGAAGCAGGTATACGCA
>JAPPKG010000455.1:0-3228 GCA_026914085.1 Caldilineaceae bacterium | reverse complement strand
GCAACGCCCAGCCAGGCCCCACACACACCGCGCCACATTTCCCGCAGGGGCACCCATCGTGGGTGCCCAGGCTCCCGCCAAATCGGCGTAGGGGCGCCCCTTGTGCGTGCCCTTCGCCCTCTTCAAAGCCCGCAGACAATTCCAGCTCCCGCTGCCATGAATTCCACCTACCATACCGTTTCCATCCCAAATGTGGACCGAACCCCGAAATTCCAGGGCAAATACACCAAAATCAGTGATATAATAGCCTTGTATCGACAAGACAATAGTCATCGCCGCGCGCGTATCGTCATCGGGATCCCATGACTCCCGCTGGCAGCGAATCTGAAGGCGTACCAGAGACCTGGGGAGGCAATAGACGCCCGAAAGCCTGTTAACCTGTTACTCAGCAAAGACAGCGAGGAAACGTGTACGAATGCAGGCGCCAAAGTCCAAAATAGGAAAACTGCCCGCTCTGACCCGACCTACCCCCGACATGAACCGACATGACCCTTCCAGACCCGACGCACTGCCCCCACCGCCGGCAAACCGGCATGAGCCCGTCGTCTGTTAGAGCAGTGGATGAGCATCGTAGAGAACCTGCCAGAACCGGAAATCGACTCTCGAAACCAAAAAACTGATGCAAAAGCGTAACGACAACAGGGACTGGAAGAAAAAAATTTCGCCCGACTTTACCCGACTTAAGCCTACTTAACCCGACTTTACCCGACATGAAACGTCCAACTCGCCCCACCAAATCAGAGTACGTACAACTCTCGAACAACCCGCGCCGGCAATGGTACGAGAACCCCTGCGCCAGCCAAGCTCAAAACACTGCCCATCACACAATTCACAAGAACTGCAGTCCAGACAACCCGCAAACGCTCGTAAACTCTCGTAAACACTCGTACATCTCTCGCAAACGCTAGTCCAACCACGTCCGCACCAGGAGACAAGCCGCATCCCGAAAATCCAAGAAATCCAGCAAATCCTGATTCAGACAATCTAACCAACTCTCGTGAACTCACGTACATCTCTCGCAAACGCTCGTCCAACCACATTCGCACCGCGAGACTTACTGCATCCTGAAAATCCAAAAAATCCAGCAAATCCTGATTCAGACAATCTAACCAACTCTCGTGAACGCACATACATCTCTCGCAAACACTCGTACATCTCTCATAAACACTCGTCCAACCACCTCCTTACCAGGAGACAAGCCACATCCCGAAAATCCAAAAAATCCAGCAAATCCTGATTCAGACAATCAGCCCAACTCTCGTAAACGCTCGTGAACTCTCGTACAAGCTCATTCGAAACAAACTGCATCAGCAAGACCTTGTCACGGCCATCCGCGACACGGCCTGGCAGTCTTGCGCCGCACGGAGAACTGACTATCTCCTTAAAGCTCCCTTCCGATGGGATGCGTATGCCCTGCTTAACACACACATACAGAAACAGGTGGTTACCACAAGATGGTATAATGACGAGGGCATTCTGTCCTTCTGCCAGAACTGCCCGCAACCCATTTGAGGACCACCGTGAAGACGAATCTGAACTGGACTGCCGCGAGTCGTTGCCGCTTGAATCTTTCTACTGCGCGGGGTATACTCTTCCACGAAACCTACCAGTCCAGCCGGCTTCTCCAGGAAAACACGCCCGGCAATGCAGGCGCCATGGGCCGCCGCAACGCATATCCTTCCCATATACCCTAGCCAATACAGCCAGCACAGGAACCTGCGCCAATGCCAACCATTTCCCACGACAGCCTGAGAGAATACGGCGCCGCCATATTTGCCGCAGCCGGCTTTCCCGCCGACCAGGGACAGGACGTTACCAACCACCTCGTCGACTCCAATCTCGTCGGACATGACTCCCACGGCGTCATCCGCCTGCCCGGCTACATAACCGCAGTGCGCGAGGGCACCATGAAGCCGGTCGGCCCCCTCAAAATCGTGCGCGAATCTCCCGCATCGGTCGTTATCGACGCGCAGCGGATGCAGGGCATCGTCCTGGCAAAAATGGCCATGGAAATGGCCGTGGACCGCGCCAAGCAGTACACCTTCGGCGCCGTCGCAGTCCACCAGTCCACCCACATCGGCCGCCTGGGCGCCTTTCCACCCATGGCCGCCGAACAGGACTGCATCGGCCTGCTCCTCCTCAACGGCGGCGGACCCTTCACCGCGCCATTCGGCGGCACCGGCCGCCGGCTGCCTCCCAACCCGCTCGCCTTCAGCGCCCCCCGCGCCGGCGGAGCGCCTCTGATGCTGGACATGACGACGAGCATGGTGGCCGGAGGCAAGGTGGACCTGCAAAGGGCGCGAGGCCTGCCTGTACCGGACGACTGGCTTATTGACGCCGAAGGCAACGCAGTGTTGGACCCGAATGAGTTTATGGCCCGTGATGCCGCCATGCTCCCGCTGGGAGGCTCGGTTGGACATAAGGGCTACGGACTCGGCATGATGGTCGATGCCATCGCCGGCGGCCTCTCCTGGGCCGGTTGCAGCGCCGACCCGCCAACCCGCGGCGCCTCCGGCTGGCTCGCGCTCGCCATAAAGATCGAGAGCTTCATCGACCCCGACGAATTCAAACAGGAAGTGCAAAAGCTGGTTGAATGGGTCTGGTCCTCGCCCAAGTTGCCGGGCGTGAAGAGGATCTACTACCCCGGTGAAATCGAAGAGGAACGACGCCAACAACGCCTGGAAAACGGGATCCAGATCGAAGAAAGCACTTGGACGCGCATTGTCGAAAGTGGAAACGCAGTCGGCGTCTCCCCTCCGGCAGGACTACAGTAACCGATCACCGCCCGCCCCCGCGCGGCCGCTTCTTCACACATTCCTGAAGGGTGAACCATGCAGAAATACAAGAAACTGTTCCGATCTCCCTACGCAGTGCCCAATGGCCTTCAAATCACCGATGACGGTCTCTGGATTGTTGATCAGATTACCGACCGCGTCATGCTTGTCGAGCGCAACGGCGAACTGGACTATTACGGCGTGCCCATGATGATTCGCGAGATCCCCAGCGACTCCTCCAACACCAGTGGTATGGCCTGGGGCGAAGACAGCCTTTGGCTGGCCGCCAACGGCTCTGCCGACAAGTGGCGGCCCAAACGGGCGCACGACGCTGGCAAGTCGGCCGGCGAGGTGCTGCGCGTCGATCCCGAAACCGGCAAGACCATCTCGCGCCATCCTCTGCCCAACGGCGGCGGCACCCATGGCATCGAATATGACCATCATGAACCCGGCC
>JAPPKG010000073.1:18047-28299 GCA_026914085.1 Caldilineaceae bacterium | reverse complement strand
GGAGCCCCCGCACAAGGGAGGGCCGACTAGGCCCGACCGCCCAGAACTGCAGTGGCCAGTGGTCAGTGACGGCGTTCCGCCTGCGTCAGAGTTGATCGCGGACTGACCATGGCTTATATTCTGCCGGAGTTATACGAGAGTTTGACCCCATTTGGGATGCGCCCTTCCTCGGTATTGCCGCCCGGGAAGGGGAAGACGTCCCTTGGGAGAGCCGGCCTAGAGCGGCCTCTGGCTCCGAGGTTGTACCAAGAGATTGTAAGCCACTCAGTCGACAGGATGAGCGAGGTTGGCCAGATCGACCAGTTGAAACAACGCCAACGGTCCTGCGCTGCGGAAGCAGAGCTGAAGAGGCACGCGCAGATTGGAGGACAACCACTCGATCACAGATTCGGGCATCGCCGTCTCAACTTCCAACCGGGCAACGGGCGAGGCAAGTTGCTGATGTCGAAGTCCCCGTCTTTGCGCTTCCAACTCGTCACCGTTACCACCCCCGCTGGAGGCTCTCAAGACGCGAAAGAGGTATACACTTTCAATCTTCATGCCGGGAAAGAGTTCATCAAGGAAGCTGGTTACCGCGTCTTCACTCCAGATGTAGAGCCGCTTTCTCGAAGTCGAGGGAATGGAGACAAAGCGGGACATGAGCCGGGGCACTTTGATGCGGGCGTAGGAGAGAGGACCGATGCCCAGGTCGGGGCTGCTCAGATGGACCAGCAGATTGATGCTATGGGAACTGATGAAGGGAAAGGGATGCCCCGGATCAACTGCGAGGGGAGTCAACATGGGGTAGAGCTGATGGCGGAAGAATCTGCGCAAGTATTGACGTTGCACGACTGTCAACTCATGAGGGCGGCGAACCTCGATGTCGTGCTCTGCAGAAAGAGCAGGCAAGAGTATCTCGGTCAGTTCCGCATAGGACTGCTGCAAGAGGGGATCCAGACTTGCTGCGATTTCACCCTGATTCTGTTCGGACAGGGTGGGGGCGGTCTCGACAAAGAAATGATCGAGAACGGAGGCCAGAAGGCCCAGGATCCTTAACCTTTCGAGAAGCGGGCAGTCCTGGTCGCGCGCTTCGTTCAACAGGTAATCTGCTTCCACAACCGGTGCGGGTAGCTGAGCAGATTGCATGATGGTCTTCAAGCCAGCTGCCAGCGCCCTCGCGCGTGCGACACCCTCTGCATCGACCGGGCCGGCCTGGGCTGGCAGCCGAGTATCCGAACTGGCTGTCGCGGTGCGATGCCCAGAAGGAATGCCGCCCCCGTTGCGTAGGTCACGTGTCATCTGAGTGCGCTATTCCTCGTTGGCGACGAATTCGATGCGTACAGTGAACTCGTCCTGCACGGTAAGCGTATTGGCAAAGTCAGGCGGATCAAAGCCAAGGTCAGTCATCCGCAATCGAGTTTGCATCGATCCCTGAATGGTGCTCCCGGACTGGTTGGCAGAAACGTCCCAGACTGTTGAAAGCGTAGTTCCACGTAGTTCGAGTTCTCCCTCAAGTTGAAAGGAGACGTCCTCACCCTCAGTGTACGAGTCAGGCACTTCAAGGAGCCTTTCTGCAACAAAAATGGCAAGAGGAAACCTATCCGATTCCAAAGCGTTTTCCCTGATCCAGCCGTCTCGCAGATCCTGGTCAGTCTGAAGAGTTGGCAGATAGACGACGAAGCGGTTGCCGCCGACCGACCGTTGGTCGAGGTCGAGCTGCATCAGCCCCACCAGATCTTGTGTCTCACCCACCACCTTAGTTTTGCCTACGTCAAGGCCATATTTGCGTGTGGCGTCTGCAAAGAGTTCCTCATCGACGATATATGCGGCCTTTGACAATCCGGCGTCAATTCGGAAAACTCGCCAGCCCTCTCCCTGCTGTAACCTGATCGGATCCAGACCGGCAAAGGAAGCCGCCGCCCTCTCCGAAATTACACTTTGGGACGCATTCTCAGTTGCCGGGAGTGACTCCGACGTTTGCGCCTGGTCTGAAGGTTGCTCGTTTGCGCGGCCCCGGCAGCTGGCGCTAAAGGTCACTATCAAAATGATGAGGAACAGTCTGATTCCAGATTTCATTTGCAGCAGCCCTTGATGCACTCAGCTACCTGATGGGGTTAAAGTTTCCATAGGCAGCCGCTCTAATGGGGAGTCAACACAGGTTGGTGCCCCTTCTCGCCGATGGGGACGCCCTCTGGCAGATACAGCGGGAGTTCTGCTCCGCTACCATAAGCTGTCAGAAGCTGCCGCACGAACATAGAGAGGAACCCTTCGTGCCGAAAAGTTGGCTCAGGCTCCCAGACTGCCAGACCTGGTGTGAATCCGTACTCCCTGAATGATGCAATAAACTGGGGGTCTTTGGCAATGATGTGAAACGGGGTGTCCCAGCCGTCCTCCCGGCGCGAGACTCGCGGAGGCTGATGGTCGCCTACCAATACGAATATGGACTGTTCGTTGGGTTCGCTGATTATGAAATCGACAAGCATTTCCAACTGGTATTCGATTGCGTTCCAGTAGTTCTGACGACGTTCGGCGTGCTCGATCAGTTCGGACGCCGGCGGGGGCGCGGGACCCGGTCTGTTCAGTTGCTGCCACGCGTCAACCAGCTGTGGCAGGGGAGCCCAAGGGTAGTGTGAATTCTGAGTGATTGTAAAGAAGAGATAGGGCTCTTCGGTTTCATTGTGGATTGTTTCACGGGCGAAGTTTAGCGAGTACTGGTCCGGAGGCGCCGGTCCCCACCCATATTCGGGACCGGCAAAGTTCAGATCCTCGTACTGAAGCCACCGGTCTACGCCATAGAAGGCAGCGTATTTTTCCCATTGCGCTTCGGGCAGACCCATTGAGAGCGCGGTCAGCCGGTAATATGTATAGCCCTGGTTCCTCAGGAATTGGCCCAGATCCGGGTATCCGCCGGCCTCATATTTGTCGAGCAGCGCGTAGTATTGCGGATCCGAGCTGACCCGCATACCAAATAGCGCACTGGTGTAAGACATCCAGGACCCGCCTCCCCAGGTGGGAGCAAGACTCAGGGCCGACGCCGCGTGCCAGCCCGCGTTGGCGAGGTCTTGTTCCAAGCGCTCGGAAAGCTCTCTGTAGAGCGCTCTCCAGTCATTCCTCTTGTAGAGCACTGACCCGTACGACTCGCTGAAGATGATGTATATGGGGGGACGCTCGACCAGGTCAAACTGACTGTAATCTTCGGCAGGGGTGGCCTCAGACGTTTCAAGCCGTTGCACGTCAAGATAGACGCGCCGCGATTCACTGATGTTGCGCAGCAGTTTTGCGGTGATGCTGCTGAAAACCATTTCGGGGCGTGCCAGGATTTCGGTACGGAAGACTGCCTGAAACGCTATGATGAGGGCAAGCAGAACCAACAGGGCACGTGTTGCAGGCCCGGGCCCGCTTTCCGGCAGTACGTAGCGAGCCAGTCGCGCAACAAGGGCGGCGCCGGCGGCGATAAGCAAGACGGTACCGGCGACAAAGGCGGTGGTAACGCGGGCGTTTTGCAGGAAGAAGCTGAATCCCTCGGTTGCCATTCGCAGCTGGGTATAGAAGACCGGTTCCACGCTGAAAAAGGTGAGAGAGGCGCCTTCGTAGAGATAGTAGAAGAATATGAGAAGGTAGGCGACCACAAAGACGATGTGGATGGCAAAATGCCTCAGCGGCTGAATCACGGCCCAAAAGACCACGAACAGTACGGTTTCGGAGTTGAACCGCAGCAGGTCAGGTCCTCTGCGCCAGACCGCAATTTGAATCCAAATCTCGTCCAGAGAGAGACCGGCAAAGTGAAATGAGGGCAAGAGAGAACCATCCTCGCGGTCCATGAGAACGACAGGGAGGAAGAGGAGAACGTTTAGAATGAAGAATGAGACCCAAAAGCTGACTTCGGAGGTTGGCCGCCAAGGTGAATTCAGACGTGCAAGTGAAGCAATAAACAGCTCGGCAGGGGTATGCGACCGCGCTTCTCCCGCCCCGCCTGACTGCAATCGGGTCTCAACGGTTCGTTCTGAATTGCCCATGAATGGCTGAGAGATTCTAAGGCTCTGACCAGGAGTGCGGCAACAGGCCGGAGGCAACTGCCTGCTTTACAATGTCTGAAACGGTCCTTCCCAAGGCATCGGAAGAAACTGCAACGGGTGCCATGCGCTCTTTGACCTGCAGGCTTGTTACCCTGTTCTCGCGCCAGGTTACTCCGCCTGTATGGTAGTTGTGGAGGAGAGGCATGAGTCTGTCCAGGGCAAGCGCAAATCTGGCCTCCGGGGTCTCCTGTTCTTCGTATTCTTCCCAGAGATTGATCAGTTCTTCCGCCTGTTCGACCGGCAGTAACCCGAAAATGCGCTCTGCAGCCATCCGCTCTCGGTCATTCTTGCCGGCGTGACTTGCCGGATCGTAGGCGTAGGTATCGCCGGCGTCGATCTCGACGATGTCGTGCACCAGGACAAGCTTGAGTGTATGCAGCTGGTCAACGGGCTCGTCGGCGTGCTCTGCCAAGACCAGAACCATCATGGCGAGATGCCAGGAGTGTTCAGCCGAGTTTTCACGCCTATGGCTTTCCAAGAGCAAAGACCGGCGCAAAATGCCCTTCAGTTTGTCGAGTTCGAGAATGAACTGCAACTGGCGAGCGAGTCTCTCGGTCGTCATCGATCTACGCGAGGAACTGCTTCCTGCGGGAGAAACTGGCTGTGCGGGCGATATGCGAGCCAGTACTCCTCGATGCGGGCGACAAATCGACCGGCACTCTCGCCGTAGATTCGTTGTGCCAGAGGAATGGCGGCGCGGCGCTGCCGCTCGCGCTCGCGGGACACGGTTGAATGGAGCATTTGGGCTCCGGCGCTGTGTACTGCCAGCAGTTCCTTAAAGCTGGGCGTTTCCATCAGAATGGCCAGGTCGTGTTCGTCGCCAAGCAGGTCTGCAAGGCGGTCGCATTCGCGTTCCATAGCCTTTAACTGGGCCGGCCACAGCGGTTGCAAGATCTGGAGATGATACCATAGATATTTTACTCGTTTGCGCCACGCATGGAATCTCTCTGTCGTCGGTTGCGAATAGGCGGCTGCCCTCTCGTCGCGACCGCGTGCGTAGATTCTTCGCAGTCCGGCCTTGAACAGCGAGAATTCGCTTTCAATGAAACGCCAGTTGTTTACTCGCGATTTGGCGCCCTTCAGGGAAGCGATCAGAGAATTCTGTCGCTGGTCGTCTTGCGCATACGCATTGAGAACAGCTCTGTGCTCTGTTACCAATCGCGTCCGAAGTTGCAGAAAGGCTTCTTCTGGGATCAGGGCCCGGGAACCTTTTCTAATCTGATCCAGAGTTTCGATGTATACGGCACTGTCGCGAACGGGAGAAAGGAGACGGCCCAAGTCGCGGAAATGCATGTTCTCAGAAACGTAAGTCTCCTCGGGCAGAGCACCCCGGGCCAGCCGCAACAGTGCTCGAACTCGCTTGAAATGCTTGCGGGCTTCGTGGATTCCTTCGTTCAGGTCATCGCTGCGCTGAAGTTGGGTGATAGCACCTTCAATTTGCTCGACTGCGATACGCCGCAGGGAATCCGAGGGTACTTCTTCTGGATTGAGAGTGAAATTCATCGAGGAGTCCCTGCCGGGGGGGATCCGTCCGGCCTTACATCGATCAACCTGAAGCTGCAAGGTCAAGCTTGGTAAAGAGGTCGCGGAGAATGCCGTCGCGGTCGACGTAGCGGGCACAGGAGACGGTATGGCGTCCCTCGTCAAACTCCCAGGTAATCGCGTCTGTGAGCCGGGGAGAGCTCACCAGCTCCATGTGCGCCCACTTGGGATCGACCAACCAACCCAGCGGCGCAAGGTCCCAAATCTGCTTGGAATAGGCAAACTGGTCGGAGTGGTAGTCGCTGTAGATCTGAAAGAGGTAGTCGCCGATCGCGCCTCTACCCTTAACATGTTCAGCGATTTCGGGTTGCGTCGTATGCAAGTGGGACACGACACCCATGCAGGGAAAGCGGACAAGGGGTACGCCGCAGTCCAGTACAACCCGGCTTGCGGCGGGATCCTGACGCAGATTGAACTCGAGCGTGTCGGGCCAATGGCGGGCATGGCCGCCCAACCACAGGAGGACGATGCGGTATCGAATCTCCGGCTCCAGCAGCAGTGCCGAGGCAACGTTTGTGATGGCGCCAATAGCAACTACGTAGAGGGGATTTTCGACAGGACTGGCCATGGCCCTTTCGATCAGGTCGGCTGTCGCCTCGCTCTCAACCGGTGTCCTTTCGTTTAGCAGCCACTCAGTTGACCCCCGCTTGACAAATCCCTCCTGAGACGTGTCGACAGCCGGGAGGCGGGCCAGCAAACGCTGAATCTCTTCGAAGCTCTTCTCCATACCGTCGCCGGGTCCAGAAGAGCGGCTGTTGTGAAAAGGTGCGGCGTGAAATGCCTCTACCGTCATGCGTTCAGGGGACAGTAGCGCGTATACCACAGCGAACTGATCGTCGATCTCGTTGTAGGTGTCGGTGTCCAGCAGGATTCGAACCGGACCGGACGGAGGTCTGAGCCGGTCGAGAAGGAACTGAGGATCAAGTGGTTTGAAGTCCATTTGGCAGAAGGTAGTTGAGATACAGCAGGTATGTTTTCCAGAGTCTGAACCTGTCCTGAGGATGCGAATTTCTACGCAGCCAGCCGGTTCACCATCTCCAGCATAGCCGTCATGTAACCGATGGCATAGGCGCGGCCGCGGTGCCCCCAGGCCGTGTCTTCGACCATCTTCGGCACGTGGTCGGTGATCATGAAACCGGTGAATCCCACTTCCTTCAGCGTCTTCATCACTTCGAAAGGATCTACATTGCCTTCGTTGATGAAACACTCATTAAAATTGGGAACCGTCCCCTGAACATCGCGAAAATGTACGTAAACTATGCGGCCGCGGCCGCCGAAGTGGCGTACAGCTTCGATTACATAGTCATGACCGTTCATTTCGGACCAGCAGCCCATGCAGAAATCGAGACCGTGATTGGGGCTGTCGAACCGGTCGATGGCGCGTTTGAACCCTTCGAAGTTGCGGAAAATCCGTGCAACGCCGCCGAGTGATTCTACCGGAGGGTCGTCAGGGTGGAGGGCGAGCGTGACGCCTGCTTCTTCGGCCACCGGGAGGAGACGCTCCAGGTAATACTCGTAGTTCGCCCACATTTCGCCGGCATCGTAGACCCGCCCGTGTGTCAATTCGCCCGGATCGTGCTCTGCCAGATTGAAGCGCGTGCCGCGTGCGCCGCCGCGCAGGACGGCCGGCTCGGGCGTACGCCAGACCGAATTGGGCATCCAATGGTAGCCGAGGATTGGAATACCCGCGCGGCCCATGTTACGTACTGTGGTCTGCATGTGCGCGATCTGCTCGTCCCGGCCCGGCAGCCCCAACATTGCCTTGTCGTAGAAGGTGACAGGAACGTTTTCGAGACAGATCAACCGCAATCCGGCTGCCTTGGCCCGATCGACGGCCTCCTTCAGATCTTCGTACTCCCACTGTTTGTCGCCCGGGAGCTTGGGCGTATTCATCAGGAAGTCGTCAGCGCCAAGTTGCTTGATGAAGGCCAGTTTTTCGTCGGTCAGTTCATTGAACTGGCCCAAGCCGATTCTCATCTGGGGCGACATGATTGGAATCCTTTCTCCTGTGTTGCGCGTGCCCGGACTGAAGCCATGAAGGGGAGCTACCAGACGGAAAGGCGCCCGGAAATTGCGCCTAACATCAGTCCGGGAAGCGCCGGCGGCGGGACCGAATCAGATCAGGCAGCTAGGCGGGGACCGGCGGCGAAAGACGGGCCAACAGTTGCTCCTGCTCCGCTTCGGTCAGGTCGACCAGCGGCGGGCGAACGCGACTCCAGCCCGGCCTACCCGTTTGATCACCCACAATGACCTTCAGTGAAGCGATCATGTTGAATCCTGACTCAAGTATTGCGTCTCGGACCCAATTGGTACGATTCTGACGGTCCTCGGCGTCATCTGCCTCCCAGTTGTCGTAGAGGTCGCGAATTACGTGAGGAAGCACGTTTGCCATCCCTGAAATGCAGCCTCCGCCACCGCCTTGCAGATTCTTGAGCAACAACGCCTCAGTACCGCAAAAGACGGCAAAGCCGGGATGTGCCGCTGCGACGCCATGCAATCCCATAAGCGTATCCACATCGCCGGAGCTGTCCTTGACGCCGGCAGCCTGGCGGGGGTAGGCATCTGCGAGGCGGCCTAGCAACGAGGGACTCAGCGGGACACCGCTCACCTGTGGGATGTGATAGAAGTACATGCGCAGCCGCTCGTCGTTGACGCGATCGAGCACTGCCGCGAAAGAGCGAAACAGACCTTCATCGGATACGCCAGGGTAGTAGAAGGGCGGCAGGGTGAGGACACCACGACAGCCGGATTCCACGGCGTGACGCGTCAGTTCGGCGGCCTCTACGACGGAGGCGGAGCCGCTGCCAACAACAAGCCGGTCTGCTGCAACGCCGGACTCGATGACTGCATCGACCGCGGCCATTCGTTCTGAGGCAGAAAACGAAGTCGCCTCACTGTTTGTGCCGAACAGCACAAGCCCGTGGCAGCCTCCCTCCAGTAGCCGGTGGCAGAACTCAGTGTAGGCCGGCAGGTCGATGGATAAGTCGGCGCGTATAGGGGTGAGAGTGGGGGCAAAGACGCCGCGCAGGGAGAGCTCAGTCATGTATTTTTTCCTTCGAAGTATTCCGACTGAAGGCAGTCGGTTTTGTCTCACGTTGGGCTACATGTTACGACCGCCAGGCAGGCATTGTCAAATGGTCCGAGGCAGAGAAAAGCAAGGAGGCAAAGATGCTCAGTTGCTGACGCTTTGGGGGTAGCAAAGGGGGCGGCAATATCTGATGCCAGTGCCGTGATATTTCAAGGGCAACGCACGTCGATTGCGGGGGCACAGTGAAGTCCAAGACCCTTTTCTCGCTTCCTCAGTATGAATGGACGTACGTCCACTGCAGAGATTCCCATTCTCCAGGTCCCAAGCCTGAAGGACTTTTCAACCTTCAGTGGACACCCGTCTGACCAGCAGCTAGCAGCAGTTGTCCGGCCATGTCTGCTGATCCCCGCGCAAGAATCTGGTATTCGTTCGGAAGAGATCGTAGACTAAGTACTGAACTCATTCAATTGTATTGTCAGTGGGAGAAAACCATGTCCAACAATGACGCTCAATTCAATAAGGAACTCGAAGCCGCCTATCTGGAACTCGACAAGGCGAGGGAGAAACTGGCCGAACTGCGCAGGAAGCTTCCCCACGAGGCCGTTGACGACTACCAGCTTCAGGGCCTGAACGGCCCTATCAGTCTGTCGGCCCTGTTCGGTGACAAAGAAGACCTCATTCTCGTCCACAACATGGGCTCCGGCTGTTCTTATTGCACCATGTGGGCCGACAATTTCAATGGCGTCGCGCACCATCTGCAGGACCGCGCAGCCTTTGTGCTCGTATCGCCTGACAGCCCAGCCGAGCAGCAGGAGTTTGCACGCGGGCGCGGCTGGCGCTTCCCCGTCTACTCCGCTCAAGGATCGGCGTTCACTGCCGATATGGGCTTTCAGAGCAGTGAAGGCGGCTTCATGTCCGGCTACATGCCTGGCGTCTCAGTATTCCGCAAGAACGACGACGGCAGTATCAGCCGCGTAGCCAAAGACCACTTCGGGCCCGGCGATTCTTACTGCGGCGCGTGGCATTTGTTCGACCTGCTTCCCGACGGCCCTGCAGGATGGAACCCGCAGTTCGAATATCCCGATCAGGAATAGTTTTCCGTAGGAAGAGAGAGGCGGCGAATTTCAGTTAGCGCCGCTTCTTTCGCGGGTGCCTTGACTACGGGAACTGTGACTCAAGAGTCTCTGTCCTGTACGATAAAGTCTCGACCGGCAAATGTCATTTGGGGGCGCGTTGGGCGTGTACGCCAGCCAAGGGCGCATCCCAGACTTTGGGGTGGGAAAGGTCCGACCGGAAGTTCGTGCCAGCGGTGGCCGGAATGACCTGCCGGCTCCTGGAGAAACGGAGGGCAGCGGCCAAGCCTGGCCATACCGGAAGGTCCGCTGACTGGGGCGCAGGGCAGGGACAGAGCCGGCACCAGTGGGGACTTGATGGGATTGGAAGGACGTGGCTTGACGAAGTACTCCCGGTTGGGCACCCGTCACCAATATCAACACCCGGTCGGCCAAGCATGTTGTAGGAGAGGGGGCGTTGGGGGGGGGGGGCCCCCCCCAAAAAGGGGGGGGGGTGGGGCCCCCCCCCCCCAAAAATGGGGTGAAATGGGGGTTTTTTAAAAAAAACGGTTTAA
>JAPPKG010000073.1:0-18037 GCA_026914085.1 Caldilineaceae bacterium | reverse complement strand
TTTCTTGTGTTTTCTTCCCCTCTCCCCCGGGGGGCCCCCCCCCAAAAAAAAAAACCCCCCCCCCCCCCCCTTTTTTTTTTGGGGGGGGGGGGGGGGGGGGGGCCCCCCCCCCCCCAATATGGGTGGGCGCTTGCGCCCGACCGCCCAGAATAGGGGAAGTCAGTGGTCAGTTGTCAGAGACAGCGTTTCCTCTGCCTAAGGGTTAATCGTGGTATGGCCAGGTTCAGTCGCCGCCAGAGAATTACGTGAGATCGCCCCCATTCCGGTATACACACCCAGCCGACGCAGACTTGCTTTCTGCGTCCGGACTGACTTCTAACCGAACACCTCAGATATCCTTATACTCACAAAGTAACTGTTGACTTCCCGCACAGAGCAGGTGATCTTACGGCCTGAATGCCCGTACCTCTGCGGGCGCAAGTCCAGTGTGTGCCCTGTGCGGCTTGCCAGGAGACTTAGTGCTTCTTCAAGGGAATTTTCCCGTTTGCACATAAAGACCAAATTTGGGCATAATACGCAAATTCCTTCTTTTGGGCCTGATCTTTTGTGAAATTGAAAAGCGATTTGAGGCAACAATCCTCACGTGCAGGTCGGAGGGAAATCGGAGAGTCCGCTGCGGCGGGGCCAGTTGGGCTACAGATCACATTCTGGAGATTCGCTAAGATGGCGAGGCGATCATGAGTGTTGCTTACCAACTGGCAACAAGCCCATTAGGACTTCCGAACAGCTCTCAATGGTGCCAGCTGAAAAGCGCTAATCTGAACAACACCAACGGTGGTGAAGAGCGTGCCAACACAAGACGAGACCGTAAACGAGAGTGCAATCAGCCTGTTCAGCAACTATGCATTGGACGGTTCCATCTTCGATGAGATGTTTCAGGAGAACGGTCGACCGAGAAAATCGTACCAGAAGCTGCTACAGAGCATTCTTGAGCTTCAGGCCAGTGAGTTGACACAGCGCCAACAGGCCGCAGACCTCACCTTCCTGAACCGGGGCATCACCTTCACCGTCTACGGTGAAGACTCCACAATCGAACGCATCTTCCCCTACGATATCTTGCCCCGCATCATCAATGACGAAGAGTGGAAAAAGATCGAACACGGATTGCGACAGCGCATCCACGCCATCAATCTCTTCCTGCGAGACGCCTACCACGAGGGGCGCATTTTGCAGGAAGGTAAGGTGCCTTTCGACCTGATTTACAGTTGCGCAAACTACCAGCGAGAAATGCGCGGCGTCAAGGTCGCCAACGACGTATACACGTCTATCGTCGGCTCCGATCTCGTTCGCCTACCGGGCGGCGAGTTCGCCGTCCTGGAGGACAATCTGCGGGTGCCCAGCGGGGTGTCCTATATGCTCGCCAACCGCGAGGTGATGACCCAGGTGTTCCCGGGCATGTTTGGCGGTTATGGGATCAGACCCATTGGCCATTACGGCCAGGCTTTGCTGGAGCAGTTACAGACGCTTTCGCCCAAGGGGAGAGACGCGACGATCGTTCTTCTGACTCCCGGTATTTTCAATTCCGCCTACTTTGAGCATACCTTTCTTGCGCGCGTCATGGGAATCGAGCTGGTCGAAGGTGCCGATCTACTCATTCATGACGGATTCGTCTACATGCGCACGACCAGCGGCCTGCAGCGTGTTGACGTAATCTACCGCCGCATCGATGACGAATACATCGACCCGCTTCATTTTGAGCCCGATTCGGTCCTGGGCGTTCCCGGCCTCTTCAATGCTTATCGCGCCGGAAACATTACACTGGCCAACGCAATTGGCACGGGGATCGCAGACGACAAGGCAGTGTACGCTTTTGTTCCTGAGATGATCCGCTACTACCTGGGTGAAGAGCCAATCCTTGAGAATGTCGAGACCTACCTGTGCTTACGGGATGACGAGCGGGCGCATGTACTGGACAACCTTGACAAGCTGGTGGTGAAAGCCGTCGGCGAGTCCGGGGGGTATGGCATGTTGATTGGGCCATACAGTACGGCCAAAGAACGCGAGACTTTCCGCCAGCAGATTCTGGAAAATCCCCGCAACTACATCGCCCAGCCAACGCTGAGCCTTTCGCGGGCGCCATGCTACATCAATGGGAACGTAGTCTCGCGTCATGTTGACTTGCGGCCGTTCATTCTTTACGGGGGAGAGCAGGAAAACACGGTCATCGTGCCGGGGGGACTGACGCGGGTGGCCCTACGTGAGGGATCGCTTGTCGTCAACTCTTCCCAGGGCGGGGGCAGTAAGGATACGTGGGTCTTGCAAGAGAACTGATTCAGAAAGAGGAATAGTGCCAATGTTATCCAGATCTGCTGACAGTATGTACTGGATCGGCCGGTATATGGAGAGGGCAGAGAACACGATCCGCCTGTTGAGAGTGAGACTGAACTTTATGGTCGGGCAGGCCGCTCAGCACGGCAACGACCGCGGCTGGCAGCAGTTCTTCACCGCATTACGCCAGCCCCCGCCGGCGATGAAGAATGGTGTAGTGGATAGCCAGGTGGCCCTGCAGATGGCCCACGATCTCACCTTCAACGCCGACAATCAGAACTCGATCTCGGGCTGCATCAATCTGGCCAGGTCGAACGCGCGTACCGTCAGATCCCAGCTGAGCAGTCAGCTCTGGGAACACATGAACCGGCTCTATCTGCGTCTTCACGCCTGGCAAGGGCACCAGAACTGGCACGAAGAACGCGACAATTTTTTCAGGGAGCTTGAAAGCAGTGTCTCCCTCTTTCAAGGACTTGCTCTCTCTTCGCTCCTGCACGATGAGGGGTGGTTGTTTATCCAGATCGGAGGTCACCTGGAGCGAATTCTATCAGTGTGCAGTCTCTTGCAGGCGCACTTCCGGCACTTCGGCATTGACGGCGGCGAGCGGCTGGAGACCGTTGACCCGCTCAACGGAATCGGTGTCCTGCGCGCGTGTAATTCATTTGAGTCTTACTGCCGAGTATACGACCCAAGGCCGGAGACACGTCAGGTAACTTCATTCCTGTTGCTCAATCCATATCTCCCAAATTCGGCCCGGTTCAATATTGACCAGATGGCTGACCTGCTGAGGCAGGTTGCCGGAGCAACAGAGACTCGCCGTGCCGGCGACCTGAATCGACTATCGGGCAAGCTGAAGGCCCATCTGCAGTACAGTCAGATTGACGACGTGATCGAGATCGGGGCCCAAACGTTTGTTACAGACATCATGGAGAGTTGCGATCAGATTCACAGTGCGCTCCAAGATGCTTATTTCAACTACGATATCGAAGAGGCTTTCGCCTGATTCTTCACCCAGAACGCGTGAAATGAAATACTATTCGGTTCACCACCACACCAGGTATCGCTACGACTCCGAAGTCAGGGAGAGTACGATGGAAGTACGCATGCAGCCTCGCACCGACCGTCAACAGAGGTGCTTGAACTTTCTGTTGGAGGTTTGGCCACATGCACAAGTGTTGGCAACGAGCGACTGCATGCAGAATGCCATTCACTACTTCGACATTCCCAGGCGCCACTCCGAGCTGCTCCTGCGCGCCCAGGCGCTTGTCCTGGTGCAGGATTCTGATCCCTTGTCGGGGAGCCTCGAAGCCTCGACCTGGAAGGAGTTGGAGGATATCGCTGCGACCGGTCAGCACTGGGACTGGTTGACGCCCAGTATCTTCGCGCGCCCGACCGGCCTTTTGACCGATTTTGCAGAAGAGATTGGCTTCGGCAAAGCCAGAGACCCTCTCAGCGCTCTTTTCGACGTCAATGAGAGGATCCACTCGGCAATCGAGTATACGCCGAAGAGTACTGCAGTTGACTCACCAATCGACACGGCCCTGGAGAACCGCCGCGGGGTCTGCCAGGACTTTTCCCACATCATGATAGCACTGCTTCGAAGGGCTAGTATCCCTGCTCGATACGTCAGTGGCTATATCTTTCAAGATCCTGAAAGAAAGGAAGAAAAAGACATTTCCGGGGCTTCACACGCTTGGGTAGAGGCATTCCTCCCCATGACCGGTTGGATCGGCTTTGACCCGACCAACAACGCTTTCGTCAGCGACAACCACATCCGTATAGCAGTCGGGCGGGACTATGCGGACGTTCCACCGACTCGGGGGACATATAAGGGAAATGCTCGCAGCGAGCTGACAGTTGGCGTCCATATCTCTGAGACTGAAGATGAGGATATCCCTCACGATCTTCTCGACAACGGGCACATTACAGTCAGAGAGTTTGCCGAAGCTGAAAGCAGCACGAGGCTGCGTATCGATCAGGAACAGCAACAACAGCAATAGGCTCGGATATAGAAAAAGGGCCGTTCGCGAGCGAACGGGCCCAATTCTGGCGAGCAATTCGTTTTTCGAGACTTCAGGGCGTCTTCACCCGAAATCGGTCCTACTGAATCACAGACTTAGGCGTCGGCACCAGACGCATGACCTTAATGGTCTCGCGATTGAGCATGTCAGGAATCTTGGGTGCAATATCGTTCAGCCAGCCATCGGACTGGTATACGGCCTCGTACAAGGCCTCTCTATCGGCCTCGTCCTTGAAGCGGCGCAACCACACGTAGCAGTTCTCGTCCTCCTCGTCAATAAAAGACCCCGCAACCACCATGCCTTTCGACACTTGGAACGGGATAATCACGTTTTCCATGTACGTAACCCAATCGTCGCGTTTGCCGGGGTGACACTCGTAAATCCTGTACTCGTACAACATCGGTTTATCTCCTCGTTGTTTTGAATCCGGCTCTCTCAGTCGGCCGGAATTGGCTCCGGCTGGGACTGGGTAAGAAGCCGCATCGGTCTGTCTCCCTCGACTTCAAATCGGGAAAATGTCGGTAGATGATCCACATTGGCAGCGAACATTTGATTGACCATCTCACGGATTTCAGCCATCGAAAGCACTGCGGTTGTCAGGGGATCGTGAAGAATCGCCTGGAAGATTTTTCGTGGATCGCCTTCGATTATCCCTTCGACTGCCAGTTCCTCAATCTGAGAGCTCAGGCCTGTTAACATGGCTACCGAAGCCGGCAGCGGTCCGACCCTGACGCTCTCCAATCCCTTCTTGCTTGCCCACACCGGAATCTCGACACAGGCTTCCACAGGTAGATTGTCGACCAGCGGTGTCGTGCCGTCTCCATTGGGCATGTTGCCGTTGAATTGGAACGGTTCCCCGCCTTCAAGCGCGTTGATTATATAGGCGGCGTACTCGTATCCGCGCGTCAGGTTCAGTGGTGCCGGGTCGTCGAGCCAGACGCGGATCTGCTCTTCCCAATCATCTTCACGTGCAGAATAATGTTTCAGGACATAAGCGTATTCCCCTGGGTTCCAGCCGGTGCCATGCGTGCAGTACTTTTCGATCAGGTCTGGGCGCTTTCTGAACCAGGGGTTGTACTCGGAGTGATGGCCGCTGGACTCGGTCGGGTAGTAGTCAAGGTGCAGAAACATTTCGTTGCGCACCTGCTCTTCGTTGTAGACCTCGGGCCTTTCAGTAATCGCTTTGCGGATCAGCGGGTAGGCGTCCTCGCCATTCCACTCATACTTCAGATACCAGGCCATGTGGTTGATGCCGGCACAGGTGTAAGTGATCTCGTCAGGTGGGGCACCGATCCAGCGAGCAAGCATAGTCGCGGTGCCCTGGACGCTATGGCATAGGCCGGTGGCGACGGTACCGGTCTCCTTTTGAATCGCACGGCAGTTGATCACCATTGGGTTGGTGTAGTTGAGCATGACGGCGTCGGGGCACAGTCGCTCCATATCTCGAGCAATGTCTACCATCACAGGTGTGGTGCGCATGGAGCGAAAAATGCCGGAAGGGCCGCGAGTGTCGCCGATATTTGTGTCGATCCCGTACCGTTTGGGAATCTCGATGTCTGTGCGCCAAACGTCGGTCTGGCCGACGAGGATGGTGACGATAACGTAGTCGGCGCCGTCCAGCGCTTCTTCCCGGCTGAGGGTTGTCTCAACCGTAGCGGGATAGTTCCCTTCGCGAACGATGCGTCGCACCGCCTGCTCGATATAGCCCAGCTTCAAGGGATCGATATCCATCAAACAGATTGTGGCGTCCTCAAGACGAGGAAACGTCAGTACATCTTTGACCAGCTTTCGAGTGAAGCCGAAGCTGCCGGCTCCGATGAATGTGACTTTCGGCAAGGGAATACCTCCTCTTGAGAACGGATCAGAGTCGGGAACTGAGCCCGGTCCGAGCTGCTCAGATAAACTGGTTTCTGCGCTTCCAAAGAATTGCGCCGGCCCTGTGAGTCAGTGAACTCTCTTGCTGCAAGGACATGGCACACGGTCCTGGCATTGTATCCTCAGCAGCGCGACTATATCCGCAGGATTCGGCCAAAGAACGGCACGGGGGAACGACGTGCACGAAGCGCATTGACAATTCCGGCAACCCAAGCGACGACCACCCCCAGGTAAACGGCGACCACAAGTGCGAACACATAGGCAGCGACGACACCGCCGAACGGCAAAAGGGAGATGAGCCACGAGAACAGAATCCAGGCTGCGGGGGCCAGAATCAGTGCTGCGACGATTGATAGTGACTGCATCGCGTGGAACCTTGAAAATGAATCGTCTTTCCGCAACGCCAGGATATAGGCGGGCCCGAGGACGGGCAACAGATAGGCCAACAGGGCTGCGTCGACGTTCAAACCGCTCCTTGACGATTCGTTCGCGGTCATTCTCCCTCTCCAATCCCCTGCAGCGCCAGCTCGCTGGCGAAGTGACAGCTGGCAAAATGTCCCGGTTCAATCTCTTCCAGGTGGGGCTCCTCTTGCGTACACTGGTCCTGTGCATAGAGGCAACGGGGATGAAACACGCACCCGGAGGGCGGATTGGCCGGACTAGGTATATCGCCTTCCAGGATTATCCGATTCAGCTGTATGTCAGGGTCCGCAGGAGGGATGGCCGAAACCAGCGCCTCGGTATAGGGGTGAAGGGGCCGTTGGAGAAGCCTTTCTGAATCGGCGATTTCCACCAGCCGGCCGACGTACATGACGGCAATGCGGTCGCACATGTGCTCGACTACGGAAAGGTCGTGGGCGATAAAGAGATAGGTCAGTCCCAGTTCTTCCTTCAACTCCTGAAGAAGGTTCAACACCTGGGCCTGAATCGACACATCCAAGGCCGAGACCGGTTCGTCAGCAATGATCAGGCGCGGCCTGAGCGCCAGCGTACGGGCTAGGCCAATCCTCTGACGCTGTCCGCCTGAAAACTCATGTGGATAGCGGCGCATATAGTTCGGATCCAGCCCGACCGACGTCATCAGCTCTGAGACCCTGTCCTCCAACTGTCGGCCGGAGGCCTCCTTATGGATGATGAGCGGCTCTCCTATGAGGTCTTTCACAGTCAATCGCGGATTCAGCGAACTGAAGGGATCCTGGAAGATCATGCGCATTTCTTTGCGCAGCGGCTTCATTTCAGCCTGGTCGATATTGGCGATATCGAGGCGCTCGCCTTCGGCAGAGGTGTACCAGATCTCGCCGTCCGTCGGATCGTAAAGCCGTAGCACAGACCGCCCGACTGTGGTCTTGCCGGAGCCGCTTTCTCCAACGAGCCCCAAGGCTTCGTTGCGGCTTATTGCGAAACTTACGCCGTCAACGGCCTTGACGTGCCCGACAATTCGCTGCAGGAAACCCTTGCGAATGGGAAACCACTGTTTCAGGCCGTTGACTTCAAGAAGAGCTTCTTCCATTGTCCCTCTTTGCTCTAGCGATCGTCGTTGGCGTCAGCTACAATCTGAAGTTCATCCACAGCCAACAGGATATCCGGATCAGTCCAACCCTTCCATTCCTGCAGCTGCTGAAATGCCCTGCGAAAGATGAGCTGCACTTCTATGTGGATGTCGTGGTCTGCGAGACCGCTGTCATCATCGGGCAGGGCAAAGCGAAAACTACCCGCCCTTGAGGACAGTGCCGGAATGCGCGTATCTTCGACCAATTCCACCAGCCGCCAGTGGGAAAAGGTTGGTTCTTCCCCAGTCAGAGTATCCCGCAGAATCCTGGCATAGGCCTGGCCGGCAAACCCAGCCACGTCACCTGCCCATTCGGGGAGCGACTCACCTTCTACCAGTGCCAGTTCTCCGCCGCTTGCGTCGGAAGCCCGGACAACCAGGAGCACCTGTCGCAGCGGCGACCCGGTGGGATAGTGATGGCCCGCCCCGGTATTGCTGACAACTGTGTTCACAACGATTTCGGCACCATCGATTTCGACATTGCTTTCCAGAGAGATCGCGCTTCTCAGGAACTGTTCGTCCGACGCGCCAGGCATCTGGTGCAAGTGAATCTGGTCGAGTTCACGAAATAGTCCACCCCTTTCGGGGTACACGAAATAGCTGCGCTGCGACTGCTCGGCCAGTTTCCCAAGGCCGGCCGGCAACGTGCGTCCGCTCGTCTTTTCCAGCCACGCCGCCGTCTGCACCAGGGACTCCATGCGGGATGTAAGACGCGGGGCATCAGGCATGTGACAGTTTTGGCAGGTCTGCCCAGTATCGGGATCACTGTATGGACTCTCAAGCCATTCCCCGTAAGAGTTGTAGATTTCAGTCGTGTCGTTGACGCCGAAGTGACAGGCGGCGCAGAACGCGCTTTCGCGGTGCAACTGATTGAAACTGTCTTTCGGTCGGGAAACATCGTCGACCGTCCCCATCAGTAGGTCTTCTCCCGACTTGGGCCGGTAAAGCGTAAGTGAAAGTATGCCAGGCATAGCGGGATCCGGCAGCACGGTGTCGGTATAGAAATTCACGGCGCCGATCTTGTGGCAGAAATCACATGAGATGCCTTCAGCGGCCACGCCTACGGCTTCATTAGGGCTTACGCCGTCCGGCAATTCGTCGCTGGCGTCGCTGGTCTCCTGCATATGGCAGCCATTCCACCCGCAGCTGTTGTCGGCATCCAATTTAGAAGCCATAGGCGTGTGGCAGGCCGCGCAATTCCCGTCCCGTTTGGGAAAGTCTACCTTGAAGCCCGGCCCAAAGTAGGGATCGTCGGGGTCACGCGTACGGGGCAGACCTGTATCGTAATTGCTGTTACGGCTGCGGTTGCCTTCAATGTCGGTGCCATTGTACATTGTCAGAAAGCGGACGTTCACCGCAGACTGGCTGTGGGCATCGAGCCGCCACTCTGCGTAGGATGGATGGCACTCACCACAGTTTTCGGACGGTTCCCAGTCGTAGACAGCGTTGTCAACGCGGTTGTGGGGATGCAGCTCGATACTGACCTGCTCTTCGCCGCCGCTCGCCTCCGTCCAACCGAAGATGTAGCCTTCCGCCCACGCCACCAGTGTTACGTTTTCGGCGGTGGAAACACCTTCAATCGTGAATCCCCCTCTTTTATCCGTGTAAGTATGGTTTGCGGTCGTCTGCACGCGGACCAGTGCGCCAGCCACCGGCCCGTTTGCGTCGGTAACGGTGCCACTGACAGATGCGGCAGGGGGTTGAGGCCAAGCAAATACGGCGACAACGGTTCCAAAGGTGAGAAAGACGAGGATGGACAAGATGAGCACGATGGGCCGTGCCCAGGCTCGAAGCACCACGGCCAATGTGTTGCCACCGACCTGAAATGACCTTCGCCTGCCCAACGCCGTTCTCCGTCCCAATCTCAGACAATCGAATATGGGTCGGCCGCATCTCGCAGGCCGTCTCCCAGAAAGTTGAATCCCAGCACGGCGACGATGATAAAGACGACAGGCGTCATGATCCAGGTGTGCGTGCCGAGCGTTTGCAGGTTCTGCGCGTCCCGCATCAGGAAGCCCCAACTCACAAGCGGCTCCTGGATCCCGATGCCCAGGAAGCTGAGAAACGCCTCCGCAAGAATTATCTGAGGGATTGTAAGAGTGAGCACGACGATTATGTGGCTGATTGAATTGGGGAAAAGGTGTAGAAAGATGATGCGAGCGTCTGAGGCGCCCATTTCTTTGGCAGCCAGTATGAAATCAGTCTCCCGGAAGGCCAGTACCTTGCCACGCACTTCGCGGGCCAACAGGGTCCATGAGAGCAGAGAAAAGATGATCACCATGATGATGAAGACCTGCAACGAGTCCCACGTACGCGGGATGATCGCAGCCAGTGCCAGCCAGAGTGGGAGTTGCGGAAACGAGGCCACAAACTCCACGAATCGCTGAATGACGTTATCGATCACGCCTCCATAGTAGCCGGATACGATACCGACAACGGCGCCAACTACGATACTGACGATTGTGGCAAAGAGACTCAACGACAGTGAAATGCGCCCTGCAGCACAGGCACGGCCCCACAGGTCCCTGCCCTGTTTTTCCGTTCCGAGCAAGTGGATCTTGCCTCCTTCGTTCACGCCGAAGAGATGGTAGCGGGTTGGGAACAGGCCCAGGATTTTCCACTCCCAGCTCTTGACCATGAACTGTATGTCATATCGCTGCTCCGGATCGTCCTCCCAGAGAGGTTCAAAGGTTTTGGGATCGATTGTTACGACCTGATTGTAAATGAATGGACGGAGATGAAAGTTGCCCTCGACATCGATCAAGCGGATTCGAGTGGGCGGGATGAAGCTGTCCTGCAGATTGGCGTCGGTAGGATCAACAGGGGCAAAGAACTCGGCAAAGATTGCCAAGATAATCAGAGACAATACCATTAGTCCGCCAGCGATGGCCGGGCGGCTCTTTCTGAACCGCTGCCACACGAGCTGGAAGTAGGATTCGTGCTGCTCTTCTTCCAAGTCGACCGATTGGAGCGTGGTATCGGCGCTAGCCCCATTCTGCGAAGATGCCATAGTCAGGTCAGCAGTGAATTAAGACAGTTAAGGAAACCGAAGGCGATGTGAGTCTGGCAGGCCCGAACCCTCAAAGGCCCGTTTGCTACGCCACTCTCTTTCCTGAGAAGCTTCAGTCGGCTAAAGGAATATCCAGCATTCAATCTACGAAAACCGAACCCGCGGATCCAGCACAGCCAGTGAGATATCTGCAATCAAATTGCCTGCAACCAGAAGCACACCATAGATCAAGAGGCAGCTCGCGGCAATATAGATGTCTTCATTGCGGAGCGAAGTCAGAAGCAGGGTACCGATCGTCGGCAGGCCCATCACGATTGACGCCTGCAGCTCTCCTTGCAGCATGTAGGGTAGCACAGTCCCCTGGTACATGATGATGGGATGCAGAGCGTTCGGCACTGCATGTCGACGCATCACCTGCCCTTCAGTCAATCCTTTGGAGCGGGCCGTCGTCACGTACTGCGCGTTCAGTTCGTCCAGCATGTTGCCGCGCATTACGCGCATGTTGCGGGCCACGCCGCCTAGCCCGGCGATTACCACGACCGGCCATATGTGCTGGAGAAGATCGACCAGCTTTGCCCAACTCTCTCGCGCCTCGGCAACGGTGCCGAATGCCCAGGGCACAACCACATATTGCGGTGAGTGGAAAGCGGTAACGTGCTCCTGCTCCAAGGTAAAGACGAGAAAGAACATGATTGCAAGTGCGATCCAGAAACGAGGCAGCGCGGAAAGAATAAATGCAATAAAAGCTGCTACATTGTCTGCGACAGAGTACTGCCGCGGTGCGACAAATATGCCGGCGATGATGCCGACCGCAGTTGAAGTAAGATGGGCAAGAACGGCCAACAACAGTGTGCGAGGCAAACGTTCAGCTATCAGTTCGCCGACGTCACGTTTGTAAGCGAAGGAAAAGCCGAAACTCCCTTTCGTCACCATGTCCCGGATCCAGACATAGAATTGTATAGGGAGCGGCCTGTCCAGTCCATAGCGCTGACGGAACAGGTTGGCCTGCCTTTCCGCCTCAGCTTCGGTGGCGCCGCCCTGCTCGATCAGGAACGACTCGTAGCCGTCAGCATAGTCGCCCGGGGGCAACTGGATCACAATAAAGCTGACCAGCGCGATGCCCAGAACAACGGCAACCGAAACGGTAAAGCGGCGAACAATGAAACCGATCATTGGATGAGATTAAGGGAGGTTTCCTGACAGTTATGCTGGGAGGAGTGAAGAGAAAGGAGCAAGATTGACTCTCACTCCTCTCTCCTCTCAACTCAATGTTCGAAATTCTATTCGCTCTCGTAGGTAGGAATCACGCCCGGGCGCAGCTGTTCGATCTGCTCCTCAGGGGCAACCCAAACCTGCTCGGGCATTACGTTTTCCCAAGTCCAGTTGTACATGAACACGGGCATGCCGGCAGGAACGTTCTTGAAGCGCTTGGCCGCGGCCAGACCGTAACGACCGACAAAGACGCCGATGAAGTGGACATTCTCTGTCGAGATGCGGTTGTATTCGGCCATCAGATCTCTACGAATGTCGGTATTGGGCTCGATACAGAATGCCAGCGCGATGTCGACCAGCTCCTGCTCGAAGTCCAGCAGCTCACGGGGCTCTGAGCCTTCGCGGTGGAAGCTAAACTCGCGCTCGATGGGCGCCAGCTCGCGGCAGCGGGTAAAGGGGACGGCGAAGGTCTGGCTGTCGCGGTCGACTCTCATCTCCCATTCGCCAGCCTCGTTCATCTCGCGGCGAGCCGCGCTGTTCAGCGGGCGGACGTTGATCTGCACGCCCAGGTCGCCGAGCAGGGTGACAGCAGCATCACCTACCGTCTGGGTCTCTTCGGCGTCTTCACTGGTGACCAGCGCCAGGACCAGGTTCTCACCGCTGGCGAGGCGGTCGGCCGGCCAGTTCAGAATGCCGTCGCCGTCAGTGTCTTCGAAGCCAAGGTCGGCCAACAGGACGGCGGAGGCTTCAGGGTTGTGGTTGTAGTAGGCTACAGTGTTGCGATCGAAGTAGGAGGAGCCGGGGAACAGACCGCCAGCCCAACCACGCAGGAAAGGCCCGCGCAGGATTGACTGCGAAATGCCCTCGCGGTCCAATGCAAAACTGACAGCCTTTCGGAACCGAATGTCGCGGAACAGCTCGCGTACGGCAGCATCGCGATCATCCTTCACGCCCAGCGTGGTGGAAAGGTTCAGCTTGATGCTGAAACCCAAGGTCTCCGGACCCCACTCGACGTAGAAGTGCGCGTCATCTTCTTCGGCTCGCTTCAGCGTCTCGATGAAGGTGCTCGGATTCTCCAGGTTGGAGTGATCAGCTGAGCCGGCGAGCGTGCTGAGCGTTCGTCCGACGCCAGAAGGCCCTTTTTCAAAGACAACCTCATCCAGATAGGGAAGCTGGTTGCCGGCTTCGTCGACGCCCCAGTAGTAGGGGTTACGGCGAAGAATCATCAACTCGTCGGTAATGTACTCAACCGGTACAAACTCGCCCAGCACGACTGGGGTCTTGTCCGGGGGCATCGCCGCTTCAAAGTCCACGTAGTCCATCTCGCTGTTGTATTTGGGATGGAGCGGCTTCAGGATGTGAGCCGGCGAGATGTGGAAGTCACCTTCGTCCATTTGGAAAAGCGACTGAACCGGGAAGGCGACCGGGAAGACGAACTTGAAGGTGTAGTCGTCGATCACTTCAAGCTGGGTCATCTGATCCTCGAAGATCCAGGCAGAGGCGCCTTTAGGCGACTGAACGTTCGGGTCGACAATCATGTCTTCCCACGAGAACAGAACGTCTTCCGTGGTGAAGGGATGACCGTCAGACCACTTGGCTCCTTCGAGAATACTCATGGTCAGCTCGTAGCCGTCTTCGCTCCATTCCCAGCTCTTTGCAAGGTAGGGCAGCGGTTCGAGCGAATCGGAGCGTCGATAGATGGGGCCGGACTTGAGCAGAGACGCATAGGCCGCCGCTTCGATACCGAACCAACCTGCGCTCTGACCGGCGCCACGGTTGTAGCCCTCAGTCGGGCAGGCGGAGAAGTCGCGCCAGACACCGCCGTATACGCCGATGCCGTCGGACATGCCGCTCTCAAGAATTACCCGAGGCTCAACGGGCAGGCGCTCTTCGACCGGCGGCAGAACGCCCTCGGCCACGAGCTCGCTCACCCATTCGGGTTCGTTGTAAGAATCCAAAGCCTTGTAGGTCAGAATCTGGTCCAACGGTAGCTTCTCTACTTCGCGGCTACCGACGATCAGTTGTGGCTCGGGATACTCGGTCGGGGAAAGGTCAACCTCCGCCATCGCCTCTTCTGCGTCCTCTTCCGCATCGGCCTCGGCAGCGGCCGGTGCGGCCTCTTCTTCTGCCGGCGCCTCTGCGGCCGCGGGTTCGCTTTCTCCGCCGCCACAGGCGTTGACCAGCATCGCTGTAACGATCAGCAGCGACAGTATGAAGAAGATCGTCCTCTTTTTGCTACTTGACATTAGCTTGCCTCCTTGAAAAGTGTGTATAGAGAGATGCCCTTTGCGCCAGAGGTGACGCGACCAGGCAACTGAATGTTGTTCTCGGACGTGCAGGTCGGATGGGTCAGGTTCTGCGATGCTTCTTTCTCTGCAAGAACCGGCGGAACTTCCAGGTCAATCATGCAACCAGCAGGCCGCAGAATGTCCTGGCTCGTGCTCCTTGAACTCAGGAGACTGCTCCCAGCAAATCTCCATTGCGTCAGGGCACCTTTCAGCAAACGCGCAACCGCGAATCTCATCCATTGGGCTAGGTACCATTCCCGTGATTGGAACGAGACGGTTGTCCTCCTTGCGTCCCAGGACCGGTACCGAGTTGAGGAGCCCGATGGTATAGGGATGTTTCGGGTTGTGGAAGATTTCATAGACCGGTGCGTACTCCACGACGCGCCCCATATACATAACGGCCACATGATCCGCCATCTGCGATACCACGCCAAGGTTATGCGTGATCAGCACAATTGCTGAATCGAATTCGGACTGCAGTTCTCGCATCAGGTCCAGGATTTGTGCCTGAACCGTTACGTCCAACGCAGTGGTTGGCTCATCCGCGATCAGAATCGAGGGATTGCAACTCAGAGCAAGCGCAATCATTACTCGCTGTCGCATTCCTCCACTCAGCTGGTGCGGATACTCGCCGATGCGGCGATCGGGATCGGCAATGTGAACCCTGTTCAACATCTCTTCGGCCCGCTCCAGAGCCGCCCGCCTTGACATGCTCTGGTGCAACAGGACCGACTCGGAAATCTGCCGGCCGACGGGATGGAGTGGGTTCAGTGAAGTCATCGGCTCCTGAAAGATCATGGCGATCTCGGCGCCGCGGATATCGCGCAGCTGGCGGCTGCGAGGATCCAGCTTGACTATGTCGACAGTGTCCCCGTCCTTGCGATGCAGGAGAATCTCTCCATCCACGATCTTTCCCGGCGGAGACTGTATGAGCCGCATCACCGAGCGAAAAGTTACGCTCTTGCCGCAGCCGCTCTCGCCGACCACACCGAGAGTCTTTCTACGTCCTACGGCGACATTTACACCGTCGACAGCCTTCACAACCCCTCGTTCGAGAAAGAAGTAGGTCCTCAGATCCCGAAGTTCGAGGATCGTGTCGTCAGCGCCACCATCATCGATTTTCGCCGCACGCGACGACGCCTGCCGACTCATAGTCATGGACATGCATTTGCCCGGCGGCTCGCAACCGACGGCAACAGAATGATTGAGAAACGCAAGTGTGGCGGGCCCGGCCCTGGTCAGAGACGAAGAGGGGGTAGACTTGCCTCACTGCCACGTGTTCGTGAACACGGCCATACGCCAAAACAGCATCGGTCATTCTAACAGGCCGGGAGCGGGAGAATTGTAGCCACTACAGGATCAATTGTCAATTTTCAGGGCACACGAATTGCAGAGGAAGAGTGCGTTCTGTCAGGCCTTCCGAAGAACTGGGGGTGGCTGTGGGCGCGGAGGCGGCGGGAGGTACTGCTTGAAGCAGTGGTCAAAGATAGCTGAATTGAAATGTGCCTCAAGGAGGGAAGTGGCTGACCAGTGCGGGGCGTATAACTGCAGAATTGGGTGGAAGTCGAGGAAGAGTTTCCCCAGTTGACGGTGTTTTCGGCGTGACTTGACTTTTCAGCCTCCGGGCAGTCACCATATCAGATTCCAGTATGAATCCGAAAAGGTCGATGTGAACACGTGCGGGGCATGGCCGTCTTGTCTTGGGTCTCGAATTGGGAGGAGGAACGGGGCTGCTGCGTGCCGCCAACTTCACATTGGGTTCGCACTCGCTGCGGCGCGAGCGCCGAGGGGGGCGTTACTGGGGCCATTCCCCGCTCTGGGAGGGCCGAATGCCCGACCGCCCAGAACCTCAGTCGCCGGTGATCAGTAAACAGTGGTCAGTGAAGGCAACACATGATGGGTGAGAGGGGTGAAGAGGCAAGAGTGATGAGATGTATCTGCGCTCGCCTCGTTCAACGAACTGCGCTGATTGTGGCTTTTTGTTGTGTTCGACTCAGGTAGTTGGTACTGTTTTACACCGGGCAACGAACCGTTTTGCTGCGCCACCAGATTGCCGGGAGCCGCCTCAGCTTTCCCCATGCATTGACATGGGCTCGCCGGGTAAACACATCGTAGTCGTTATTCTCGATGTCAGCGAGAATTGCGCGATAGAGTTCGGCTGCTGCCCCGATCGCGAAGCGGCCGTCAGCGTGCAGAAGACCGATTCCAGGCCATGCCTCTTCGTAGAGTTGACGTGTTCGCCCGATCTGAAAACGCATGAAGCAACGCCAGCGATCGTCTACCTGGCCGGCTTCAATGTCCAATTCAGCGAGTCCGAATCGATGCAGATCCTCCAAGGGCAAGTAGAGGCGACCGGCCTCCCAATCCTCCCCTACATCGCGCAGAATATTCGTCAACTGCAGCGCCACACCGAGCTTGAGAGCGTAGGGTATTGCCTCTGCACCGGTAAACCCGATGATGTGCATGCTCATCAGTCCAACAGTAGCCGCTACGCCGTAACAGTAGTTGGTCAAGTCGGCGAATGTATTATAGCGCGTGTCCGTGATGTCTCGTGCAACGCCCTGGATGAGCTGTTCGGCATAGCGGGATGGGATTCCATACTGGAGTCGAGCGTCTGACCACGCTAGCGCTACAGGATCGCGACCATCGGCCCGCTGAATTAGTGTGCGCGACTGCCAGGCGGCAAGCGCGTTGCGCACTGCCTCAGGATCGCGCCTTCCCGAGGGTGGCTTGTCGACTATGTCATCGCTCTTGCGGCAGAAGGCGTAAAGGGCGCGCACAGAGCGCCGTTTTTCCTTAGGAAGGAGACGTGACGCGGTAAAGAAGGACCGGCTGTTTACGGCGGTTACGGCTTCACAGAAGTCATAGGCCAAATCCAACTCCTTCTTGTCCTTGACCTTTGGGTGCGGCGGCGATACATAGGCCTGGCCGGCTTCATACGCGAGAGAGAGCAGTGGGCGTTCCCAGTCGCGTATTCTCAGAGTCATCAGAGCACCTTTGCTCATCAGTTTCCCCCCTCTTCCACTTTTCCGTAAGTCACGGATTCTACAGTCCCAAATTAGTGCATTCAGCGACCAGAGTCAAGGGATCTACCGAAATCGGGAGACAACCTAACACGTTGTTCTTCTTCCCCCCATTGATGGCTGTCGGCAGACAGTTCACGAAGGGACCTTTCGGGCTGGCGCGTCGAGAAGCTTGGCTCAGAACAACTCCCTGCTTTCCGAATCACGGCAAATGCATTTGACCGCAGGCAGTTGGGCCGTAGGGGGACGCGACGAGCTTCTTCTGTGACCAGCCGAAAAGGATGCTTTGATGGATTGGACCCCCTCTTTCTCTATCTCCCTTAACTTACGATAGCCAATCATTCTAACTCACAATATCATTCTGTGCAACTCCTGCAAATAATTTCTTGACATTTTGTTTATATTTTGTACAACACCAAGAACCCAGTTGGGGACAGTTTCCTCAGGAAATTCACTTAGGCGCCCTGCACACGGTCGGAAGTCGCGTGTCAACTCCGGAGACTTAACAGGTGCATCCCAGATGTGGGGTGGGAACAGTCAGGCGGGGAATCGGCGCCAGCGGTGGCCGGCGTTGTTTACCGTCTTTGGGCTAGGCGCAGTGCAGGCGCCTGGCCTGGCCGTACGGTGGAGTCCGTCAGTTGGGGGGGTGCGAGGGCAGGGTACCAGGCCGGCACGTAAGGGGATCTGATGGGACTGGCGGGACGAGGTCTGGCTGGACACCTTCGATTAGGCACCCGTTACGAATATCGACACCAGGTCGGCGAGGCATGTTGTTGGGGGGGGCGTTGCGG
>JAPPKG010000096.1:1579-3235 GCA_026914085.1 Caldilineaceae bacterium | reverse complement strand
ACAGCCCTTCAACTGCCGTGTGTATCGAAGATCGAATCTGCCTGTGAATCCCCACGGCAACCTGTGACATGAAATGCTTCCTTTCTTTTTCTGCGTCTGAAGAGGCGGCATCTTGAGCCTTTTAAGTCTTCTCCGCCGAAGATGTTTGCTACCCAAATGTCAGCCAGCATTGTACCACAGCCGAAATTCGCACCCATACGTCGGCCGCCTGCACAAGACAGGCGCCGACTCGCCTGCCTTCATCCGATTCGGAAGCCTGACCCCGCCAGAGTCGGTTAAGAACCCCATGCCACTGACATCGCCTTATGTCCAACACTTGTCACTTCTTCAACCCTCCTTCATAATTCCTGAACAGTTGTGCGCGATAATACGTTCTGGAGCAGTGCTGAACATCGCCAGGAACCCGGACCAGGTTGCCGTCAGCAAACCAGGGCCGTTCCAATTTGCTACGCAATAGTAGCGGGAGAACGATTTCGTGTCGCAGACTATCCTCGTTGTAGACGATGAAGTCAAACTGCGTGAAATGGCGCGCTGGTACCTGGAGCGCGAAGGTTATCGCGTGGTGGAGGCAGCCAACGGCCGAGATGCCCTGTTCGTGGCGCGCTCCGAGAAACCAGACCTCGTTCTCCTCGACCTGATGATGCCGGAGATGGGCGGCTATGACTTTATTCGAAACTTCACTCAGGAATCTGACACTCCTATAATCGTGCTGACGGCCAGGCTTGAAGAAAGCGACAAGGTCGTTGGCTTGGAGCTGGGTGCCGATGACTATGTGACCAAACCGTTTGGCGTCCAGGAATTGATCGCACGCGTCCGTGCAGTACTGAGAAGGGTCGGCCAGCAGAACCGGCTGCCGGAGATTCTCCGAATGGCGGAAATCACGCTGGACCGCGCCGGCCGAACTGTACGTGTCAGCGGCAACGCCGTTGCTCTTACACCTTCAGAGTACGAGCTTCTGGAAACATTCATGTTGTCCCCCGGACGGGCATTTTCCCGACTCGATCTATTGGAGGCGGTCAGCGGAGACGCCTACGAGGGTTACGAGCGCACAATAGACGTTCACATCCGGAACCTGCGCACAAAAATCGAACCTGTTCCCAGCAAGCCCCGTTACATCCAGACCGTATATGGCATGGGGTATCGCTTTGCTCCTGAGGGCTGAAAAATGTTTCGCTCACTGGCGGTGAAACTCACGCTGGCTTTCGTTGCAGTAGGGATTTCCGGCGCGTTGCTTGTTGCATTCATCAGTGGGCAGCGAACGCGCCTGGAATTCGACCGCTTCGTTTCTCAGCAGAGCGAAAACTCCGTGGTTGCCGTACTTCTGCTGGGGTTCTACGAAGAGAACGACTACAGCTGGGAAGGGATTGAAGAATGGTTGAACAATGAGCCTTCGTTAAGCTTTTTAAGCAGACTCGTCGTGCTGGTCGACAGCCAACAAAAAATCATCTATTCGCCCGAACCAGGTCAGGAAGGGCGCGAAACGAATCTCGCTGACCGAAATGGAGGAATAGCCGTCATTCACGACGACGAGTTGGTAGGAACTGCATTCTTACGTAGCAGTCTCATTCCTGGCGAGAGCCTGCCCGGTTTCTCTCCTGAAAGCTTCTTCCTCAATAGCGTGAGCCAGGCCACCGCGCTGGCAGCCCTGATTGCTGC
>JAPPKG010000096.1:0-1479 GCA_026914085.1 Caldilineaceae bacterium | reverse complement strand
GGCATTCCACCCGATGAGTTGGAACATATCTTCGACCGTTTCTACAAAGTCGACAGATCACGCCATCGCAACGGACAGGCACAGTCTGGTCTCGGCCTCGCTATCGCCAAAGCGATCGTTGAAGCCCACGATGGCGTCCTTTTAGCAGACTCCACCCCAGGCAAAGGTACACGGTTCACCATCCGACTGCCTAAATCCCCACACTGAAACAACTCCCAAACACCTCCTTCACATTTTCTGAACCTCCATTCAGTAAAATAGTCTCAGAAGCTCTACCATTCTGAATGCTTCATCTGGCCTGCCGGTCAGATCACCAGAGAGTCTTTGAAGGACTCTTAGCAATCAAAATGGACGACGTGCCGATTTATGAATCTGAGCACAGAGGCAGTCATACTTCTCGACCGACCACAATAGCAGTATGTGACCCACTGTCTTGCTCTGTTCTGGAGGCCGGAAATGTACACTCTCCTTAGGTACCTTGCCACATCCCTCCTGGCGCTGGCGCTAGCCTCGCGTGGCGTAATTTCTGCCTACGCCTCAGCCAATGACAACGTGGACGATCCGGTTGCATTTGTTTCCCGCATGACGCAGGTCACGGAAGAAGAGAGCGGCGACGACGATGACGACGACGACTCGCCCTCGTCCACCGATAATGACGGTTTCGACACGCCGACAACCGACTATGATGGCATTGATACACCAGAAACAGACAATGATGGTGTCGATACACCGCTTTCCACGGACGATGATGGTGTCACTACCCCATACACCGACTATGATGGGATCGACTCGCCTTCTGTTCCCACGCTTAGTGTTGAAGCCAAAAGCAACAGCATTGAGTTAACCTGGAATGCTGTGGCGGAAGCAGATTACTTTGAGCTCTATGCATGGGACAATGTGGAGGAGTTTCGCCAGCTTGGCGGGGATAGATTAAACGCCACGTCCATTACTGACTCAAATGTTGTTTCCGGAAGAACCTACCACTACACGATTCAAGCATGGAGCAATGATGGCCGGGGGAGCGGATGGTCTTCCTATGTTTCGGCGAGAGTGGGAGAGGCTTCCTCGACGTTTGATGCCCCCGTTCTTTCCGCGGTTCCGGGTGTGGGTCAAGTGGAATTGAGCTGGGGCTCCGTATCCGGCGCGGTGCGCTATGATCTCTGGGCCAGGGAGGGCGCCAACGCCTGGCAATACATCGGAGGCAATAGCCTTTCAGCTACAGAGTTCATGCACACGGCCCTGTCGGATGGGGTAACCTACACATATGCCATCCGTGCGGTGAGTGACTCGGGCGAAACGAGTCCATGGTCGAGTTACGTCAAGGCAACCACGGAGGGGCTGATCTCCGCAAGGCAGGTCAATGCGCCAGATACAGACAACGACGGATATTCTACTCCGGCAACCGACTACGATGGTATCGATACGCCTACGACGGACAACGACGGCATCGACACACCTTTGACCACTGATAATGACGGC
>JAPPKG010000572.1:0-3238 GCA_026914085.1 Caldilineaceae bacterium | reverse complement strand
TAACGACTATGACCCGGACGTCGCCACCCTGGTCGAGGAGGTGTTCGGCGACGCGACTCTGGTCGCGTACTGCAAGCCCTGACCTTCGACAATCAAGAGACTACATTCATGCCGAATATGATTGGCAAACTCCTGTCTTTTGACGGTAAGAGTCAGTGAGGTATTGACCTTCTCGTTCGCGCTCCTGAGTTTCCCGGCATTCGGGTCATCTTTCCGATGCCTCTTTGTATGCCTCTTTCAACGTGTCGAGAGGATTCGTCTTCGAAGGCTTGCGGCGCGTCCAACTCCCACCCATCCCCTCTGTTCGTCCATATTCCTGTCACTCGTCGCCTCCACATACTCTTGCGTCCCTCGCTTCCAGGTCCGCACGCGCGGCCTTAAGCGCCAGATCAATGTCCGCAGGTTTACCCTTCGTCCCGGCCAGTACCAACTGATTGAGCCGTTCACTCTCCTCCAGCCACTCTTTCCACGCTGCTCTTTTCTGTTCCCTTGTCCGCTTCGCCTGCTCGCCGGCGGTCTGAACTCCCTCATCCATGCCCGCGCTCCTCCATATAGTCGCCTATTCCCCCAACCCACAACCCAACTCCCAACACTACCGCCCCCAACCAGCTCCCCGGCCCGAACAACCCCGTCGCACCTAGCAGAACTCCCACCGTCCCCGCCGCGAAAACCTTGATGTTCGACGCCGCCCGCCAACCAACCCCCCGCGTCGCCGCCCCCCACGCCGCCCCACTCCCCGCCCACAGGATCAACCCGATCGGCGCCTCCTCCGGAAAGAAGCCAAGCGTTACCAGCGCCAGAATCACGACTCCAACTGCGCGCTGCCGCTCGCGCCGCGCGATGTCGACCCCCACACGCCGCGCCAGCCACTCCGCGCCCAGCGTGACCACGCAACCCAGCACCGCATTAAGCCACGGCGACCCGTGGCCCGTATGGCTCAACACGCTGGCCGGTATGTAGATTAAGCGAAAGAGAAAAAAGAAAGGAATGAACGCGGGGTGAAGAATCTGCCGGCCCATCAACTGCTGCTCAACCCGGCTGCCAGCGCCACCGCCGCCGCCGGCTCTACCCAAACCAGGCTATCCAGCTGCACAGCTTCCGCGCCCGCCTGCAAACAATCGCGCGCCTGCTGCCGTGTATGAACGCCGCCGCTGGCGACCAGCGAACCGCGCAGCGCCAACGCCTTCACCTCCAGCAGCGCCGCCAGCATAACTGGAAAAGCCCCCGGCCCGAACATCTCCCCGCTCACAGTCTGGCCGTCTGGCCGTACACCCGCCCCCATCGGCGGCCTTCCCACCACCACACCGGCCGCGCCCGCCTCCACAGCCGCCGCGGCCAGCACGGCAGCGCGCGCGAGAGGCAGCTTAACCAGAACGGGCAATTCCGTCTCCAGCAGAACAACCTCCAGCAGCCGGCTGATCTCTTTCTCGCTGGCACCCGGCTCACACAGCAGCTCGAACCCCTCGATTCCGTCCGCCCTTGAAAGCCGCTCCACAGTCTCCGCCGCGTCTCTGTGCTCGCTGTCTGCCACCTGGGCAATGACCGGACAGCCCAAACGCGGCCACAGCTGGCCGTACCGCCTCACCGCCGCCGACACGCCCCGGTTCTGCAACCCGACGTTTCGTACAAACCCGCCCACCGTCTCCGCCATACGCAGCGGCTGGCTGCCGCCCCGGCTCCTCCGTGTGAACGGACCCACAACCACGCCGCCAAACCGGGCCGTCTCCAACTCCCGGTGCCGCGCCTCCCCGTAGCCGACACTGCCCGCCGCAAGCATCACCGGGCCTGCCAGCGGCAGACCGATCTTATGGCCAGGCGCCAGTTCGACAGCGCTTTCAGCCATCGATGCCCTGGCCGATCAGGTCCACAAACGTGTCCACGCCAATGTTCGAGCCGCACAGAATCAGCCCCACCCGTTTGCCCGCCGCCTGTTCGCGCAGCGGTCCCAAAAGGGCCGCAGTCGAGGCCGCACACGCCGGCTCGACCGCCAGTTTCATCTCATGCAAAAGAAGCCGCATCCCGTCCAGCATCTCTTCGTCGCTGACCAGCGCTAAGTCTTCCAGAAAGTGCCTGCATAGCCCGAGACTGTACGACTGCGTCGACGGGGCCCCCAGGCTGGTGGCGATCGTCTCTACACGCTCAATCGACTCCGGCTTGCCTGTGGCAAAGCTGCGGTGCATCGCATCCGCGCCTTCCGGCTCCACACCGAAGACCGCGCACGCCGGCTGCAGCTGCTTGACCGCCGCGCCGATGCCGGCGGCCAAACCTCCTCCTCCTATTGGCACGATCAACATGTCCAGCGCCGGCGCATCCTCGCACACCTCCAGCCCCACCGTCGCTTGACCCGCGACAATCGTACGGCCGTCAAACGGATGAACAAAGGCCCGCCCTTCTTCCGCCTGGATGCGCTCCACCTCGGCAAACCCCTCATAAACGTCGGCCACCAGCACAACCTCTGCCCCATAGCTGCGCGACTTCTCCACCCGAAACCGGGGCGCGGACGCCGGCATCACGACTTTGGCGCTGATACCGAAAATCTGGGCCGCGTACGCCACCGCGATCGCGTGGTTGCCCGCGCTCACCGCGGTCACGCCCCGCTCCCGCGCCGCCCTTTCCAGTTGCAGAATGTCATTCACAGCGCCGCGCGGCTTGAACGTTCCCGTCCTCTGAAAAAGCTCCAGCTTCAGCCAGACCTCCGTGTCCGCCCCAAATGCCTCCTCCACGGTCTGACTCTGCCAGCGCCACATTGGAGTGCGCAAGACATAAGGATCTATGTGAGCGCGCGTTGTGCGTATCTCTTCCAGTGTAGGGATCTCGAGATCGGTCATCTTGTCAACGGTCATTGTCTATGCCTTGAAATGGGAAAGGGAAAAAGGAGTGGCTAGGCAAAAGCGAGGAGGCGCGCCCGGCCGTCGTTCGAGGAACAACCGCGCCTGCGTTCACGCGCTCAGCGTTCCCTTCGTACTCGGTACGCCGGCCCGCCGCTCATCCGGCCGCGTTGCCCCGTCTAGCGCCCGCGCCAGCGCTTTGAACAGCCCTTCCGCTTTGTGGTGATCGTTGCGCCCGTACAGCACCGCCGCATGCAAGTTCATCCTCCCGTGAATCGCAACGCTCTCGAACAAGTGGAACAACAGGTCCGTGCTGAGCTCCCCCAGTTTCGGCGTGGTAAACTCCGCCTCAAATACGCAGTACGGCCGCCCGCTCAGGTCCACCACGACCCGCGCCAGCGTCTCATCCA
>JAPPKG010000238.1:0-3250 GCA_026914085.1 Caldilineaceae bacterium | reverse complement strand
CTTGACGACCCGCTGCGACCGAACTTCCCCCCACCCCGCGTCGTGGCTCGTACCGAGGCGTGAGCCGGCGCAGGCACGACAAGCCCGAATTGGCCCCAACCCACTCGCCCATGACCATCAAGAGCCCGGCACAGAACTCCTGGCAGCACATTCCGCCCAGGAAGACCGCACACAGTAAGCACTCAGAACATGGCTTAGCACTTCACTAGGGATCGTTGACGTTTGGCTGAACAGCGTTCTACGGCAGCAAAGTGCGGCTGACCCGCGCATTCACGCAAGGAAAATCCCGGTAGCATTTAATGCTCTTCGCGGCCCTTCGTGGATCAAGAGGTGTTCTTCGCGCCTCTTCGCGTGCCTTCGCGGACGGAAAGGTCTTCTTCGCGGCCCTTCGCGGCCCTTCGTGGTTCAAAAAGATGTTCTTCGCGTGCCTTCGCCGATCGATTGGTCTTGTTTTTCACAACATGCAAACCCCAAACATCCCTGACAAGCCTGTAGACCTGACATTCTTGTTGCCTTCTGATAGGCCTCCCCAAAATGCCAACGGAGCCTGACCACTAACCACTGACTACTGCAGTTCCCCGTCCAGCCCGAGCGCCCCCACCGGCGCACGCTGAAAGAACCGCCTGTAAGCCCGCACCTCCGCCAGCAGTTCCTTCAACTCCTCCTGCAGGAGCCTTCGCTCACTGCCGTCCCCTTCGCTCCCGTCCCCCGGCATCACCAGTGCGACGTCGCCCTCTTCCCATCCCCGCAACTGCAGCAGCCCTTTCTGTTCCAGCCAGAGCAGACTGCAACGAACGATCTCTTCCGTTAAACCGATGCGGGCCGCCAGCTTGTCAATGGGAAGCTTGCCGTCCTGTACTGCCGCGCCCTGACCCCCATCCTCGCCCGGCCGCATCGACCACTTTGCCATCCCCGCCACCTGCTTCAGCACTGCATCCGGCTGTGCTTCCGCCGTGTCGCGGCCAATCAAGTACAGTTCAGATGGCGCTACCCTTTCCACCAGCCAGTGCAACAACTCCGGCGACGGCGGACTGCTCCACAACACCAGCGGACGACCCGTCTCAGCTCGGGTCGACGCCAATCGCGAGTGCAAGGGAATTTCTCCCAAACGCGTACCCTCCGCATACCATACCGCGCTGTCGAAGGACGGCAGATCGTCCGCGGATACAAGCTCGCGTCGCAAGTCATGTAGGACACACTTCCCCTCCACCCCTTCGACCACGCGGGTCGCCTCTGCTTCTTCCGCTGCCCGCACCGCCTCCAGCGTCAGCTGAGCCTTCCTATCACCGCGATACTCGTTAACGCCCAGCGTATAGGCAATGTCAACCGCACCACCCGGCAGCTCCACGTCCGCGCTGCGCCACCAGACCGCCGTCTGTCTCCTCTCCTCCTTATCCTGCAGCAGCAAACGCCGGTGCCCGCCGTCCCGTCCGATCCGGCGGTCCTGAACCACCTTCAGGCCCTGGCTTATAAATTTGGGCAGCGGGTTGCCGTTGCCAAAGGGCGCCAGCCTCTCAATCTCCTCTGCCAGCGTAAGGCTCACCTCGGAGAATGGCAGCTCCGCGTCAATTTGCAGGCCTTCCGGCCCCGCATCAATCCTGTTCTGGTCGACCTGCCGGCTCAACTCGCGCCGGAAGCGGTCGATGTTGGCTGCCTCCAGCGTCACCCCGGCCGCGCCCGGGTGCCCGCCGTGATGCATCAGCAGCTCCGCACACCCCGCGATCGCCCCGCCGATATCCACCCCCGCCGTGCTGCGTGCACTGCCCCGCGCCGGCTCCCCAGGCGCACTGCAAAGCAATACCGTCGGCTTGTGATACGCCTCAACCAACCGCGCCGCAACGATGCCGATGATCCCCGCGTGCCAGTTGGGATTCGCCAGAACAATCGCATTGAAATCCAGCAGAACCGGCTCCCGCTCCAGCATGTCGAACGCCGTCTGCGTAATTTGGCTCGTCAGCAGCCGCCTCTCGTTGTTCAGCCGCTCCATCTGCGCCGTCAGTTGCCCCGCACGGATCGCGTCATCCGTCGTCAGCAGCTCCACCGCAACCGTCGCATCATCCAACCGCCCCAGCGCGTTCAAGCGCGGCCCAATCTGAAAACCGATCGCCTGCGCGTCAACGCTGTCCGGCGACAACCGGGCGCTCTCCATCAGCGCCTTCAGCCCGATCCGTTCCGTCCGCCGCAGCCTCTCCAACCCGATCTGAAGCAGGTAGCGCGTGTCATGCATCTGCTCCGCCACGTCTGCAACAATACCCAGCGCCACCAGGTCCAGAAACTGCGCCGCGCCCCCGGGGTCACCCGCCAGCTCGTACAGCCGTTGTACCAACTTGTAGGCCACGCCCACACCGGGCAGCGTGCGCAAAGGGTCATCCACATGCAAAAATTTGGGGTTGACGATCGCGTCCGCCCGCCGCACGCTCTGCTCACCGGCCACGTCCGCCGCTTCACCGCATGGAGGCGCCTGGCCCGCTTCAGCGTCGGCAAACTCAGCCGGCAAGTCATGGTGGTCCGTGACCACCACCGTCAACCCGGCCTCCTTCGCTATGCCGATCCCCTCACCATCACCGATACCCGTGTCGCACGTCAGCAAAACGTCCGGCTCAAAGCTCTTATCCTCCAGCAGCGCCTTCAACTTCTCGGGCTTAATGCCGTGCCCTTCACTGAAGCGGTTCGGCACGTGGAAGCGCACCCGCTGCGCCCCCGCCAACTCCTGCAGTGCCGCCACCAGCAACGTCGTGCTCGTCTGCCCGTCAACGTCGAAATCGCCCCAGACCAGGAAGTTCTTCCCCTGACGGACCGCGTCCATCAGAATTTCCGCCGCCCGGTCCAGGCCGACCAGCGCGCTCGGCCGCGCCGGCACATACGCCGCACTGTCCAGAAAAGGCAGCGCCATCTCCGCAGTGGTCACCCCCCGCTGCGCCAGCAACCGCGCCACCAGAGGATGCCCACCCACCGCAGCCCGCAGCGCCGCCGAAGGCTCAACTTGTGGTCTCAGAATCCAGGGTTGGGAGGGCATAGTAAGCAATGTGGGCAGCGATGTTCGACGACCAGGGTCAGAGGTGCCACCCGTTTTTCTGAATTGCGTTGCTGACCTCTTTTTCCAGCGCCGCAAACGCGCTCAGCTGCCTCAACGGCGAAAAACTGTCTATGAATTCGGTGACACGTTCCGCATGTTTGGTTACCCGGAAGCTTCTTAGCCGTCGTCTGTTGAGGTCACTGGCTTGAATGAGTAGCTGGCTCAGGACACCCT
>JAPPKG010000083.1:0-3262 GCA_026914085.1 Caldilineaceae bacterium | reverse complement strand
TTTTTTGCGGCGCATTGTCCTGATAGACCGTTATTCTCATCCAATGACTAACCATGTTTAATACATTGTATACCTTTGAGCATTGCAGGCAAACAAAATATGTGTCACAAAATATGTGTCACCGCAGTAGTTTTCACTTAGCCGAAAGATATCAACAAAAAACGCGCTCAGGTCAAACCGTACAATGCATGCTCCTTAGCAATCTGCATTGCGCGACCCGACTCCGTATTATGCGTATTATGCTTCGCTATTCCCCTCCCGATAGACAGAGTCCAAGTATGGACACTACTTTTGCCCTCACCTGCTCAGACACCTGCCAGAAAAAACGAATCGAGTTTAGCTAAGGTGATTCCCAGATCTTCTCGCGCACTCTGCTCGCTTGGGCCAAACCCTGATAAATACATGTCAATCACCCAGCCTTTTATTTTCTCCGCCTTTAAATATGCTTGCTGTATCTCTACCAAAGGAGGGTCGAGAAGCGAAATGCCATCAGTTTCCATCCGTTGCAGCAGATTACCCACGAGCATCATGCAGTTATCGTATCGGTGAAATAAGCTGCGGTCCCGAAAAAAGAACCCGATACACATGACTTGGCGGGACCACTCTTCATTATGATTACACCAATGAGTGATACGAAATGTTTCAAATATGCCTTCTGGAGCATTAATCCGGGCAACGAATTGTTTAATAAGCGGTTCGCCGTCCAATTCAGGAATATGATCAATTTCATCGGGATATTTAATCAAATTCCTGTACGGGAACACTTCCCCCTCCGAGTCCTTGACTGAGCGATACGGAATATTGATCGACTCAGTGCTAAGACTAATCCGAATTTCTGTAATGGTTTTCGCAGAGTTCATGTTGCTCTCAGGCAGTTAGGATTGCCATCATTGAATAGCCGGTCAGACATATAACTGCCAGAAACAGGGAAATTCGACAAATAGCTTAATCTGTGTCGTAACTACTCGCCCCTCTTATCCTGATCTCTTATCCTGACCCTGCTTGGCCGGGTTATTCTGGTCCTGCTTGGCCGGTTTATTCTTGAGTGGTTTCTCCACCATGGTAGCGGCGTTGCCGTTAAGCGCTATCTCGATGGCGCTGAGGGGATTGTAGCCCTGGCAGGCCATGGACTGCAAGTAACTGGAGATGCGGCAGTAGGCGTCGGCATACGTGGCGGTGCGGAAGCAGCCGGCGACTTTCTGTTTGACCTTGGCCATGCGGATATCGCGCTCGGCGCGGTTGTTGGTAAACGGCACGTCGGGGTCGCGGGCGAAGCGCAGCGCCTCGGTTTCGTAGTTGGTGAGGGCCTCGTGCAGGTTCTCGGCGTCGGATTTGGCGGGGCGTCCGCGCTGGCCGGCGAGACGTTTCGGGGGGGTGGGGAGTTCCCGTTTGGCTTGTGTCAGGAGTGTGCGGTAGCGGGTGCGCACGGCCTGGTAGTCGGCGTCGTTGAGCGCTTTGTTCTCCTGCTCGCGCACCCGGCGGCAGGTCCTGAGCAGGAGGTTGCCCATGTGTCTGGCCCAGGCGTGGCCGTGGGCCTCCTCTATGAAGGCCAGGTTGCGCAGCAGGTGGCTGCCGCACAGGGCGTGCTCGCAGTTCCCAAAGGCGAAGTAGCTGGCCCAGCGGTCGTGCACCAGGACCCCGCCGTAGCGGGGGACGATGTCGAGGTCCCTGAGCGCCTCCCCGCCCCGTTTGCGGTGGCGGCGCTTGACGACCAGGTTCCCGGCGCTGACGCTGTGCAGCCAGTGTTGTTTGCCGGCGATGCGCAAGGACGTCTCGTCCGCGTGCAGCACGGGCTCCGTAAGCAGGCGCGCGATAGCGGCCGTCTCCCACCCGGCGAGGGCGTTATTCAGGCGCGTGAGCCAGGCCAGCAGGGTGGCCTCGGCGAGGGCGCGCCCGGTCAGCGCCTTGAGGGTCTGTGCCGTGCGTTTGAGCGAGAGCATCTGTGCGGTCAGCAGGTGCGTGGCGAAGGCCACGATGCCGGGGCCGTACTGGAAGGACGCCGGCATATCCTCCGGAAACGCCCCGCGGGTCTCAGTGCGGCAGCGCGGGCAGGTCTTGACCTCGGCTTTGACGGTCAGCTCGGTGGTCTCGAAGACGATATCGACCTTGACGCGCCGCTCGTGGCCGCCGGGGGCGATACCCTTCAGGTCGTGTCCGCAGGCCCGGCACTCGCTGACCGGCGCGGTGCGGGTCTCGACCACGATGCGCCGGGAACGGCTGTCGGTTGTCTCCGTCTGCGGTCCCTTGCCCTTTTTGCCGGGGCGCCGGCGCGCGGTCTCGTCGGGGTCGGTTTGGGAGCTGGGCAGGCCGGAGTTATGCGTCCCCTTGGGCGTGGTCTTCTCCAGGAACACCGCCAGCAATAACTCGAACAGCAGCAGCATCCCATTGAACAGCGTTTCACATTCCGCGCTGACCTTGCCATCCCGGCACAACTGCTTGAAGTGCGTCTGGTACGCCTCGAACTCCGCGCGCAGCGCGACCTTGTTGACCGTTGCCATCCCCTTACTCCCCGGCTTCCACCGCCATCATCGCCGCCAGCACCGCCAGGCGCTCGGCCGGCGGCAAGGCCCGGTAGCGCCGGCCCCAGTTCTCGGCCTTGCGCCTGACCTGCTGGCGGTGCGTGAAGTTGCGCCCCGCATACTTCGCCCAGTGCACCCGGTCCGGGACAAAGTTGAACCACACCTTCTCGGTGACCACCCCGCCCTGGTTCATCACCTGCAATGAGAGGCTGCGCCAGCCCGCCAGCGCTTCATCATACAACGCCGAGGGATACCCCGACACCATCACCGCGCAGGGCAGCCCCTTGAGCAGCCCCAGCAGGGCCTCGTGGTCTGAGTCTTTGTAATCATGCCGGTAACGGCGGCGCGACTTGCGGGTACTGTGTAAATACGGCGGGTCGCTGTACACCAGCTCACTACCGTCAAACGGGAAGGCCGCCAGGAACCGGTGGCAACACCCGTGCACCAGTTCCACCGGATACTCACACGCAAACCCCGCCAGCGCCCGCTCATTGAGGTCAATGCCGATGTTGCGCAGCGCCGCCGGCTTGCGCTGCATAATCGCCCCGCCGCCCAGGTGCGTCTCAATGTACACGCTGTGCGGCGGCATCATGGCAATCAACGGCTGGCACAGCCCCGTTGTTGCTTTCGACCCGCGGTATGCATTGCCCATGGCACCCAACATAACGCCTTGACACTATGTTGTCAAGCGCAACTTGCCGGTAAATTCAGGTAGAATTAGCGGGGAGGGGGCGAGTAGTTAC
>JAPPKG010000140.1:0-3266 GCA_026914085.1 Caldilineaceae bacterium | reverse complement strand
CCCCCCCCCTCTTTTTTGGGGGGGGGGGCCTTTTTGGCCCCCCCTTTGGGGGGGGCCCCCCCCCCCCCAACGCCCCCCCCCTTTGTCCGCGCCGTAGCGAGCATGTGGCTAATATGAAGTTGTCGTCTCGCGGCCGCCGGGCTTCACCCCCCACCCCGCGTCTCGGCGCATTTCGAGTTTGTGCCAGCGCAGGCAAGCCAGGCGAGGCAACTCCCATACATACCCAACGTTCACCTCGATGACCATCGTAAGCCCGCTACAAAAAATACTGACCGACCATTTCGGCCAGACAGACCGCACGCAGTACACACACAGAACATGGCTTAGCGATTACCATGCTTCTTATTTTCTGACTTCCGCTCGATGACATCGCGAACTGGATCGGTTACCACGACCTTCAGTCAACAAGCTCCTGACGAAGCACTGATCAAACTTCCTAAAGAGTTACTTGCCGACATATGCCGTCGCAAAAGATCATGTAATCTTGCTATATTTGGCCCGGGGCTGCGGGAAGCAAGTATTGGTGTTCTCCCCTATTCGCAGTCTGGGCAACTCAAGGCAACCCTAAAGAGAAATCCTGGTTCTGCAAATGATCCTGGGCTGGCAAAGCCAACCTACCCCACACGCATCTCCTCTGACCGCACGACATCCCGCATCGCCGCTTCAATGTAGGGATAGGCAAGCCACACCGATGCCCCGCCGAATAGGGCGCCTGTAAATGTGCGCAGCCACCAGGTGCTCTCCCGCAGCCCGAACAACTGGGTGAGGCCGTCTAGAGCGATTGGGATCAGCAGTACCAGATAAAACCTGAGACTGATCGTACGAACCCGTCCGCGTAGCATGCCGAATAACAGTCCGGCAACCACGACCGATCCGTAAATCGCCACGTCGCGTTGACAGACTGCTATCTTGTATCCGGTGTTCTCATTGCCGCGGAAGGCACGGCGTTGGAAGAGTCCCTGGTCTTCGCCTAATCCGCTTGTTTCCAGGGCAGTGAGGCTGTAGAAGGGCTGCTCGCCGAAGAGGAAATAGCTGCGCTCGGGCAGCTGGTGACAGGTCGCAGAGTAGACTGAGTAGATTAGAGATGCCGGAGTTGTAAGACCTGCCCTGGCCAGCATAGGAGCCAGGAACGGTAAAAGCAGGTAGAGGGCAACCAGGGCATTGAAAAGGGCGAGCCAGTGTCGCGCAATCCCCAGAATCGCCCCGTCAACGCGACGCGCAATCGCCGCCTGGACGCCGTCCTCCGCCTGTTCGCGTCCGCTAGAGTCCGCCTGCTGGCTCACGGCTGCCGCCCCGACCAGTCCTTCATCTCTGCACGCACGGCGCGTCGGAGTTCAACCTGCTTTACTGGATAATCAAGACAAAGAATGACCCGGCCGTCTCGTTCGAAATGAACGCGTGGAACGCCAGATTGCTCGTCATCCTGCGCGTTTGAATCGGTTTCCACGAACTCTTCGTGAATCTCAAAAGCGTATTCGGCCTGAAGATCCAGCAATTCATACTTGATCGCGTCGCATAGCTGGCAGTTCGTTTTGGTGAATAGTACTACCTGCATGTTGCCGCTCACTGAGTCTTGATCTGCTCGACGAACTGTTCCAATTGCTCGCCCGCGAGGAAGCCAGACCAGCGTGCACCAATTGTGCCGTCAGCCAGGATGAAAACAGTCGTAGGCATGTTGCGAACTTCGTAAGCGCGCCGGATCAAATCTTCCTGATCCAAAACGACCGTCATGTTCATCCCGAACTCTGTGGCAAACTCTTCAACCGCAGACAACTCTTCTCCGACGTTTACTTCGAGCACGACAAGATCGTTATCGCTTTCATGCAGAGCAACTAGGTCAGGCATCTCGGCTCGACAAGGGCCGCACCACGTGGCCCAGAAATTGAGGACAACGGGCTTGCCCTGCAGGGAAGCCAGGTCCGCGCCCCGTCCGTCAGCGAGGAGGAAGGCGAAGTTCGGCGCGAAGTCTCCTACACCTGAGCTGCCCTCCTGGACGAGGTCTGCTACTGGAAAGCCGCTTCCCAGTTCGTCAGGGAACTGCTCAAGAGGCGTGGAAGTGAACCCGTCCGAAGCGCTGTCACTCTGATCTCCCGCCGCGCACGCAGATAGCATGAACGCAATCGCGACGACCATTGTCAAGATTACGGGATGCTTCACTGGATTCTTCTTTCCCCCTCAACTCCGTCCGCCCGAGAGCGCGGCCCCGCTCAGATAGCCGATATAGGCCGGAATGAGGGGCAGAACGCAGGGGCTGATGAAACTGATGATGCCCGCAATGAAGGCAAGTGGCGCCGCGTTCAGCGCGCCTGCGTTGAACGCCGTATCGACGCCTACGGTCGACGAAAATGCCTCCTCCAGCAGAAAGACCCACTGATTCAGGAACGCAAACTGCGTCGTCAGCATCGTCAACCTGTCGGCCCAGAGAAGCCATGCCACGTAGAGAAGAAAGACGCCGCTGATCAGGCTGACGACATTGGCATGACGGTTGAGCCGGCGCAGAATTGCTGTCGCCCTGCCGAACGCGGCTCCGGTAAGCAGGAAGGGCAGCCCAAGTCCCAGGCTGTAGATAGCCAGGAGCAGAGCCCCCTGAACGACAGTGGCGCTGTCGCTCGCCAGAAACAGGATGCTCGCCAGAATCGGGCCGACACATGGAACCCAGCCCGCACTGAAACTCACTCCCATCATCGCGCTGCTGAGATATCCCCACCCCCGTTTCACCTTATGAAGATCAGTCACGCGCCGTTCGGTATACATTAGCGCATTGAGAAAGCCCAGAATATCGACAAGCGCGGCCACTGCAGGATTCTCAATGAGCCTTTCATTTGCCCGAAGTCGGCTGACGATCCAGCCAATTATGCCTAGCGTCGTCAGCCCGAATATCGCCAGCAGAATCGCACCAAGACGCTGGATGAGAGGGAGATAAGAGTTCAGATTCTGGCCGAGGAGTCCCGCTGCAGAACCAAGCAGTGTGAATATCGCGCCAAATCCAAGAACGAACGCAAGCGAATGGAAGAAAGTGCTGCTGCGACTGGCCTGCGCCTGCCCGGTTGCATTGGACAAACTAGCTGTCCTTACGTTACCTGCGCTTGAAATCTCTTGCACCATGTCTTCAACCTGTTCTTGGGCTTAGTGCTGCCCACGGTTGCGCCATAGGCAGTGCTTCAATTCTCCTAAGAAGCTGTTTGAAAAGGGTCAATTGGGTGCCAGGCGACGTACCATGAGACGAATCATAGCGATATGGATAAAGGCGACACTGCTTTCGGGCA
>JAPPKG010000495.1:0-3278 GCA_026914085.1 Caldilineaceae bacterium | reverse complement strand
ACAGATCGCAGCTTCGATTGGCGACCACTACCGCGCAGCGGTTTAGTTCAATTGATTTAGAAGAGGACATTACGTTTCTGGCAGTTACCGTGATTGATGCACTATTGGCTCCGGTACTTAGTGTTGCGATCACATTGTTGTATTTTGACATTCGAGTCCGGAAGGAAGGTCTGGATATTGAAATGATCCGAAAGATGATCGGCCTCGGAGGCGACATGGATCGAAGCTTCGATGAGCGAGGTTATAGGCTTTCCGGAAAGTGAAAAGACGGTCCTCTCCCAGTGCGGCGAGTCAAGGGTGCGTGGAAGGGCAATGGCTCCATTTGCCGGATGGGAGCAGCCGTGTCACAAGGACCCAACAGGCGCCGCTCATGCCCTACGAGGAGGCCCGCACGCGATCTATGGACCTAGCGGAGTCGACCGGGTTGCCGCACAGCTTGGTGCTGCTTGCCAAGATGATCCTGCTCAGCGCGGAAGGTATCAGCCGAATCGAGGTTGTCCGGTGCGCCAGCGTCTCCGCGCAGGCCCTAGGCAAGCGGCGAGGCCGCTTCCTTGGGGGTGGGGCGTGGTGGAACTGCATGAACAGCTCCGCCCCTGCGGCAACGGGCGCTCAAGCTCTCAACTTCACGAGCCTGATCTGGTATTTCTCCGCTAGCTTCCGAGTTTCGCCATCGAATTCGTGCGCGACCAATATTGCTTGAACGTGGCCTGAGCCTAGGGCATCCGACCGTTGAACCTCCAACAGCGCCCGGTACTTCACCGCCTGATGTGCTCCAGGCTCAGGGACAATCGTCTCCACTTCCACAACGGCTGCGTCGCCGTTCGGCAGGTTGAACTTCACGTCTACCCTATCTCCACTCAAGAAGCTGTGCTCGATCTCGGGCTCTGATCCTGCAGGTAGCCCGATCAATTCCGGCTTCGCAGCGACCAGTTCCTTCAGCCGCCGGTGTTCTTCGCCTTCGCTAGTGCCTCTCGGTCTCCCTAGTCCACCTTGCGGGGGCCTGATTTCAATGGAATTGCCCAGCTCGCGTACTAGCATGTCTCTCTCCGACGTGTCTCCCAGCCGAAACACCAATTCATCGACAAAACGTTTCGTATTGTCCCTGTCCAGATACCGAAACAAGCCGCGGCCCCAGAAGACCGATCCGTCCTTGTTAGGAGTTTGGTAATCCCAATACCGACAGTACATCGCGATTCCCTCCGGCAACACCAAGTCCATGGTGCCGTCCGATTCGATGTAGTTGCCCCATTTGTCCTTGCCCCACCCTCCCACTCTGTAGCATGCGAAGACGATGCGGTCTCGCTCCGTCCGCTGCGGAGCCAAAGTCGTCAGCAGCACGATGTCTCCCTTCTCAACTCTCCCGAAATCTATGGGAATCGGTTCTCCCGTTTTCCGGCCCGACTGGTAAGTGCCTGCCCAGAACTTCAACGGCTTCCTCGCGAGTAGCTGGCTTTCGTAGCACACACCGTCGTAGACCTCTCCACCCACGGGTGGCACCGTCGGTCGCCGACCCTTCCGGCCTCGGTCGCAGTACTTAAAACATTCGTTCTCTGGATCGCTGCACCAACTTCTCCCGTCAACTTCCACGTTCTGGACCATGATGCGATCCGAGCAGACGCCCCGGTAGCCGATCAAGCCGCCGCGGGCACCGCCATCGTTGTAGGTCACTTTGAACGCCAGGCCGTTTGGCCTGCGAGTAGTTTGTTGCGTTAATGGCACGGCACGCTCCTCTGGTGTTGCTGCTGTGCGATTATTGCCGAAACTCGCGCAAGCGCCAATACAGCGAGCCCGAGCTCGGACCCAACGGGGATCCTAAGGAATGTAGTCGACTCGAAACGCGAGATCAAGCTGAGTTCCTGAAAGCGCTCAAGTTCCTCCCCGACATAGGCAGTTCTGGACCTTCGAAACTGCTATTCGCACCGAAGACAAGAAATCCCCAGCTATCGGCCTAGCTTCGCTCCAGACCGTTTGCGCTGATTCTTGGTCTTATTGGACTCTGCGGGCACATGTGGCCGCTTGAGTACGGTTCCGCGCTCGAAGCGGACCGGCTCGCTAAGAAACCGCGCTTTGGAGAATCGGCTTGTGGCATCGGTCACTTCAATGCGTCCGATCTCGCGCTCCTCGGAGCCAAGCACTTCGCCAGTATCTGGATCTTTGAACGGCTCTCCCAATTCCATAAGAACCAGTTCGTCGCCCGGCTCGAAGAACACATTGCCGTAGTTCAGGATCAGCGTGCCGTCACCCTGGGCCTGAATGATCTTGATGGGGATATGGTCTGTTGCGATCACTTCCGAGATCTTGTTGGCAACCACGCGTAGCACATCCGCGAAGGGATCTGCTGTCCTGTTGCTGCTTTCGATAGATCCGAACGAGAACGACTTGCCCTGAACGACCTCTCCCTCCACGGTATCGGCGAAGACGATTCGAGCATCTTCTACAGCGGTGATCTTGAGATCGACCGCCATCTGCACAGTGAGCTTTGAATGTGCAGATTGATTGTTTCGGGATTGATTACGAGACAGGAGATTCAGCCCGAATCCCCCAGCGCGAGCACCGAATTTCGTGATCGTTCCGTAGATCACATAATCTACTCCGGTGAGACCCTCGATGGTTCCGCCGCTTGTGGTGATACCAGCAGCTCCCAAGAAACGCTCCTCCAGAATCGCGTCCCACCGCTCGCGTTCCAGTACGGTTATCTTGCCGGACTTCACAATGGCCGTTTCGACCATGACACGAAATCCCTCGGAGAGGTCGGCATTGCAGTCGAATCCTGCATGCTTGTCCCATCCTTGACATGAAATGTTCTGCGCTGCTGTCTGTATCTCGTCGATTGCGACTACGGCCTTCTGCGTTTGAGCATGCAGGGTTATCGTCATCGCTAGAGAAGCGAGCGCGACAATCTGTTTGTGCATTGAATCCCCCTTTCGTCGGCACAAGGGGTGCCGGGCCCTGCACCAGTCGCGCAAGCGAGCGTGGCCGTCCTGCTTATTCGCCAAGGCGCGGGAAGCTACTCCGTACCGATGACTGGCTGTTGTATTCGGCAGGAGACCCGACGTATCGAGTTCCTGCGCGACTGGTGCGCGATCAGAGTAGCACATTTGTACCCGAGAATCTGTTCCGCACAGCGCGCGGCGTGCTCCGCCAGACGGATCTAGCGCTCCAATAGCCAAGACGATGTCTCGGTTGCCCATTGGGGCAAACACGAATCGGGGATTATCAGGATTGGTTGACAAGCTGGCCCACATGCGGGAGTTCGCTAGCAAGCACAACTCCCGCTC
>JAPPKG010000597.1:0-3279 GCA_026914085.1 Caldilineaceae bacterium | reverse complement strand
ATGGATATGATCTCAGCAGTTCTCACCTGATCAGGCATTGTCGAGCATGGCAGATAGACAACGATGTCCCCACCTTTAAGGCTTTCAGACTCAGGCGAAACGAAGAGTATCTATCGTTCAACTGGTTGGAGAAGATCTGCGTTGACGCCGGAATCGTTGTAGATCACAAGAGGGCGATCCAAGAGCTTGAGAAAGCCCCGCCATTGGAAATCGGCGCAGGGCAACTGTGGGCAGTTCTAAGTTGTGAAGCGATTTCGGCGGCAGTCCAGGAAGCCGCAATGGTGTCGCCAGAGATATTTCCCGTTCCGAGTTCAGAGAATCCCTCCCACGTTGGTGTGGCCGGGTATCCAAAGAGATTCAACAGGGACGTTGCCGTGGAACTCGCCAAGAGAGTCAGACGATCTGATCTGTACCCGATCACAGAGAAGAGACGACGATTTCGTGCTTCAAGGTAGCCTGCCCACTGTCTAGGCGCCCGCATGATCGACACCGGCTCAATCTTTACCCTATAACCGGTTCAGACTGACGTCTAACTTCCTCACACGTACAACACAACATTTTCCTCCTCGACCTCTACGCGGTAGGTGCGGACGCGGAGATTGGGGTCGTAGAGGGCCTGGCCGGTTTTAATGTCGAATTCCCATTGGTGCCAGGGGCATTTGAGGATTTCGCCTTCGCGGGTGTAGGTCATGCCGGTGAGGCCGTCGGGGAGGACGAGGGGGCGGAGGCGGCCGCGGCAGAGGGGGCCGGCCCTGTGGGGGCAGATGTTGCGGAGGGCGTAGTAGTCGCCGTCGAGGTTGAAGACGCCGATCTCGCGGCCGTTGACGGTTACGATTTTGCGGCCGCCGGGGGGGATTTCGCCGGCGGTTGCGATTACGTGGGCAGGCATCAGTTGAGGCCGTAGAGCTCGGCGGCGGTGTCGTACATGACGCGGGGCCGCAGCTTTTTGTCGAGCGAGCGCATGAGGCCGCTCGGTTCTTCCCAGTCCCAGTGGGGATAGTCGCTGGCGAAGACGAGGACTTCGTCGGCGTGGAGCCAGTCGAGGTAGGTTTCGAGGGACTGGCGGTTGGGCAGGTTGGGGAAGGGCTGGGTGCCAAAGCGGATGTGCTGGCGCAGGTATTCGCTGGGCAGGCGCTTGAGCCAGGGCGTGTAGTCGCGCAGGCTCTTCCAGTCGGAGTCCATGTGCCACATGAGACCGGGGACCCAGAAGGTGTCGAGCTCGATGAAGAGGAACTTGAAGTTGGGGAACTTTTCGAAGACGCCCTCGCAGATGAGGCTGGCGGTATGGGCCATGGCGATCTGGGGGCGGGCCATGCGCATCTCCAGATAGTAGGTGGGGTAGCCGGCTGCGGTGGGCGGTGCGGAGAAGCCGGCGCCCTCGCCGCCGAAGTGGACGCACATGGGCAGTCCGTTGCGCTCGCAGGCTTCGTAGATGGGGTGATAGATGCGGTTGCCGAACGGATGCAGGCTGCCGGCGGGCATCAGTACCTGGGCGACGCCGGGATGGTCGCCGAGGCGGTCGATCTCGGCGGCGGCCTGCTGGGGGTCGGCGGGCGCAATGTGGATGGAAGCCTTCATGCGGTCGTCCTTGGCCACCCACTCTTCCAGGGTCCAGTCGTTGTGGGCGCGGCAGTAGGCGGCAGCGTAATCGACCATGGGATGCACGGCCATACTGTACGGCGCGCCGGCGCCGGTGAGGACGGCCACGTCGATGCCGTAGCTGTCCAGATGCTTTTTGCTACAGACTTCAGGGATGGTTGAAGGGTCGGGCTCCCCCTCGGTACCCTCCCACAGGTCCTGGCGGGCGTGGCCTCCCGGCATGTTTGTATAGGGCATGCTGGGCGCCATCAAGCCGAAATCCTTGCTCTGTTCCACGTATTGGCGCGGCATGTAGGGGAAGAGAACCTCCACGTTGGGCGGCTCGTGATGCACGTCGCAGTCGATGATCCGCTGTCGCGTGCCGGACCTTTCCTCAGGCGTATCAGAAGGCGTTGCTTCGGCTCCATTGGCCGGCGAGACGCTGTCGCTGCCAGTTCGCTCCATCACCGCGGTCGCCATTTTTGGCTCCTTTCCTTTGCTTCTACCGCATTCACTCTACTGCAGAAGGGACTGTCGTGCCAGCTTGTCGCTATGTTTTGCCCTGCTTGAGGGCGGCGCGCGCCTGTTCCAGAATGTCGGGCCCGGGCGGATAGTGTCTGCCGGGCACAACTCTTTCGGCCAGGATGCGCTCTTTGGCAAGCCCTTCTGCGGTCTCGTAGACCTCGGTGAGTTCGACGCACTCCTCGGCGAACCAGGAGGGTACTACGACCACACCATCGTCGTCACCGACGAGCACGTCGCCGGGGCATACGAGGGCGCCGCCGCACTGGATGTTCACGTTTTCCTCTGCAGGGAAGGCCCAAGGCCCGCCGCCGTAGGGGGTGCGGTCGCGGGCGTAGATAATAAGTCCGTAGTCTTCCTCGAGCATGATGCCGAGGTCGCGGATGCCGCCGTCGGTGACGACGCCGTCGGCGTTGTTCATTCTGAGCTGGAGGGCTTTGACGTCGCCGAAGACGGCGGGGCAGGCGTTGCCATAAATGTCGACGACGAGTACGTCGCCGGGGCCGCAGCGGGACATAGCCCTGTAGTCGATGGCGTCCTCGCCGCCGGGCGTCATTGCGGCCAGGTCGGGGCGGGGCGGCAAGTAGCGCATTGTGCGGGCGCGGGCGGCGAGACGCTGGCCCGGCGTGTATGGGCGCACATTATGCATAAAGGGCAGGGGCACGTTTGCGTAGGTATGGACGATGTGCCATACGGTGGCAACCGGCAGTTTCTTGAAGCGATCCAAGATCGACTGCGGCACTTCAACAGGAGTAAAGGAGCGTTCGGTCATCGAGTGTCTCCGGAAAGTCGGTGAACGGTGAAAGTGCAGGCTTTAGCTGGTGTACTCAGGCTGCTACGGTTGCATGATCATACGCGAAAACGGGCGATTCGTCCACCAAGTGCAGCGGTGCGGGCGGGTTCAGTCCGCGTTGGCCGCCAAGGGCAGCGCACGGTGCAGCTGTCCTGAGGGTGCAGTTCAGATTTGGGGCGAGAAAGGTGAGGTGAGGGCATCGTGCCAGTGGTGGGTCAAATTACTTGCTGTCCATTGAACGGTTGGCAGATGGGCAGGCACAAGGCCGGCACCTACGGGAACGGGACGGGGGATGGGGCGAAGCATGGTTGCAGCGGGTGGACAAGGTCATATTGCGCACACACTCGCTGCGGCGGGAGGTTTAGGGGGGGCGTTGGGGGGGGGGG
>JAPPKG010000352.1:0-3285 GCA_026914085.1 Caldilineaceae bacterium | reverse complement strand
AGCGAGTGTGTGGCAATATGACCTTGACGACCCGCTGCGACCGGGCTTCCCCCCCACCCCGCCTCGTGGCAGATTCCAAGTATGTGCCAGCGCAGGCAAGACAGACCAGGCAACTCCCATTCATACCCAATGTCCGCTGCTATGACCACCGCGAGCCCTCTACAGAAATACTGAGAGTACATTCCCACCAGACTGACCGTACACAGTACATACACAGAACATGGCTTAATAGTTACAAACTGACTACTAAAAACTGCTGTCAAACCTCCAACCTGTAAAAGCGCGCCCCATTGTCATGCATGATCTTCTGTTGGTCCGCCGCGCTCAGGTGGCTGATGCTGTCCTGGACAATGTCAAACCAGGTAACGTAGTCCGCGGCCAAATCGACCACCGGCCAGTCGGAGCCGAAGACCACCCGGTCCGGCCCGAAACAGTCGAGCACGTGTTCGATGTACGGCCGCAGCTCACTCCGGTTCCAGTTCTCGTGGTCCGCCTCCGTCGTCACGCCGGAGAGCTTGCAGTGAATATCCGGCCGGTTGGCCAGCTCCCGCAGCTGGTCCTTCCACGGCTGCATGATGCCGTCCGCGATGCCCGGTTTGCCAATGTGATCGAGCAGAAAGGAGACATCCGGGCATTGCGCAACCAATTCCAGCACATCCCCCATCTGTGGATGGTAGATACACAGGTCGAAACTGAAACCGTACTCCGGCAGCAGTTGCACGCCGCGCACAAAGTCTGGCGCGGTACAGAAACCAAGCGGCTCGTCCTGGATCAGGCGGCGAATGCCCTTGACCAGCGGCAGTTCCGCCAGCGCTTCCAGAAGCGGCCGGGCGCCCTCACCATCCTGCAAGGGCGCGCTCGCCACGATGCCCCGAATGCGCGGCTCCTCCTGCGACAGCTCCGTGACCCACTGCGCCTCCCGCAGCGCATGCGCCGGCAGACAGTCGGCCTCCTCGAAGACGATCGCGGCCAACTCCAGCGAGACACCTTCCCGCGCCCGTTCCAGGTCGGCCGGCAGATGGGGATGAGCGATCGCCGGCGCACCCGCCAGCCACGGATAGTCGATCACCGAGCCGTCCCAGAAATGTACGTGCGTATCCACATAGCGCCGACGCTCAGTCATGATGGAATACCTCCTCCATCTCTGCCCAGCGCTCGCCTTCCGCCGCGCTCTCCACCGGCTCCTGGCAGGGATCAGTCAGCTTCCACCACGCCTGCGTGACCGGGTCGGCCGCCATCTTCGCCATATCGGCCTCGTAGTCGTCCCCCACATACTCGTAATAGGCGAACAGATAACCGTCCCGCATGAAGATCGAGTAGTTTCGCATATTACAGTCGCTGATCTTCTGCAGGACTTCCGGCCAGGTGTTGGCGTGCAGATGTACGTAGGCGTCCTCCAACTCCGGCCTGACGTGAATGACCATTCCGTATCGTTTCATCGGTCTCCCCCTGTTGTCATGGCCGGCAATCCCTGGCCGCCGCCTTTACAGCAGCGGCAGGTTCACCGTCTTCCCGCTGCGCCGGCTGCGATGGACCGCCTCGGTGAACTCCATGTACTTCACGCCGGTGGCGAAGTCGGTGTGCGTGATCACCTCGTGCCCGCGGATAGCGCTGATGAACTCCTCTTCCACGCGCCAGCCGCCCGCCTCATGGGCGGGGACATCGATCTCGCTCAGGCCGCTGTCGCCGCGCTGTCCGCCCGTCAGGACATCGCCGCTGAAATGCAGTGTGCCTTCGCTGCCGTAGATGGTTGCCGAGGGCGGATCACCGAAGCCTGTCACGTTGCTGACCTGTATGTGCGCCTGTCCGCCGCCGGCCAGGTCCGCGATGATATCGATATGATCGGGGATGCGTACGCCCATCATGCGGCCCTGCTCATCCTGGCGCACCGGCGTAAAGGTCTTTCCCTTGGCGACCACGCTGGTGGCCTCGCCAACCCAGCGCAGCATCGCTTCATACCAGATGCCCATCGTCATCACGTTCAGCCCGCTGTAGTCCATATTGTGGCGCCAGTGCATCTCAACGTCCTTGTCGATGAAGGCGCCGCCCGCGCGGACGTCCACCACCAGCACATCCCCCAGCCAGCCGTCGCGGATCAGCCGCTGGATCGTGCGGTCCACGCGCAGGCTGAACGGTGACGGCACAATCTGCGCCACCAGGTGCGGCCGGCTGCGCAGCGCATCGTACATACAGTGGGCCTCCGACGCGTTCATCGCCATGCGCGCCTCGCACATTACGTGCTTATCCGCCTCCAGCGCGGCCACCGTGAGGAGACGGTGCATGTACGGCCACGTGCCGATCACCACGGCGTCCACATCGTCGGCTTGCACGACATCCTGCCAGTTCGTGCACACCCGCTCGATGCCGAACCGCTCCGCGACCCGTTCCCCCGACTCCTGGCTGCGATTGCAGACCGAGACGATCTCAACGCCTTCGATCGCCTGTAGGCCCGGAATATGCCGGTCACGCGTGTTGGCGCCTGCGCCGACAACGCCGACGCGGATAGTATCCTGAGTCATTCCTTCCTCCTGAATTGGGATGTTGTGGCTAATCTATAGGAGTGAAATCGTGCTTATCAATGAAGTACGATCATTCATCATCGGCTGCGTTAGCATACGCCTCAGCCAGATAATGATCGTGATTAACCGAAAGATCGTCGACCCCGCTGGAGAACGCCCCAACAATCGAGAGGGCGCGTCGTCTCCGCTCCTCCCGTTCGACACTGTCCGAATTGCAGTTTATCTGATCAGCTTGACAGGGATCTCTTACTACATCTCGTAGATGGGGAGGCTGTCCGTTTACCCGTTTCATCCCTGGGCTGTGACCATTTTTTTGCTATCTGAATCTCTGACTGAACGATTGCTGACAAGCAAGCGCATCCATGCGCATTCTATCACAAGTGGGGCGAACATACACGACAATCGCAGGGAGCACTGTAGTCGCTCGCGCGTCCCAAAATAAGGGAAAACGCGTGCATTCGTCCAACTAATGCGCGCGCTCAACTCTCGCTGTCTGAAGGGTGAACTGGAGAATGGGAGTCAGTGATTCGAACAAGCGATGAGGTACAGATGTTCAACCGTAGCAGGCTCGGCAGAGAGCTTACCTGACCTGGCGCCTACTTCACCGCCCCCGCCGTCAATCCTTGAACAAACCTTCGCTGGAAGACGAGATAGACGATGACAATCGGCACCATGACGATGGCGGCCCCCGCCATCGTCAATGGATAGTTTTGCGTATACCTGCTTCGAAAGAACATCAGCCCAAGAACGAGTGGCCGGATCTCTT
>JAPPKG010000084.1:0-3288 GCA_026914085.1 Caldilineaceae bacterium | reverse complement strand
GGCGGAGCCCCCGCACAAGGGAGGGCCGACTAGGCCCGACCGCCCAAAAGCGAGGAGAGAGGAGCGAGTGCTCTGATTGGCCCAGAGAGATAAGATCGTGAACTGGACGTGGCTTAGTCCTCAACAAAGATATGGGAAAGTTCGCCCCCATTTTGGGATGCACGCCAGGGCGGCGCAGTCTTGCCGGAGGGACACAGGTGGAGAACGTTGGGGCACTAACCGACCACTTTCGTGGCCTGTAACGGTACCGTTCCGCTATATGCGAGCCTATGCCGCGCCCGTGCCATTCTGATGTATAATGACACGACCTCTGTGGTTAGTGGAAAACGGCTCGTGGATAGCAGCCCCACTGACCGCGATTCACTTTCACGGCAGGGTCCAGCCTAACGACGGAGAGCACAATGAAAGTTCTGTTAACAGCGCAGTGGGTCATAGGATTTGTGGATGGCTTCCGGGGCGACTTTCCGCAGGTGGAGTTTGTGTTTGCGGAGACGGCCGAGGATATCGCGGCGAAGGCCGCCGACGCGGAAGCCGCCATCGGCCCGATGAACAGCAGCCAGCTGCAGGCCGCGCCGAACGTGCGCTGGATCCAGTCGTCCAGCGCAGGCGTGGAATGGATGCGCAACGTGCCGGAGCTGACGGAGCGGGATATTACCGTCTGCAATACGCGGGGCGCGCACGCCGCGACGATTGCAGAGCATACGATGGGCATGCTGGTGTTTCTCACGCGTCAGTTCGGTCCCCTGTATAAGGCGCAGCAGCGGCACGAGTGGGGCGTTCCCAAGGGCACACGGTTGGTCGGTCTTGTCGGTCTGAAGATGGGAATCATCGGCCTGGGGAATATCGGCCGCGAGATCGCCAAACGGGCGGCGGGATTCGAGATGGATGTGATCGCTGTCGACGTCAATCCGGTGGAGAAGCCCGACCATGTCTCCGACCTGCAGCTGATGGACGGTATGCCAGCGCTGTTGCGGGAATCGGATGTGGTGGTGGTGACGGTCCCGATCACTGCGGAGACGCGGGGCATGATCGGGCCGGACGAGCTGGCCCTCCTGCAACCCGAGGCATATTTCATCGTCGTCTCGCGCGGGGGCATCATCCATGAACCGACTCTGATCCGGATGCTGGAGGAAGGTAAGCTGGCCGGCGCGGCGCTGGATGTGGCGGCCACGGAGCCGCTGCCGGCGGACGATCCGCTGTGGGACGCGCCGAATCTGTTGATCACGCCGCACAGTTCCCCCTCTTCGGTCCAGACAACGGCCAATGTCAGGCGCATTGTGAGCGGCAACTTGAGACGCTTTCTGAATGGCGAACCGTTACAGAATACGGTCGGGATCAAACGCGGTTACTGAAGTACGTTTGCATGGAAAACGCGCTTTCCCCGAGCTTCTTTTTGCCCAAGAGCGGGCGAGAGCCCCGCGATCTCAGGGCGGGCCTTTGCGAATCATCCTGGTTCCAGAATGAATCCACACTTAAGGAGACCATAGCATGCAAGTCGTTGACGTTATCGCCCACTGCCTGAAAGAGGAGGGCACGGAGATCCTTTTCGCCTATCCGGTAAACTATCTCATCGAATCGGCGGCCAAACTGGATATCCGCACAATCATCGTGCGCCAGGAGCGCATCGGTCTGCACATGGCGGACGCCGTCAGCCGCCTGAGTTCGGGCGACAAGATCGGCGTCTTCTGCATGCAGTCGGGCCCCGGTTCTGAAAACGCCTTCGGCGGCGTGGCGCAGGCATTCGGCGATTCGGCCCCGATCGTGGTCCTGCCGGGCGGTTATCCGCGGCCGATCAACCAGGTGCAGCCCAACTTCAACTCGGCGCAGAGCTATGCTTCGGTCACCAAATCGAGTGAACAGCTGACGACGCCGGAGATGACGGCGGACGCGATACGGCGGGCGTTCGCGGCGGTGCGCAACGGGCGGCCGCGGCCGGCGCTGGTGGAGATTCCCTCGGACATTGCCTCTGCCGAGGTGGCGGAGTTCAGTTACCAGCCTGTGCGACGGCAGCGATACGGGCCGGACCCGGCGGATGTGGAACGGGCGGCAGATATGCTGGTGGCGGCGGAGAGGCCTGTGCTCTATGCCGGCCAGGGCGTCCACTATGCCAAGGCGTGGGATGCGCTGAAGGAGCTGGCAGAGCTGCTGGAGGCGCCGGTGACCACGACGCTGAACGGCAAGAGCGCCTTCCCGGAGACACATCCTTTGAGCCTCGGCTCGGCCAACCGCTCCCACACGCGGGCGGTGGGGGAGTTTCTGAACAACGCCGACGTGATCTTCGGCATTGGCTGCAGCTTCAGCTTCACAAATTTCGGTGTGCGCATGCCGGCCGGCAAGACGATCATTCACGCCACGCTGGATCCGGCGGACATCAACAAGGATGTCGCCAGCCAGCACGCTCTCATCGGAGATGCCGAGCTTACGCTGCGGGCGTTGATCGCGGCGGTGTCGGAACGGCTGGGCGGGCAGACGCGCGGCAGACAGGCCGGCGTTGCAGCCAAAATTGCTGAGATCAATGGCAAGTGGGAGTCCGAGTGGGCGGCCAAGCTGAACAGCGACGAAGCCCCCCTCTCGCCCTACCGGGTGATTCGCGATCTGTACGACAGCGTCGACGTGGCCAATACGATCATCACGCATGATGCGGGCAGCCCGCGCGATCAGCTGTCGCCGTTCTGGAAGTCGATTACGCCGCTCTCCTATATCGGCTGGGGCAAGACGACACAGCTGGGCTACGGCCTGGGCCTGGCGTTGGGCGCCAAGCTGGCCTGCCCGGACAAGCTGTGCATCAACGTGTGGGGCGACGCCGCGATCGGCTTCACCGGCATGGACTTCGAGACCGCGGTGCGGGAGCGCATCCCGATTCTGTCGGTCCTGTTCAACAACTTCTCGATGGCGATCGAGATTCCGATCATGCCGGTCTCTCAGGAGAAGTACGGTTCCACCGATATCTCGGGCAACTACGCCAAGATGGCGGAGGCGTTCGGCGGCTACGGCGAGAGAATCGAGACGCCGGACCAGATCATCCCCGCGATTGAGCGCGGCATCCAGAAGACGGAGGAGGGCGTGCCGGCGCTGCTGGAGTTCATCACCGCGAAGGAGACGGAGATCCCGCAGAATATGTAACGGCAGTGGTCAGTGGTCAGTGACTAGTGGATAGTGGCCGGTTGTCGGTGTTCCATGGGGAATACCGGCCACCGGCCAATGCAATCAAGGACAGACTGATGAGCCAGGGCAGTGAACGAGTTCCCATCTGTGTGGTCGGGTGCGGGGGCATGGGCCACCGCCACA
>JAPPKG010000326.1:0-3292 GCA_026914085.1 Caldilineaceae bacterium | reverse complement strand
GGCCCCCCCCCCCCCAACGCCCCCCCTAAACCCCCCGCCGCAGCGAGTGTGTGGCTAATACGACCTTGACGACCCGCTGCGACCGAACTTCCCCCCACCCCGCGTCGTGGCTCATTCCCAACGTGGTCCGGCGCAGACAGGGCAGACGAGCCAACTCCCAATTGGGCCCAACGTACACCACTATGCCCTTCAAGAGCCCGCGCCAGAAATCCCAACATCACATTCCGTCAGTCGTGATCCAGTCAGACCGCACACAGAACATGGCACGGCAGTTCACTAAAAACTAGAAACTGACTACTAAAAACTACAAGAATTCTTGCCCAATGCACACCCACTGTGTTACTTTCTGCCCTATGGTCACAAGTATCCAGCCCAAACGCATCCCAGCGATGCAAGACCGCAGAGACGGTGGAGGCAACCTGGAAGCAAGTCGCTCGGGCACAACGATGGGCGCCCAGACCGACGTCCATCCCGAAGTGGATACCGACGTCGACACCGCCCGCGAAGAACCGTGGACCATTCTCGTCCACAACGATGACGTCACCCCCTACGACTTCGTCGTCGACACCCTCGGCCATGTCTTCAGCCTGTCCGCCGAAATCGCCGAAACTGTCACCTGGGAGGCACACCATAAAGGTGTAGCCCCCGTCTGCTCCCGCCCCCAGTCCGAGGCCAAACGGCTCATCAGCGACGCCCATTCACTGGCCCGAGCCGCCGGCTACCCCCTCACATTCTCCATGGAACCGAAACAGTGACACGCCGCGATCCGCTCGCCCCCCATTCTCACGAACCCAATCCCCTGCCCCCGTCCCCCGACGCCGAACTGACCGTCCACCTGCCCGACGGGACCGCCCACCGTATCACACCGGCAGCTCTGAGCAGCCTCGAATTTCTCCCGACCGACCGTCTCCCCCCTGCCCACGCAGCCAGCGCATTGCAGGTAACCGTGCCCAACTGCTACATAGTCTCCACCGGCCACGGCACATCAGGACCATTTTCCTTCACCGGCCTACGCCTGCTCGACCTCGTCGACCTGCTCTGGCCCGCCGACTGGACGCAGGTGGAGGTGGTCAGCGGCGACGGATTCGGCACTCGCGCCTTGCGCACCGAGCTCACCCAACCCACACAGCGGCCGGTCATTCTCGCCCATACGCTGGACCGCCAGCCCCTCTCGCGCGCCGAAGGCCTCGTCCGCCTCATTGTTCCCAGCGAAACCGACGACGCCCTCCGCCAGGTCAAATGGGTGGCGCACGTACGCATCATCTCGGACACATAACAGGCTTCATCCGCCTGCCGCTCCCACTCTCAGGAACTTTCACAATGCCCACGACCCTGGTTGGAACTGATGTAGGCGGCACATTCACCGACTTCGTCCTGTTGCAAGACGGCCGCCTGCACGTCCACAAAGAGGCCACAACACCCGCCGACCAGAGCCGGGCGATCCTGGCCGGGCTGACCCACCTCGGGATTACCGCCTCCCCCGCAGGCGACGCGACCGCTGATGCCGAACTCGTGCACGGCACAACCATCGCCACCAACGCCCTGCTCGAGCGCCGCGGCGCCCGCACCGCCCTGCTCACCACCGCCGGTTTCGTCGACGTCATCGAGATCGGCCGCCAGAACAGGCCCCATCTCTACGATCTCCACCAGGTCCGCCCCGATCCTCTGACGCCCCCCGACCTGCGCTTCGAAGCCGTCGAACGGCTGGATACCGACGGCAATACACTGACGGCCCTCGACGAGGCCGCGCTCGCACGCACCGCCGAGCAGCTGGCCGCATCCGCACCCGAGAGCCTCGCCATCTGCTTCCTCTACAGTTTCCGCAATCCCCGCCATGAGCAACTGGCCGCCGGTATCCTGCGCCGGTCCCTCCCCCAGCTCCCCATCTCCCTCAGCAGCGACATTCTCCCCGAGTACCGGGAGTATGAGCGCACCGCCACCACCGTCATCAACGCCTACCTCCTTCCGCTTGTGGGACGCTATCTGCAACGTCTCACAACCAAGTTGCCCGACCTTCCCATCCGCGTCATGCAATCCAACGGCGGTGCCATCGGGACCAACCAGGCCGCCCGCGAACCGGCCCGCCTCGTCCTCAGCGGCCCCGCAGGCGGTGTTGTCGGCGCCTTTCGTCTGGCCCAGCTCGCCGGCGAAGAGGACAGCCCGCGCATCATCACCTTTGACATGGGCGGCACCAGCACCGACGTTGCCCTCTGCCCCGGCGTAGTCCCGCGCACCGCCGAAAGCGAAGTCGCCGGCCTCCCTCTGCGCCTGCCCGTAATCGACATCCATACCGTCGGCGCCGGCGGCGGCAGCATCGCCCGCGTGGACGCCGGCGGCGGCCTGCGCGTCGGGCCGGAAAGCGCCGGCGCCGAGCCGGGCCCCGTCTGTTATGCACGCGGCGGCGATCAGCCCACCGTCACCGACGCCAATCTCGTTCTCGGACGCCTCGATGCCGGCCAGTTTCTCGGCGGCAGTAAAGCCATGCAGCTCGACGTCGCCGCGGCCGGATCAGCCCTGACCGCCTTGGGCGCCGCGCTGGGCGGGCTCTCCGTCCACGAGGCCGCCCTGGGCGTTATCCGCGTCGCCAACGCCCGCATGGAACGCGCCTTGCGCCGCGTCTCAGTCGAACGCGGCTACGACCCGCGCACCTTCACCCTCGTGCCCTTCGGTGGCGCCGGCCCGCTTCACGCCTGCGACCTCGCCGACGCCCTCGGCATCCCCCGTATCCTCCTACCCCCCAGCCCCGGCGTTCTCAGCGCCCTGGGCCTCCTGATCGCCGATGTCGTCCACGAGTCCTCCCAGGCTCTCCTGATCGAGGCCGGCAGCCTCGCCCAGGACCCTGCCCCCTTACAGGAGTTATCTACAACCTTGAAAGAACGAGTGCGATCCGTACTGGCAGCCGAAGGAGTCGACGCGCCCGTGCTGGAAGCCTCTATGGACCTGCGCTATCGCGGCCAGAGCTACGAGCTTTCCGTCCCCCTCGACCTGCCCGCGCCCAATGCGGCCCAAGCCTCCCAGGCTGTGCAGCGTTCCATCGAAGCCTTCCACACCGCCCACGAAGCCCGCTACGGCTACGCCATGCACACCGAAACCGTCGAATCCGTCGCCGTCCGTCTGCGCGGTTCCGGCTCCGGCGCCGAGCTGGATCTGCCCCGGGAGCCCCTCGGAACCTCCGACCCGGAATCAGCACAAGTAGCCTCCAAACCGGTCTGGTTCGGCCCCGAAGGCGCCGCCGAAACCCCCTGCTATGATCGCCTTCGCTTGCGCCCCGGCCACCGTCTCCAAGGCCCCG
>JAPPKG010000303.1:0-3293 GCA_026914085.1 Caldilineaceae bacterium | reverse complement strand
ACGTCGTCTGCTGGCACAGCTCCATCTGCCACTACAGCCCGCCCAACCCCAGCCCTCACGGCCGCATCGCCATCGCCGGCGTCTACTCCACGGCGCAGATTACCCGCCGTCGCAATTACCCCAGGCCATTCTATTGGGTGCTTCGCAACGGCGGGCTGCCCACACCCTTCCCACCGGAACAGGTGGATATCTCAGAAATCTTAGAGCCGGAACCCTTCCCCGCGGCGGAAGAGACGCCTGCCCCCCTTGGCTGACCTCTGCGGCCGCCAGGCTGGCCCCGCAAGTCCCATATTCACCCGCAAATGACAGCCCATCCTGCCCACGACGACCTCGTCCGCACAGTGCGCTCCTGGTACATCTGCGACTTCCCAGCTCTGGGTAAGGTCGTGGCCCGCCGCCGCTTCGGCTACTTCAGCCGCATCCAACAGACCGACTACTGTGACATCCACATTCTGGAACCCTTCGACCCCGCAGAGGCGTCCGCGTTCATCGCCGATGTGCGCGCCTTCTATGGCCGGCGCCGCGTGCTCATCTTCACCCACGGCCAGGCCGTCGACACGCGGCTGTCCCACGCGCTGAAACTGGCCGGCTGCGCCCGCGGCGCCGGCATCCTCTACCTCGCCCATGTAAATTCGGGCCTGTCGCCCCAGGCTGAGTCAGGCCCTGGACGCATCGAGCCGGTTACGCCCGACACTATCCGCGACTATTCAGTTACAAAGCTGAAGGGGTTTGCCGGCAGCGAAGAGGAACCGGATCCCGCTGCTGTAGAGGCTGATATGGCAGTCCGCCGTGCAGAGCTGGATGCCGGTGGGGCCTTCCTCATCGCTCGTTTGGGCGGCGAAGCCGCCGCCATCATCGGCTTTTACGAGGGCCCGGACCGCTACATCTTCAACCTGGCCACGCGCGCGCCCTTCCGCCATCAGGGCTTCGCACGCCAACTGCTGTCCCGCGTGCTCGCAGACACCTACGCACTGAACAAACGATCGCTTCTGATCAACACGGACCCGGCCGATACGCCGGTGCAGTTCTACCGCCGTATCGGCTTCGTCGATGAAATCTACTGGATGCGAAAGTGGCTCTGGGAGGGCTCTTCTTCTCGATAACGGCCGGCCGCCTGCCGTCATCTGTATCACTGGGGTAAAGGCAACTCCGTGTATTCCAGGTTGCCCAGGTCCGTCATTTCGCCGTCTGTTATCTCAAACAGGACGGGGTTGAGCGTCCCCTCCTGGTACAACAGGAAGGAGCTCATCACGATGTCCAGAATGAGGCCGTACCGCCCCGACGCAAGCCCCTCGAACACGAAACGCCCGCTGGCATCCGTATAAGCAACCGGCGCCGCCGACGGGTCGTAAGCCACCACCCGCTCCGTGCCCTCGTCATCACTCAGCGTCCCGCCGAGCGCCAGCTTGACGTCCGCCACCGGCTGCAGGCCTTCCTCCGTCCGCAAAAGGAGCACCCCGGTCAGAGCGCCGCTGCCAGCCGCGGCCCCGGGTAAAGAAGCTGTCGAACTCTCTGACGATAGGCTGTCTGTACGTCCGCCCTCCGCCGCGTTGACCCGTTCAAGTGGTACGTATGGCGAACTCTGCGCCGTGCCGGGGGCCCCGTCGCCCCCCATGCATCCCAAAAGAACCAGGACCGTAACCAGTATAGCTGCCTGACGTTTCATAAGCCGTTCCCACTACCAGCGCTGAAACGCGTTCCCGCACTCTCTTCCGCTACTGATTGATCGCCTCGTACACTTGGAACTGGTCGTCCGTGGCGCCGGTCTTCAACTGGTTTACCACCCCGACAATCTTGGCCCCGGCTGCCGTAGCCCGGCATGTGGCGCTGCCCACATAGCCGTCCTGGATCTTGTTCGCCTGCAGGTCCGTCAAAGTCTCATTCGGCTGCAGCGTCCCCGTGACCGTGTAGGTCGTGTCCGTGAAACTGCACTCTATCGCGGTCTCAGCCGGCCCTACGTTCATCACGTTGATGCTCGTGAAAAAGTCTGCGTTGCGGTCGTTAATTGCCGGCATCCGCACAGCGCTCGTGGCATCGGCCGGATCAAAACTCCCGTAGGCCGCGAACTGCGTTAGCGGAGAGCTCCCGGAGCGCTGGCTGATCACCGCGGCCAGAGGCTGGCTGCCGCTGTTTGTCGATACATAACCGGATCCGATGAACCTCTCCCCGCCCGCACACGTGGAGCTGGCGCCGCTCTCAAACGCACCCTTCGCAAAGGTGACCGTCTGCCCGGCAGCGATCGATTGCGTCTCTGTGCACGCGCTGCCTGCCGCCGACGGCTGGTAGGATACCGTGACAATGGTATCCGCGTCGCCTGTATTTTGAATCTGAATATCGGTGTTGAAGCCGTTATTGTTGGCATTCACCAACGGCATTGCCGGATTGACAGCCCCGCTGGCAAAGCCGTTGTAGGCCGCCATCGAGGCCGAATCCTCCAGAAACGCCACAACCACCACTGGCTCGTCGCTCGTCACCTTGGCCGCGAAGAGATTGCTCGTATGCGGCTCCTGTTTCTGATAGAAATTATGCGATGCATAGGCCGCCAGCGTGAAGTTCGTCGTGATGCCGTCACTGTAGTTCACCGTTATATTCGTGGAAGACGGGTTGGGATTCTGCAGAGCAAACCAGCTGTTGAAGCCATTGCTGTTCACCATCAGCAGAGGCAGGTAAACGGTCGTGCTGCCCTGACTTTCTCCTACGTACGTTCCTCCCGCTGTCAGCGCGCTGTTCATCATGTTGCTCAGCGCCGCCACCGGCTGATCCGATGAAATCACAACCGATCCGCTGAACCCCTCATTCACCGGCAATGTGAAATAGATCTTTGATCGGTCTCGCTCGATGATATCGGTGAGCGTCTTCTCCAGGCTGCCGTCCTGCCGGTAAAAGGCCAGGATGATATTGGCAGTCGTTTCACTCATGTTGTAAGTCTGAATCGTAGACTTATAGCCGGGAAACTGCCCCTGGGCAAAGGTGCTTGAGTAGCCTATGACGAAGGCCAATACCAGTGCCAGTCCAACTGTGACAATGGCAAAGCGCTGTTTCCGTTTCATATCTCTCCAGAACTCCTTCCACAATACGTAGCGCACCGCGCCGCAAAATCAGGGGACTGATCTTTCATTATATTATTTCAGTGTATTGCAACAAAGTCATGCCGTCAACAGGGGTGCATCCCAAAATGGGGGGCAAACTTTCCCATGCCTCCGAAAGCAGCGGAGCCACACCCATCTCGCGCTCAACCCTGAGTCAGAGGTAGCGCCGTCTCTATCCCCTGGCCCCCAGCCCCTAACCCCTGC
>JAPPKG010000541.1:0-3297 GCA_026914085.1 Caldilineaceae bacterium | reverse complement strand
GCCCGACCGCCCAACTGCAGTGGTCAGTGGTTAGTGGCCAGTGGTCAGAGACGGCGCATCTCCTGCCTCAGAGCTTCCGAAGGATGGGACATGGCTCTGTTGCGACCCGAGGTATACGAAAGTTCTCCCCCATTTTGGGATGCACCCGTTTTCGGCCTTTAATTGACATAGTCCACGCCCCCCTGATACCATTGTCGAATGCCTTTCGGTCCCATTGACGTAAGCGGGCAAGCAGACACGGAACGCCTCACGCGGACGGAATATTCCCCGCGATGATCTTCCGCCGGCCCCCTCGTCGCGCCGTATCCACCTCTCGAGCAGGGGCGCATTTCACAGCAACTATGGCAAGCGCTGCACTACGAAAGTTACAGTTGAGACTTACGCTCTCTCTTTCGATTCTGGCTCTGCTCGTCCTGCTATTCGGCGGTTGTGGGAACCGAAGCGCGGCGGCCACGGCCACGACCATTGCCATCGCTACTGATTCCTCAATCGGCGCCGTAACCGACACAAGCACGCCCCCGGCGGTGGCGACGACCGCGCCTGCCGCGACCCCTGTCCCGGCGCAGGCGGCAGCGTCGCAGGCGAGCAGTTCCACCCCCCGGCAGCGGGCGACGGTCGAAGCGTTCGCGGCGGCAACGCCCTTGCAGCAGGCGGCCTGGCTGCACGAGGACGGCGACTACAGCGGGGCGCAGCGGCTGCTGCAGGCGCTGCTGGCCGATCCCCAGATTACTCTTGACCAGCGGCTGGAAGCCCGCTTTCAACTTGCGCTCTCCTTCCTCGCCGACGGACAGCCGGTGTCCGCCTTCACCGTGTTGGAGCAGCTTTCGCCACAGGCCGGCTCCCTGCCGGCAGATGACCCACGCCTCGGCCACACCTTATTCCTGCGCGCCGAGACGCTGGCCCGTTTGGGCCGCAACGCCGAGGCCGCCGCGGCCTACGAAGCTTTCCTGCAACAGCACGCAGAGGTCACCGCGGTCGTGGAGGAGCGCATCGCCGATGCCTGGCTCGCGGCCGGCGACTGGCAGCAGGCCGCCAACGCCCTGCTGCGGGCCGCCAATTATGCCGGCCGTACCTGGGAAAGGGTCCGCCTTCTCGACCGGGTGGCCGGGATCCTCGAAGGCAATGGCCGCTGGAGCCAGGCCGCCGCGGTCTACGATGAGATCCTGGCCGTAACCGAGTCTGCCGAAGAGACGCGCAGCCGGGACGACAACGACTTCGATGCGATCCTCGGCTACAGAGTATGGAATGTCCACCGGGCCGGCTATATGTACCGCGCCGGCATCGCCTATTCCACCGCCGGCGACGAGGAAGCGGCCATCGCCCGCTGGCGGCTGGCCCTGGAGGAGAATCCGGAAAGCAACTCCGCCTACCAGTCTCTGATCCAACTGGTGAACCGCGAGGTACCGGTCGACCTCTTTGTGCGCGGGCAGGTCGACGTCTATGCAAAGGCCTATTTTCCGGCCGTCAGCGCTTTTGAGCGTTTTTTGCAGGAGTCGCCGCAGGATGAACGCGCCGGGCAGGCCTGGCTGGGCCTTGGCCGCGCCCACATGGGGCTGGGGCAGTGGGACGAGGCCATCCGCGCCCTCGAACAGGTGATGAACTGGTATCCGGCCTGCGACTGTTTCGGCGAGGCCTGGCTGACCCGCGCGCGGCTGGCCAACGCGCAGGGTTCGCCCGCCGCGGCACGGCGCATCTACCGCACCTTCGCCCGGGATTATCCCGACGACCCGCTCGCCCCCGAAGGCCTCTGGTTGAGCGCGCTTTCGGCCATCAGAGCCGACCGCATCCTGGACATCGGGTCCGGGGGCCGTTCAGAGGCAACGGCCGACTTCCTGGTTGAAGCTGTGGCAGATCTGCTGATGCTGGTGGACAGCTTCCCGGACAGCCCACGCGCGCCGGACGGGTTGGCGGTGCTGGGGATCGGCGCCTTTACCTACGGCCATCACGGACTGGCCGCCAACAGCTTCGAACGTCTGCTGGCGGACTATCCCGGTGCGCGATCGGGCACAGCGGCCTACTGGCTGGGCCGCGCCCGCTATGCCCTGGGCGAGGAAGACACGGCCCGCTCCCTGTGGCAGTCGCTCGTCGCACAGGAGCCGGAGACCTTTTACGGCGTGCTGGCCGGAACGGAGCTGGCGCTGCAAGGCCAACCGGGGCAGGACCTCATCCCCCGCATGGATGCAATGACCGCGGCCGCGCTGCCCGGCGATGACGGCAGCCGCGCCTTCGCCGAAAACTGGCTGACGACATGGCACGACGCTCCCGACACGACCGACGCCGGCAACAGCGGCGGTAATTCGGGCCTGCCGATAACCATAGCCGCCGACCCGGACCTGGTCGGCGGGACACTACTGTTGGAGCTGGATCTGCGCGCCGAGGGCCTGAAGCTGCTCGAACAGGTCTACTGGCGCAACCGCGACAATCCTGCGTCCCTGTTCCCGCTCATGGTGCATCTGGAGGCGTTGGGCGCCAACCGGCTCTCGATCAGCGCCGCCTACCGACTCGTTCAACTCAGTAAGGCCCGGCATACGGCTGACGTACCCCTCTTTATCCAGCGCGTCGCCTACCCCAGGCACTATTCCCGTCTCGTGGAAAAGGAAGCCACGGACTTCGAGATCGATCCCCTGCTCCTCTACAGCCTCATCCTTCAGGAGAGCCTCTTCGAGCCGCCGGCCCGCTCCTTCGCCGGCGCCCACGGCCTGACCCAGATCATCCCCACCACCGGCGCGGAGATCGCGCAACGCCTCGGCTATCCCAACTACTCCACCGGTCTGCTCAACCGTCCCTTCGTCAACGTTCGCTTTGGCGCCTACTACCTGCGCTGGGTGCAGGATTACGCGCGTGAAAATCCCGTCGCCGCGCTCGCCGGTTACAACGCCGGCCCCGGCAACGCCAGGACCTGGTTCGACCGTTCGGCACCCGACGAAGCCCTCTTCATCGAGCGCATCCCCTACAGCGAGACCCGCCTCTATCTGCAGCGCATTCTGACGCATTATGCGCATTATCTGCGGATATATGGGGGCGTCTAGTTTTTAGTAGCCAGTTTTTAGTTCTCAGTGAACGGCTGCGAGCGGGCCTGGTGGTGGAAGCCAAGTCGTAAGTGAACAGTGGTTCGTAGGTCATAGCGGTGAGCGTTGGGCATATTTGGGAGTTGCATCGCCTGTCTTGCCTGCGCTGGCACATGCTCGGAATCTGCAAAGACGCGGGGTGGGGGGGGTGAAGCCCGGCCGCCGCGAGACGCCAACTTCAAATTAGCCACACACTCGCTACGGCGCGGACAGGAGAGGGGGCGTTGCG
>JAPPKG010000534.1:0-3297 GCA_026914085.1 Caldilineaceae bacterium | reverse complement strand
AAGGCGACATGCGCCATGTCCTGCGCACGCTCTTCAAGAGCGACTTCTTCAAGGCAGCCCGCTTCAAAAGAGTGAAAAGCCCCGCCGAGCTGATCACCGGCGTCCTCAAGCTGGTCGGCACATATCGCACGCCCACCCCCGGCATGCCCCAATACCACCGCGCCGCCAAATTGATGGGCCAGGAGCTCTTCAACCCGCCCACCGTCGAAGGCTGGCACACCGGCCAGGAGTGGATCGACGGCGGCATGCTCACCGAGCGCATCAACTTCGCCGTCGACGAAGTGGGCGACGCCAGCAAGCCAGGCATCCAGGCCATCATCAATCGTCTGCGCGCCGCCGGCGACAGCCTCACCCCCGAGCAGTTCGTCGACACCTGCCTCGACCTCGCCGGCCCCGTGAACCTGGAAGACAAGACCCGCGCCGACCTCATACGCTTCGCCCAAAGCGGCGGCGACCTCATCTTCTCCAGCAACGGCAGCACCAATGGCCAGACCGACGAAAGCACCGACCGCATCGTCCTGATGCTCCAACTCATCGTCGCCTCCCGCGAATACCAGTTCGCCTGACCTGCAGTTCTTAGCAACACCATCTCCCTTAGCCAGCGGAAAGGTGTTCACCAAAAACTAAAAACCAAAAACTAGAAACTGCAGTTAAAAACTGCAGTTAAGAAAGGAAACAAAGATGGTCGACCACAAAAAAGACCCCGTACTCGTTGTCGTACAGCTCAGCGGCGGCAACGACTTCATGAACACCGTCGTCCCCTACACCGCCGGCATCTACTACGATTCCAGGCCGGTCGTAGGCCTCAAAGAGGACGAAGTCCTGCCCATTCACGATACCCTTGCCTGGAACCCGAACTGCGAGCCCCTGCAGCAGATGTACGAGGCCGGCGACATCGCAGTCGTGCAAGGCATCGGCTACCCCAACTCCAACCGCTCCCACTTCCGCGCCATGGACATCTGGCACACCTGCGAACCGATCGAGATCGGCACCGAAGGCTGGGTCGGACGCATGATCCGCGAGCTTGACCCCGGCGGTCACAACGTCCTCACCGGCGTCAACGTCGGCCAGGGTCTCCCTAGGGCGATGGCCGTGCCCGGCGTCCCCGTGACCTCCTTCGCCGACCTCGACACCTACGGCCTGCTCACCGGCATCGACGAACCCCGCCGTCGCACCCAGGCGCTCGAAGTCTTCAAAGGCATGTACGGCCACGAGGTCGGCGCCGGCTACGTCATGGACTACCTCTCGCAGACCGGCCTCAACGTCATCCAGGGCACCGACGAGCTCAAGAAGGCCAAAGAAGGTTACAGCTCGACCGTGGAGTATGGCGACAGCGCCATCGCCAACAGCCTGCGCGACGTCGCCCGCGTCCATCTCGCCGGGCTCGGCACCCGCGTCTTCTACACCGCCCAGGGCGGCTACGACAACCATGCCAACGAGGTCCCCGACCATCCCAAGCTGCTCGCCGACCTCAGCACCGCCATCACCGCCTTCTTCCAGGACCTGCGCGCCCACGACGCCTCCTCCGAAGTCACCATGCTCGTTTTCACCGAGTTCGGCCGCCGCATCCGCGACAACGCCAGCGGCACCGACCACGGCTCCGGCGGCGGCGCCTTCATCATCGGCGACCGCGTCAACGGCGGTCTCTACGCCCAATACCCCTCGCTCGACCCCGCCCGCTGGGTCCACGGCGAGGACATGGAACACACCATCGACTTCCGCGGCGTCTACGGCACCGTACTCGAACAGTGGATGGGCATCGATCCCACCCCAATCGTCAACGGCCACTTCGAACAGATCCACCCATACAGCTAGTCTCGTTGCGCTCACAGCCCATAACATAGCCCATTCGCACACAGGGGTTCACTAAAAACTAGAAGCTCAAAACTAAAAACTCATAAAGGAGTTCCACCGTGGGCAGACCATACGGTCTCTTACGCGCCGGCTTCCCCTTCCACAAGACGCTGGGAATGCGGCGGCTGACCAACTATCCCATCGACCTCGCCTTCGGCAAGGAGGACCGCCTCTACATCCTCTGCCGCAGTGAGGGCACCGCCCTCATCCGCAAATACAGCACCGAGGACGCAGACCTCGGATCCATCGGCATCTTCGGCGAAGAGCCGGGCCAGGTCACCTGGCCGGTCACCATCCTCGCCGACGCCGACGAGAACCTCTACCTCACCGATGAGACGCTCCACCGCGTCACCATCATCGACAGCGAGGGCGAGCTCATCGACTGCTGGGGCGAAGAGGGCACCGAACCCGGCCAGCTCAACGGCCCCGCCGGTATGGACTTCGACGCCGAGGGCAACCTCTACGTCGTCGATTCCCTCAACCACCGCGTCCAGAAGTTCACCCGCGAGGGCGGCCTCCTCGGCGGCTGGGGCAGCTACGGCTGCGGTGAGGGCGAGTTCAACATGCCCTGGGGCATCGCCGTCGACGAGATGGGCGACGTCTACGTCGCCGACTGGCGCAACGACCGCGTCCAGAAATTCAGCGCCGACGGCGAATTCAAGATGGCCTTCGGGACCTCCGGCTGTGGCGACGGTGAGTTCAACCGCCCCAGCGGCGTCGACGTCGACCTCCACGGCGACATCTACGTCGTCGACCGCGGCAACAACCGCGTCCAGCTCTTCAATGAAGAGGGCCGTTACGTGCAGCAGTTCATCGGCGACGCCACCCTCTCCAAGGTGGCCATCTCCTACATGATGACCAACGCCTACCCCAACCGCCTGCGCGACATGGCCAAGCTCGAAATCCAGAAGCTGCTGCGCTGGCCGCAGTCCGTCATCGTCAGCGAGGACGGTCTTATGTACGTGCCCGACACCGGCTCCTACCGCGTCCAGGTCTACAGAAAGGAGGCCGTCGAGCTCAACGAGCTCCAATTCGCGCCCCCCCGCCGCGCACCCGCCCTGAATATATAGCGCCCAACGTACACTGCAGCCACACGCAAACCGCGGCGCACAGTATATCCGCGCCCGCAACAAGGCCAATCAAACAGTCCCCCCTCTGACCACTGATCACTAACCACTGGCCACTGCAGTTGTGCCTTCGGCCCTCCCTTGTGCAGGGGGGATTCCCCCCGCAACGCCCCCCTTAGCTAGCCCACCATCGACATGCACGGCGCCGCTCTCGGCGCATTCTCAGCGTTTCTGGTATGCCGTCCCACTCAAACAGATCAAACGTGGCGCCCCAGATGGGGCGCCACGCCTGTTATTAACTGGCTAACAGTTCAAAGACCCCTCGACTACGACTTTAAGGCGTCACACGGACTTGTTGTTTTTTTCCGCCCCCGCG
>JAPPKG010000485.1:0-3301 GCA_026914085.1 Caldilineaceae bacterium | reverse complement strand
TCGGGGCGAATCTGCGGGCGATGCAGGTGGCGGAGGACCGGGACCTGTTCAAGCGGGCGATGACGGAGGTGGGGCTGGAGTCGCCGCGCAGCCGCATTGCGCATACGCTGGAAGAGGCGCGGGAGATTTTCGAGACGGTGATTGGGCGCTTCCCCATTTTCATCCGCCCAAGTTTTACGCTGGGCGGCAGCGGCGCGGGTACTGTTTTTACGCAGGAGGAGTTCGACGAGAAGGTGTCGTGGGGGCTGCGTGAGAGTCCGGTGAATACCGTATTGGTGGAAGAGTCGCTGATCGGGTGGAAGGAGTATGAGCTGGAGGTGATGCGGGACCGCGCCGATAATTACGTGGTGGTGTGTTCGATTGAGAATCTGGACCCGATGGGCGTTCACACGGGCGACAGCATCACGGTGGCGCCGTCGCAGACGCTGACGGACAAGGAGTACCAGCGGCTGCGGGACCAGGCGCGGCTGGTGATGCGGGCGGTGGGCGTGGAGACGGGGGGCAGCAACGTACAGTTTGCGGTGGACCCGGATTCGGGACGGGTGGTGGTGATCGAGATGAACCCGCGTGTGTCGCGTTCGAGCGCGCTGGCTTCGAAGGCGACGGGGTTCCCAATCGCCAAGCTGGCGGCCAAGCTGGCGGTCGGTTATACGCTGGACGAGTTGAAGAATGACATTACGCAGGAGACGGTGGCGGCGTTTGAGCCGTCGATCGACTATGTGGTGGTGAAGATCCCGCGGTGGGCGTTTGAGAAGTTTCCCGGCGTGGACCGGGAGCTGGGGCCGCAGATGAAGTCTGTGGGCGAGGTGATGGCGATTGGGCGCACGTTCAAGGAGGCGCTGCAGAAGGGAGTGCGCAGCCTGGAGATCGGGCGCGACGGGCTGGGGCCGCTGACGCGTGACGAAAAGGGGCAGCTGAAGGGTTATGCGCCCGACGCCTCGGCAGCGGAGCTGATGCGCGTTCCCAACCGGGACCGGCTGTTTGCGGTCTTCGAGCGCCTGCTGGAGGCCGAGCGGGAGGTTTCCGATGACGAGTCGGCAGAGGACCGGCTGGCGGATGACGCGGCGCTGCGGGAATGTTCTGAGATCTACGACCCCTGGTTCGTGGCGCAGATGCAGGAGATCGCGCGCTTCCAGATCGGTATTGAGAGAGCGGGCCAGTTGGACGCGTGGACGATGCGGCAGGCGAAGCGGATGGGATTCAGCGATGCGCAGATTGCGCGCGTTGTGAATGAGGCGAAGGGCGAGGAGAGAGAGAACGGCGCTCAATTGCCTCAGTGGACTGAGGCTGATGTAAGGGGGTTGCGGGAGCGGCTGGAGGTTGTGCCGACGTATCACCAAGTGGATACGTGCGCGGCGGAGTTTGCTGCGTTTACGCCTTATCTTTACAGCAGTTATGAGAGCGAAGGGGAGGCGCCGCCGACGGCGCGGGATAAGGTGATTATTCTGGGCGGCGGGCCGAACCGGATCGGGCAGGGGATCGAGTTTGATTACTGCTGCTGCCATGCCAGTTTCGCGCTGCAGGAGATGGGGTTCGAGACGGTGATGATCAACTGCAACCCGGAGACGGTGAGCACCGATTATGACACGAGCGACCGGCTCTATTTTGAGCCGCTGACGCTGGAGGATGTGCTGCATATCTACCGGCGGGAGGCGGAGGGCGGGTCGCAGGTGAAGGTGCTGGTGCAGTATGGGGGGCAGACGCCGTTGAATCTGGCGGCGGGGCTGCAGGCGGCGGGCGTACCTATCGTGGGCACGCAGCCGGAGGCGATTGAGCTGGCGGAGGACCGCGAGCGGTTCAGCGCGCTGCTGGCTGAGCTGGACATCCCGGCGCCGGACAGCGGGATCGCGCACGGCACGGGGCAGGCGCTGGCGATCGCGGCCCGCATCGGTTATCCGCTGGTGGTGCGGCCGTCATACGTGCTGGGCGGGCGGGCGATGGCGGTCGTGGACGACGAGGAGAGTTTGCGGCATTACATGTCGCAGGCGGTGGACGTGGACAGGGAAATGACGACGAGCGGCCAGGAGGTTGCGATCCTGGTGGACCAGTTCCTGGAGGATGCCTACGAGGTGGACGTCGATGCCGTTGCCGACGGTGAGCGGGTGGTGATCGGGGGCATTTTGCAGCATATCGAGGAGGCGGGCATTCACAGCGGGGACAGCGCGTGTGTGCTGCCGCCGTACAAGATCAGCGGCTATCATCTGAGCATCATACGCGAGTACACGGAGAAGCTGGGCCTGGCGCTGGGCGTGCGGGGACTGATGAACGTGCAGTACGCCATCAAGGATGATGTTGTGTATGTGATCGAGGTGAACCCGCGCGCCAGCCGCACTGTGCCCTTTGTCAGCAAAGCGACGGGCGTGCCGCTGGCGAAAATGGCTGCGTGGGTGATGGCCGGCAAGTCGCTGGAGGAGGTAGGGCTGCTGGAGGAGCCTGAGGTACGGGGGTTCTTCGTCAAGGAGGCGGTGCTGCCGTGGAAGAAGCTGAGCGGCGCGGATACGCTGCTGGGGCCGGAGATGCGCTCGACCGGTGAGGTGATGGGGCATGCGCAGAATTTCGGGCACGCTTTTGCCAAGAGCCAGCTGGGGGCGGATTACCGGCTGCCTGTCGACGGCGGGGTGCTGATCACGGTGAACGACTATGATAAGGGCGCGGCGCTCAAGCTGGCGCGCGACTTCAGCCGCATGGGTTTTGACCTGTACGCGACTCAGGGCACGGCGGCGCTGATTCAGCGGGTGGGGCTGCCGGTGGTCGTGCTCAACAAGGCCGCGACCATGGAGGTATCTGTTCACAGTTCGGGAAACGGCGCTTATACGACCCTAGACGCGATGCGGGACGGGAAGATCGGTCTGATCATCAACACGCCGCTGGGGCCGCACAGCCGCGCCGACGGACAGCGGATACGTACGCTGGCCACGCGCATGGAGATCCCGTTGATCACGACGCTTTCGGCGGCGCAGGCGGCGGTGAACGGCATCCGGGCGATGATGGCGGCCGAGTTGGATGTGCGCAGTCTGCAGGCGCATTATGACCGAGGGTACAGTTGATCCGCGGTTTTTGGTAGCTGCTAAGCCATGTTCTGTGTGCGGTCTGTCTGGGCGGAATGTACCGTCAGTATGTCTATGGCGGGCTCGCGAAGGTCATAGCGGTGAACGCTGGGCATATATGGGAGTTGCCTGGCCTGTCTCGTCTGCGCTGGCAGATACTCGGAATCGGCCAAGACGCGGGGTGGGGGGGGTGAAGCCTGGTCGCAGCGGGTCGTCAAGGTCATATTGCCACACGCTGGCTGCGGCGGGAGGTT
>JAPPKG010000071.1:0-3302 GCA_026914085.1 Caldilineaceae bacterium | reverse complement strand
CGTAGTCCGCCCACACAAGCGGATTCGTGGGCAACCGCTCGTCGACGGGAGGCAGTTCACCGGCACTGACAAGCTCGGCGCTCGTGGGGCTCTCCGTGTACTGACCTTCAGTAGCAGGCGGCAGTTCCGATGCCGCTTCAGTTTCCGCCTGTGCTTCCATCGGTTCCTCGGCGGGCGCTGCCGGCGCGCCGCAGGCCACCAGCGCGCTTCCGAGTACGGTCATGCTGGACACCCGAATGAACTGGCGTCGAGAGATCACATGCTTCCTCATGGTTCGCTCCTTTCTGACTAAGTTGGCTTTGGTCGCGCGTTACGCATGGCAAAAGGAATAGACGGAAAACAAGACCTTAGGCAAAGCATCCAAATCTATATGAAGTATACTCAGCAAATCAGTGTCCGACAAACAGAATTTTTTTGCCGATACTGAGCGCCAAGTATCTCCGAACGAGGCGGAAAATCAAGGAATGGGTCGTCCTCAGATTTCACTCAAGTGTACGACTCCTGGCAAGTCCCACTGTGTGCTGTCGCCTCCGATTTTCGTCAGAAAAAAAATAGAGCTACCGAAACCGGTAGCTCCTGAGCGAGCGAAACGACAAAAAACGCTATTCCCTCGGTCTCTCCCTTCTGATCCCCGCCCGCTCCACGATCTCCGGCACCGCCTCTTCCTGCCGGTACGCCATGATATGGACCCCGCGCACACCTTCGATCTGTTTCACCTCTTCGATGATCTCCACACAGATCCGGATGCCCTCTTCCCGCTTTCCCTTCCTCGGCGTCTTCGCCAACCTGTCCACCACCGCATCCGGAATGTGCACACCCGGCACCCGGCTGCGCATGAACTCCGCCGCCCGTTCCGAGCGCAGCGGCCCTACGCCGACCAGCAAATAGACCTTCTCATGCAGCCCCATATCCCGCGCCCGCCGCATGAACGCCTCGAACACCGGCACGTCGTAACAGTACTGTGTCTGAATGAACTGCGCGCCCGCTTCGATCTTCTTCGCCAGGCGCAGATGCCGCAGGTCCTGCGGCGGCACAAACGGGTTCGCAGCCGCGCCCAGGAAAAACTCCGGCGGCGTCGTCAACTTGCGCCCGCTCAGCAACACGCCCTGGTCCCGCATGATCTGGGCTGTGCGTAGCAGATGCAGTGCGTCAAAATCGAACACCCGCCGCGCCTCCGGCTGGTCCCCCGCGCTCACGTCGTCGCCCGTCAGGCAGAGGACGTTGCGCACGCCCAGCGCCGCCGCGCCCAGCAGATCGCCCTGAATCGCAATCCGGTTCCGGTCCCGGCAACCCATCTGCAGCACCGGCTCATAGCCCGCCCGCGCCATCAGCGCACAGCAGGCCACGCTGCTCATGTGGCAGTTTGCCCCCGAACCGTCCGTCGCGTTGATGCCGTCGCATACGTCGCCCAGCTCCGCGACGTTGGCGTAAACATCTTTCGGGTCAGCCGAGTCCGGCGCGTTCAGTTCCGCCGTCACTGCAAAGTGACCGGCCTCCAACACCTGACGCAGTCGGGATTCGGCGCCATGCGAATCCCATTCAGTGGCCGGTGGAGTTTGGTCTGGAATTGTCATGGGCAGAAAAAGAGGAGGTGGGCCCTCCCTGAATTCGAGGAAAGTAGTGCTCGGCTCGACTCGCTGAAGTCACCAGGCGCAGGGCGCCGCAGAGCCGACTTACTCCAGTTCAATCGCAGTCCAGCCGGAAGGCCGCTGCGCGTCCACGCCCTCCAGCAGGTTCAGCCACGCGCTGCTGTTCTGCAATGCGCGGTTCACGGGCGGCTGCAGCAACTGGATCTCACCCCCGTAGCGCCCCATCTGCGCGTCCCGCTGCCACGCCTGCACCCACACGCACGGCATCTCCGGGATCACCTCGCAGTGCCCGTTCTGGCGCACGCCCCCGCAAGGCCCGTTGCGCAGATTCTTCGGACAGTTCATCGGGCAGGTCATGCCCGTGCTGTGCAGAATACACTGCCCGCACATCTGGCAGTTGAACAGATAACCCTTCGATACCTCTTCGCTCCAAACGAATACGCGCTCCCTCAGCCCTGCCGGCAGAACCCGCTTCAGCAGCGGGTAAAGCACCCGCAAGGCCAACTTCGAGCCCGCGTAAACGCCCTCCAACAGCCGCGGCCGGTTCTTAAACCACTCACTGCCAGGCATTCTCTTCGACTCGGCAAACGAAGACACCGTAAAGCTACCTATCCCTCACTGAAACCTGCGGCGACTCCCCGATAATACCACATTTCAAGCCGTTCTCTTCACCCCCGCCGCCGCCACCGAACCACTGAACACCGAACACTAACCACTGCAGTTCTCCTTCCACGCCTCGTACTCCGCCCGGGCGTCCTCACGCAGCGGATAGTACTTGCGCAGGTCGCCTCCTTCGGCCAGCCTCATGCGCGAAAACTCCTCCCACTCCGCGTGCTCGCCCGCCTTGTCCAGCAGCTCCTCCGCCAGCGCAATCGGCACGACCACAACGCCGTCGTCATCCGCCACCACAATGTCGCCCGGCATCACCAGCGTGTCGCCGCAGGCCACCGGCACATTGACCGCAAACGGGAAAATACTCGTCTGCGTATGGAAGTTCGGCGTCACCCCCCGCAGCCACAACCCCAGCTCCAACTCCTGCGCCTTGGGATAGTCGCGGATACAGCCGTCAATGATCACCCCCACGCCGCCCCGACCCTGGAAATAGGTCAGCATCATCTCGCCGAAGACCCCGCTCGCCATGTTCGCCCTCGCGTCAACAACCACCATATCCCCCGGCTGCGTATGATACAGGACATGGCGGTGAAGCTGCTTCTCCGGGTCGTTGTATTCGTCTACGCTGTACTGGTCCTCCCGCTTCGGCATGAACTGGAGCGTCAACGCCGGCCCTGCCGCAACCTTCCCTGGCGTCCACGGCCTCGGCCCCCGAATCTGCGGATCGCTGATGCCCATCCTGCTCAACTCTCCGCTTGCCGTGGCCGACCCAATCTCCGCCAGCCCCGCAACCAGCGCCCGCCGCGGTCGCTGAATATCTTCCGTCCTGACCGTCATCTCTCCCCCTCCCGCATTTGCAATTGTCTCTCATGTTCAGAGTCTCATGGCAAAGATGCGCCCAATCACCCGCCCAAAGCACCTCCGCATTCCCAATTATAGCCCCGTTCTCCACCCGCCAAAGAATCCCGATTCCCTCATCCAATTATTGCGATCCTCATTCTTCTTCACACCTTCCCTCCTTCAATCGCTGCCTTCACTGACCACTAACCACTGACCACTGACCACTGCAGTTCTGGGCGGTCGGGCCTAGTCGGCCCTCCC
>JAPPKG010000480.1:0-28712 GCA_026914085.1 Caldilineaceae bacterium | reverse complement strand
GGTCAGAGACGGCGCATCTCCTGCCTCTGGGCTTCAGACGGTCGGGACATGGCTCAGTTGCGACTCGAGGTATGGGAAAGCTTGCCCCAGTATTGGGATGCACTCATCTGCCGGGTCGAGTTCCAGATTTGTTGGTGGAGGCAGTCTGAACCGGGACTGGGAGAACCGCCCCGGATGATCAGGAAACAGGCGAACAGTTGTAACCTCTTGGGAGGTATTTTGCTGCGGAGGGGTGGGTGGAGTCCGGAATGACAGCCGTAAGGGCAGATCCCACCTGAAGGGCGAAGTCCAAATTGGTAAAGAATGTGAGGGCACCGCACAAGGAGTGCCCCTACCGTTGGTGGGAAAAGCGTGCTCGATTGCAGGAGGTCCGACCGGTACAGTCATCGGGAGGGAACAGAATAGCGGAAGCGGCCGTCTTAGTTTGTGGTTGGAAAGCTCAGCGGCTTGGGTCGGAGGTCAGGCACAGGCGGCAAGGCAAGAAAAGTTTTCACGCAAACATTTACAGCAAGCGAGGTGGGGAATGAGACGGCTAATAAAACCCTTGGTTCGAGGGACACTGGCTCTCATGTTTGCCGGTTCCGCAGCCATAACAAGCTTCCGCGATGCGGCCGCCACAGAGGTGCACATCGTTCAACCAGGCGAGACCTTGAGCGAAATCGCCAAGCAGTACGGGACGACTGTATCAACCTTGAGGCAGCTCAACAGCCTACCGGACGCGAATTTTGTCTGGTATGGTCAACGTCTTGTAATCGACAGTAGCGGCCCAGTTGTCGTCGAGCCGCAGAGCGCCGAAGGGTACCAGTTGTACAGCGTTCGGTCGGGCGACTCCCTTACCAAACTCGCACGCCGCTACGGTCTCAGCGTGGCACAGATCGCACAGATTAACGGCATTTCGCCCTTGCGCTGGTTGTACAATGGCCAGCAGTTGCGGTTGCCCCTATCGCCAAGGACAGTGCAGGCCTCACAGGCGGGGACTCCAGTTTCTCAAGTTGGCCAAGGAGACTTTCAGCGCTACACGGTACGGCCGGGCGACACTTTAACCCGGCTTGCCAAACAGCATGGAATCAGTCTTTCAAGGCTAATGTCCATAAACGGTCTGTCCCTGGCCAGGTGGCTCTACGTTGGTCAGGTACTGCTGGTGCCAGGGGGGATCGAAGAGGCTGAACTGCAGCCTGCCCAGCTGGCCGCACCGCCTGTGCCCGCAATACGGCCTGATCTGCCAGTTCCCGCCCTGCAGCCTGCTCCTCCAGTAAATGCGATGCAGCCTGGGCTTACTCATCCTGCAATGCATACGGTGCAGAACGGTGAATTGCTCAAAGACATTGCTGCGCAATACGGAGTTAACCACGCCGCGATTGCGAAGTTGAATAACTTGGCAAATCACAGTATTCTAGAGGCCGGTCAGACATTGCGGATTCCGTCGGGGAGCGCTCTCGAACTTCTGGAAGTAATGGAGCACAGACTTGACCAGTCCCGGTATCCTACGTTTACTGAGCGATGGGTCCAAGTCGACCTGAGCGAACAGATGGCAGTCGCCTACGAAGGCACAACGCCGGTCAAGGCGTTCGTCGTCTCGACCGGAGTGGGGAATACGCCCACTGTCCAAGGAACGTTTCGCATTTGGGCCAAGATCGCCATGCAGGATATGCGGGGCGGGAGTCGAGCCGCAGGCACCTACTATCATCTGCGAGACGTTAAGAACGTACAGTACTTTCACAGGAGCTACGGTTTCCATGGCACGTACTGGCATGACAACTACGGTACACCCATGAGCCGAGGTTGCATCAACATGACAAATGAGGATGCCAAATGGCTCTTTGATTGGACGTCACCTGCGGTCTACGATGATGACTGGCTGTTCAGCAACAACGCCAACCCTGGTACTCTGGTAATGGTTCACGAATAGAAGCTTGGTAAGCCGCTAGATCCGCCACAGGAGATTGAACGTGATGGCCAGAAAGATTTGTGTGTCAATGGCGATGGCTCTGTTCTTCGGACTGATGTCCATCGGATGGGGCCATCCGAGTACGGCATTTGCTGCTGAAATGCTGGTACGGTTCCCACAGCCACTTATTTCTGAGGGAACGCAGGCAGGTCTGGACTTATTGCCGCCACTACCATTCATAGGCGCGACGATGGACCTTCCAAGCGTGCGGCAAGAACAGGAGGCGTTACTTGATGCCGCGACTCAGACCCAGATCGTGGATGAAGAGGTATACGCGGTCTCCTGGACCGGAATCACGCAACTCCATCTGGATGTCAGCCGGGCTCGGAGCGAGGGAGAGAAGTGGATTGAGGTGAATCTGAGTGACCAGATGCTGTACGCCTGGGAAGGCGACCATTTGGCAAACGAATTCCTGATTTCATCGGGGGTCCAGGCGTATCCTACGGTGACAGGCGTGTTTCGGATGTGGGCGCGAACGCCTTCGCAGACGATGTCCGGCGGCGATCCAGATGCCGGCACCTACTACAATCTGCCGAACGTGCAGTGGGTGCAGTACTTTTACGGTGAATTCGCGTTGCACGGGACGTACTGGCACAACAATTTCGGTACGCCAATGAGCCATGGCTGTGTAAATCTGACGATCGAGGATGCGGAGTGGCTATTCAACTGGACATTCCCGGAATGGGACGGCTCAGGTGGCTGGCTGCGCACGACTGAGGGCGATGCCACCCTGGTGTGGGTGCATAGATAATGGCAACGAGGTCGAGACCGAGAAAGAAAAGCCGGGCGAAGGGCGGCCGGCACTCACAGAGAAACGTAGGAGGCCGCCTAGCGCGGCCTTCTCGTCAGGAATTGAAGGAGATTGCTGCCAAAAGAAGGCTCAGGCAGAACCTCTACATTTATGGAGGCGGCGTGGTACTGGTTGCGATTGTGGCTCTGGTCATTTACTTGAACATTCGCAATACTGCGCCAGTTGGCGAGGAAGAATCGTTTGCTTCACAGGGCAATACGCATATTCAGCAAGGCAGCGCCTCTCCCATCGAATACAACTCCACGCCGCCGACGTCCGGTCCCCACTATCCGGGACTGGCTCCGTGGGACATCTATGAAGAACCGATACGCTATGAGCAGGTCGTGCACAATATGGAGGATGGGGGCGTCATTGTTTACTACCAGTGTGAGGACGGCTGCCCGGAGTTGCGGGGGCAGCTGGCAGAGGTGGTCCAACCGTATCTCGACAGAGGACGTCACGTCCTTATGATGCCAAATGACCCTAACTGGACAGGCTTTGGGTCGCAGTCAGCTCACAGGGATATGGAGGCGCGTATCGCGCTGACAGCGTGGCAGAGGCTGGACAAGTTTGACGAGTTCGACGCGGGCCGAATACGGGCCTTCATTGACAGGTACGAGGGAATCGACCACCATGTGAGATAGTCTGTGCCTCAGTTTCGTCTGGCCTCGATATTGCAGATAAAGGCCCACAGCGCAAACTGTGGGCCTACTCTTTTGTCGATTGCCGGCAAAGGAATCAGCCCTGCTGAATCGCCTCTTCCACGGGCACCAATTCCACTTCGCCGTCCTCCAATTCGACGACTTTGTAGACTTGCTCAGCTCTGTCGGTCATCAGCACGCCGCCCAGGTGGTCGATTTCATGTTGGAAGATGCGTGCGAGCCAGTCGTAGGCCTTGATTCGCTGGGACTTACCGTGCCGATCCTGGGCCTTGATTAAGACGTAGGTAGCCCGGTCCACATCTGCGGCCAGTCCGGGCAGGCTTAAGCAACCTTCCTGACCGATCTCAGAGCCCTTTGCCTTGACAATCTCCGGATTAATCATTTCGTAGCGTTGCATTGTCTCTTCCGGGCGTTCGGTATCCTCCGGATACTCGATGACGAAGATGCGCCGGTCCAGCCCAATTTGGGGCGCTGCGAGTCCGACGCCTTTGCCTTCACGCATTGTTTCAACCATGTTGTCGAGTAGTTGATGCAGCCGTCTGTCGAAGGACCGCACGCGTTGCGCCGGCCGTCGAAGAATCTCCTCCTCGTCCTCCCAGATTGTTACGATCCTTAGTTTCGCCATGCCGGGACTGTGGTCTGCCTTGAGAATGGTAGTGGCATTTCGGAGCGGTCAATCACGGGCCGGAGGTGGATGCGCCGGTGGGGCGGTCAGTCGACTGCGTTCAGGGGGGAGTTCGTCCGCAGGTCTGTGGCGTAAGTGCGGCGCCGACTCCTGCGGCACCTAGGACCGCTTAATGATCATCATTGTCAGCCGACTGATATTGACCAGACGACCTTCGGCATCTTCGATGCGGATTTCCCACACGTGTGTACGCCGTCCGATGTGAATTGGTCTCACGGTGCCAAAAACGTATCCTTCCGTAACGGTACGCAGATGATTGCCGTTGATGTCAAGGCCCACCGCGATGAGGGAACTCTGGTCAATCATCGCGTTTGACGCCACACTCCCCATCGTCTCGGCCAGCGCGATTGATGCGCCGCCGTGCAGCAGACCGTAGGGCTGATGAGTGCGACTGTCCACCGGCATGCGGGCACGCATAAAGTCAGCGCCAACCTCGGTGAACTCGATACCGAGGTTGGCGGCTAGTGTTCGCTCGCTCATCCGATTGATGGCAGCGGCGGTCATTTCAGGATTGAACATCGCCCAATGCTGGCTACCCTTGGTTACTTCGCCATGTTGCGCAGGGCGTGGAAGATGGGCAGTGGGCTCCAGTCGTTGCGGACGATTCCCCACTGGGCCTTTTCGGTTCCGTCGGCGACCACGCGGAAGTTCAGGTTCCACAGGAAAGCGGGACCGACCCAGCCCCAGTTGCGCATCATCTGGAAGGCCTCGACGGTCCAACGGGCCTGCTCGTCGAAGTCGTTGTCATTGGCGTAGCCGTAGCGGGGGTCGAAGGCGCCGCCGGCGGCCCAGCCGAACTCTGTCGGCCAGATTGGGATGTTGCCGGCGCCATAGCGCAAGGCCAGGTTGCGGTAGCCTTCCATGGTGCTGCGGAAACTCCACGAGTGGTGGGGGTTGTCGCAGGCACCGTTGAAGTGCTGGTTACCTGTTTGCTGGATGGCTTCACATGCGCTCTGCCATACTGCGTTTGGCGGCACGTTATAGCCGCTGGGGTGGGCGCCGAAGCCGTCAACGTAGTTGGCGAGTCCCTGCTGCAGCATGGCCTCGAAGTAGCGGAAGTCATCCATAGCCAGAGAGCCGTTGTCGCCGGCGGGAGTCAGTGCCCCGCTGATTACGTACATGGACGGGCAAGCGGCCTTGATCGCTCCGTAGGAGGGACGCAGGAGTGCCATGTACTCGCTTGGATTGATTGGGCGGTTGCCCCATTCGTAGTGCAGGTTCTGCTCGTTCCAGACTTCAATGGCTTTTACGGAGGAGCCGCAGTACTCTCCTGCAAGGCGGCCGAGGAATCTGGCGAAGGTCTGGGGATCGGCAGGCGGGCCGCCGACAGTGCCGTCGTAGCCAGATTCGCGGGACCAGTTGGGTGCGTTGACAACGCTGAACAGCAGATTGAGTCCGCGCGCATTGGCGGCGTTCACGAGGGGCCAGATATCGCCGAAGCCGTACTGACCCTGATTGGACTCGAAGACCTTCCACTCGATCTGCTGCTTCACCCAACCGAAGCCCAGCTCGCGGGTCTTGTCCATCGCGATACCTTCCTGGCCATTGTGAATCATGTGGGCCTGGACGCCGTAGCCGAAGCCGATGCCAGGCAGCCTGGTTGCAGGCGCGGATGGAGCAGGCGCAGCAGCCGGTGGCGCAGCTTCAGGCCGAGGGGGGATTTCCGATTCGGTGAATTTCTTCACACCGGTGAGGGACCCGATCAGCTCAGTCAGGTCGCGGTAGATCCAGGCGGGATCACTGACTCCCTCCACTTCGACCTGGAACCAGTCTTCATTGGGGCCGATACCGGTAATCTTCACCTGTGTGCCGGCGGTCAGAACGCTCAGGATGGGGTATTCGGTGCCGGGTCCGGCGCGTACATTGAGATGCGTCGGCTGGCTGACTGCGAACGGGCCTCCTGCCGCGGGCGGCTGCGGAGCTGGCTGCGGCTGGGGTTGCTGAGTTGCCGTGCCGCCACCGGACGGAGGCGTGGTCGAACCGCCCTGAGGAATCCAGATCCTCGTGCCCCAGAACAGCGTGTTTGCATTGGCAAGGCTATTGGCCAGCATGATTGCGGAGACGGTAGTGCCGTTATTGAAAGCGATGCGGCTGAGCGTATCGCCGAGTTGCACTTCGTACCAGAAGCCACCTGTGCCGGTAGGCGTGCCTCCGGTCGTACCCCCGCCGCCTGTGGTCCCTGATCCGGGAATGCACAGGCTCTGACCGATATAGACGTAGGAGGTAACGGAGACCCCGTTGGCCTGGGCCAGGCTCTGAATCCCTACTCCGTAGTTGACAGCAATTCCGGAGAGTGTTTCGCCGGCAACAACGTTGTGGGTATTGGCACATGTGGCTGGCTGTGAAGGCGCAGCCTGCTGTCCTGTTGTGGGGATGCGGAGACTCTGGCCGACAAAGATCTGATTGGGATTGGCGATGTTGTTGGCGGTAACCAGAGCCTGGAGAGTGACGCCATATCTGGCGGCGATTCGGGAAAGGCTCTCGCCGGCTTGCACGACGTGCGTTGTATACCCTGTTGTCTGGGGGCTCACATTGAGATGCAGCGAAGCTGCCGTAACCGACTGCGGCAGCATTGAGAAAAGCAAAAACACCGTAACCGATATCAGCCAAATGCGACGAGACGCTCTCAACTGAGTTATACCTGCACGCATATGTAACTCCTTATTCAAATCCTACTTAGTTCAAGAGGGAAAGATCTCTTTCATCGGACTTATCATTCTGCACTGTTTGCGCGATGAAGTCAAGACGAAATCAGTTCTTGCATCAACGCAATGCCGACGCGAATGCCACGATAGAAGTTCGGTAGGTGTAGTTTTTCATTTGGGGCGTGGAGATTGTCGTCCGGGAGTCCGAAGCCCATGAAGAGGATGGGAATGCCCAGAGATTCCTGGACAACAGTTGCAATCGGGATAGAGCCTCCTTCGCGGCTGAAGACCGGTTCAACACCAAAAACAGTCTTGTATGCCCTGGCTGCGGCCTGCATTTCGGGGACATCAAGAGGCACTACCGTGGCAGGCGCGTGTTGGAGCGTGTTAACTGATACCTCGACGGTCGGGGGTGCGATTCGCTGAAGAAACTGTTCGATCATGGGTCCGATGGCAGACGATGGCTGGTCGGGAACCAGTCGACAGCTGACTTTAGCGTGGGCTTCCCCTGGGATTACAGTTTTGAATCCGTCGCCTATGAAGCCGCCCCACATTCCGTTAATTTCCAGTGTGGGCCGTGCTCCAATCCTTTCAGTAATCGTGTAGCCCTCTTCGCCCCATGCCGCGGGCGCACCGGTCTCTTGCAGGAGTTCGGTCTCACCGTAAGGTACTTTGGCCAGTGCGGTGCGTTCCTGATCTGTCAAAGATTGCACTTCGTCGTAGAAGCCAGGAACAGCGACGCGGCCGGCGCTGTCGTGGAGTTGCGCCAGCAGTGCGCACAGGGCCTGATTTGGGTTGTGGACGGCGCCGCCGAACATGCCGCTGTGGAGATCCTGGGAGGGACCCCTCACCTTCACCTCGCCGGCCCAGATGCCTCGCAACCCGTAGATGATCATTGGCTGATCGGGGGACAGAATGTGGGTGTCGGAGACAAGACAGACATCGGCGGAGAGTTTCTCTTCCTCCGCGGGCAGGTAGGCCGTCAAGGCTGAGCTGCCAACCTCCTCCTCGCCCTCGACAAGGAATTTGACATTGACGGGCAGCGCGCCTGACGTTTTCAGGAGAGCTTCGACCGCTGCGACGTGGGCGAAGAGCTGTCCCTTGTCGTCAGAGGCCCCGCGGGCATAAAGATCGTCGCCGCGTATGGTGGGTTCGAAGGGCGGCGATTCCCATAGCTCTTCCGGGTCGATGGGTTGGACATCGTAATGGCCATAGACGAGGAGTGTTGGGGCGTCTTCTCCGGCGTGCAGCCAATCGCCATAAACGATGGGATGGCCGTCGGTGGGGATGTTTTCCACGTTTTGCAGGCCGGCGGCCTCCATCTTTTGGGCGAGCCAGCCGGCGGCTCGCTCTACATCGGGTTTGTGCTGCGAAAGGGTGCTGACGCTGGGAATGCGCAGCCATTCGCTCAGTTCGTCAAGCTGGTCCGTCCGGGCATCTCGCAGGTAGTTTTCGAGTCTCGGGTCGAATATGGCATTTCCATTCCGGTTCATGGGGAAGGGTCTCCAGTGGCTCTTGGAGAGCCGTTTTTGGGCCGCACAGATTGTCGTGCGTTGCTTACTTTGCGATGTCGGGAAGCGGGCCCGGAGTTTCTGTCAGCCTGGGAGTTCGACGACGACGTACTCCTGGTCGACTGAGACCTCGAAGGTTTCCGCGGTGTAAGGGCCCGGTTGATAGGATGAAGGGATATTGTCTGCGGTAGCGATTTCTACGTCATATCGGCGGGTTCGTACTGAGGCGGGATCGACCCAGGATTGACCGGTCTTGACGTCGTATTCCCAGCCGTGCCAGGGGCAGCGCAGAATCTCGCCCCGCCTCTCGTACCTGTATTCACCGCCAGGCTTGTCGGCCATCACGAAACCGGTGAGTCTACCTTCACAGAGGGGACCGCCCTGGTGGGGGCAGGTATTTCGAAGGGCGTAGAACTCGCCTTTGATGTTGAATACGCCGATGGAGCGTCCGCCGACTTCGACGATTTTGCGTTCTCCCGGCGGGATCTCATCTACAGTTGCGACAACGTGTTTTGCCATTTCTCTTTTCTACAGTTTGTACAGTGCGCGGGCGTTTTCCGCCATGAATTTTCGCCGGCGTGTTTTGTCCAGAGGGACGGGAAAGGCCCGGTCCGGGGCATCGAAGTCCCAATGGGGGTAATCGGTTGCGAAGAGCAGGCGATCGTCCATATCCAAGTGGCCCAGCAACTGGCGGAACTGACCGGGTTGGAACGGCTCCTCCATAGGCTGTGTGCTGACCCAGAAGTGTCGACGGAAGAGCTGTGAAGGCGGTTCTGTCACGTGGGGCACTTCGCTGCCGAGTTTGCGCCATGCGCTATCCATGCGCCACAGGAGGGGCGGAATCCAGGCGAAGCCGCCTTCGATGAGTACGAACTTGAGGGTTGGGAACTCGTTGAAGACACCTTCGAAGATCAGGCTGATCACCTGCGCCTGGAAGGTCTGGGGCATGCCGCCGTGGTCTTCGATGTAATGGTTTGGGTAACCCGAGCCGGTAATGGGACCGCCGCCGGCGCCGCCGAAGTGGATGGCAATCGGCACGTCGTGCCGACATGCGGCTTCGTACATGGGCCAGTACTTGCGCCGGCCGAGGGGTTCCTTTGTGCGGGCAATGAGGAGTGCGTGGACAAAGCCCGGATGGCTGCCCCACCTCTCGATCTCTGCAGCTGACAGTTGGCCGTCCTCCCAGGGGACGATGATCGAGGCGCGCAGGCGAGGCTCGGGCTCAAGCCATTCGGCGAGCTGCCATTCGTTGGTGGCCCGGGCAAAGGCGGCGCCAAAGGCCAGATTGCGCTGCTCGCCGGCGCCGACAAGCGGGTTGAGGACGCCGATCTCAATATTCCACTCGTCCAGGAGCTGCTTCTGGAGCAGAGGCAGGTTTGAGCCGGGCGGCGTTCCGTCGCCGGGCCAGGCGTCATGGCGGGCCGCATTGGGCATTGCGCGTGGATAGTGTGAGCCATCAAAACCCCTCGGCCCGAACGTCCGGTGGTAGTCCTGCCAGCGCTCGTCCAGATAGCTGCGCAGAACGTCGTGGGTCGGGAAGTAGACATGGATGTCGGTGTCGATTATGGCCGTGTCCAACGGTGCACGATAGCGGGCGCCCTGCTGTATGGAGGCAGAAGGCTGGTTTTTGTCATGACCATTGGTCCGGTCTTTGGTTGCCGGGCCGCTCTCCAAGGTGGCAGTCGAATCCAGGTGAGCAGTCATGTTTGTCCTCCTATTCTGTCGATAGACGTCGAGAAGCCAGGTGCGGGACTGGGTTAATGTCTCATCGTCATGAAGGTGTTTTCACAGCCGATAAAATGCGCGCGCGTTGGCAGTGCAGATCTTGTTTCGCTGGTCGACGGTTAACAGGTCAAGCAGGATTTCGTGGTCGTCGTGGGAATGGGGGTAGTCGCTGGCGTACAGGAGCAGGTCTTCGGCGCCGCACTGTTCGAGAATCTGGGCGAGATGCAGGGAATTGGGCGGTGCGTCCAAGGGTTGAATGGTGAATCGCAGGTGCGTACGCATGTATTCGGAGGGGGGCCGCCGGACGTATGGCGTGTTGTGGCGCAGCCCCTTCCACTCTTTATCGATGCGCCACATCAGCGACGGCAACCAGGTGAATCCCCCTTCAATGAGAGCGACGCGCAAGGCGGGAAAGCGTTCAAAGGCGCCTTCGCAGACCAGGCTGATCACCTGGGATTGAAAGATCTGTGCCATGTTGGCGTAGTCTTCGATGAAATAGGAGGGCCAGCCGGTGGGCGTGGGGGGATGGCCGGGGGCGCCGCCGTAGTGGATGCCAAGCGCGAGGTCGTGCCTGATGGCGGCCGCGTAAATTGGGTCGTAGCGTCGATTGCCGTAGGGGGCTTCGGCGCGCACGGGCAGGATTACCTGTACGAATCCGGGATGATCGCCCCACTTGTCGATTTCCCTTGCGGCGAGCGGAGGATTGTGGCTTGGAACAACGATGGAAGCGCGCAGGCGGATGTCTTTTTCGAGCCAGTGGTCGACTTGCCACTGGTTTACGGCGGTGGCCAGAGAGGCGGCAAGGTCCTCGTTGCGAACACTCTGGACGCGGTAGGCGCAGTTCAAGATGCCGACTTCGACACCTTCCAGGGCGCGGGCCTGGACCTCGGCCAGGTCAGGTTTAGGGCTGCTGTCGGCGCGAGCAGAGGTAGGAACAGTTTCGGGGTAGTCGGCCGCGTCGGGACCGTTGAATGCCGACTCGCGGCAGTAGTCGAGCCAGTGATCCGGCAGGTAGCGATAGAGAGTCTCCAGCGTCGGAATCTCGTTATGTATGTCGCAGTCGATACGGGTCGGAGTGGACATCGAAAGGCTGGGCTGGACCCTGTTCCGAATTTTACGAAAGTAATCCTACTCGAAATTCAGAGTGCGAGCAATTGATGATCGCCCTCTTCGATTCAGTCGACCGGCAACCCCCATTCGGCTCGGGCCTTCTCCATGGGGATAAGGTCCTTGATTCCGTGAACGATATGGCCCGGTCCTCCTGCCACCCAGCGTTCGTCGGCCGGGTCGCTGGCGGGTTGGAAGCGAACGTCGCAGCTCAGGCGGAAGCGATTGGTCAGGTTGGTCGTGGAGGCATGCATTGTGTGCATGCCGAACAGGATTACGTCGCCTATGAAGAATTCGCTCGTTTGCCATTCGCCACCGAATTTCTCGACGATCTCCATTGGGTCCTTCGTAAACCAGCCGTCGATGCCGTCGCGGTCCACGTCCATGCGGCCGTAGGTATCGCGAATGCGGGCGAAACTGGGCAGGGTATGTGAGCCCTTGCAGACCGCGAGCGTGCCATGGTCGACGGTCGTGTCGCCCAGTGGAATCCAGACCGTGTGCAGGTTGCCGGAGCCCCGGCCCATGTAGACGAAGTCGTAGTGGGCGCCGGTGTACTGTTCGTTGCCGACGGCACGCAGCCACTTGTAGTCGAAGGTGAGTGCAGGTTCGCCAAAGTAGGCGCCGAAAAAATTGAAGAGCTCGTCGGCCTGGATGACGGCGAGAACGTCCTCGTGGTATGCGATGCGTCTCATCTTGGCGCCGCGCCCGCCTCTGGGCATCACGCCTTCGAGGATAGGCGCGTCAGGTGTAAGAACATGCTGATCGTGCATGTAGTGCAGAATGGTTGACCGTGCCATTTTCACTTTTTCGCGGTCAATCAGTCCGCGCAGCAGGAGATAGCCGTCTTCGGCAAATTGTGTGTGCAGGGCCTGCATGTCGGGCAAGAGGCGCTGGCTTTCTCGCAGCGTGCCAAGGGTACCGTTGGGGTACTGCATATCCCGATAGCCAAAGCGAATTTTCATTTTTCAATCCTGAACGGTTCACGAAGATCTGGTTTTCTGAAGCAGCGGGGCAGGTTTCTCTCCGATACAGGTGGTCACCGGACACGTTGGCGAAAATGCCGGACTGCGGGGCCCCGCACCAGTCCCCAGATGCTCATCCCCAGGGCCAGAACAACAAGCACCATTGCGGCGAATGCGACATCCCGCAACGCGGCAGTTTGCGCTGCAGCGGCCGCTTCGGTAACGTCTCCGGCGAGATCCGGCCCGGCGTAAACATATACGCGGCTTGCCCAGAGCGCTCCCAAGGCGGCAACGCCAGACGTATTCCCCAACGTCCGGCAAATCACGTTGACGCCGCTGACGACTCCCAATCGTTCTCTGGGCACTGAGCCCATCACCGCGCTGTTGTTGGGCGACTGAAAGATGCCCATTCCCAGGCCCAGAGGCAAGATTCTCAAGACGTAGCCCGGAATCGACGTTTCGGCGGTTAAGGTGCTGACAGTGTAGCAGCCGTATGCCAGGATTACCAATCCTGCTGTGGCGATCAGTCGATAGCCGAAGCGGTCTGAAAGCATACCAGAAACGGGCGAGGCAAGGCCGAAAAAGAACATCGTAGTTGTCAACATGAGCCCGACAACCGTAGGGTCCAGATTCAGAAGGTTGGTCAGATAGAAAGGGAAGAGCAGCGTAATGCCGCCTGTAACGATGAAACTGATCAATCGCATCGACAGATTGAGGTTGAACAGGGAGTTACGAAATAGAGAAAGGTCGAGGAGGGGCTGGTTTGCGCTCAGCCCGGTACGGATGAACAGAAAAAGCATCAGCAGAGAGAGAGCCAAGAGGCCCAGCATAGCAGGGGATTGAAAGCCTATCCGCTCGCCGAAGGTAAGGAACAGCATGAGCGCCAGCAGACCAGTAGAAAAGGTCTGGAAGCCGATCCAGTCAAATTCCTGGCGCCCGGCGGGTCGGGGATCCGGCAAATAGCGCCACGCCAGAATGAAACTAATGCAACCGATGGGAGGGCCAACGAAAAAGATCCAGCGCCACGAGAGATATTCGAGGAGAGCGCCACCCAAGATCGGGCCGACGATACCACCGACTGAGACGGTGGCGCTGAAGAGACCGAGAGCTTTGCCGCGCTCCGAGGCGGGGAAGGTTTCGGTCACGATACCCATACTCAGGGCAGTTGCAAATGCGCCGCCAATGGCCTGAAGGACACGGAAAAACAGGAGGAACTGAATATTGGGAGCAAGCCCAGCAAGTATGGAGCTGACGGCAAATGCGATGGTACCACCGAGGAAGATGGGCTTTTTGCCCACCATGTCTCCCAGCCTTCCCACGCCAAGCATGATCGCTGTTTGCGTGAGAGAAAAGGAGAGCACAACCCACTGGACGAGTGCGAAGTCAACGTCAAATTCGGTTATGAGCGCCGGCAACACGACTCTGACGACGCCGCCGTCGAAAGAGGCGAGAAAGATACCTGATCCGAGCGCGGCGAAGATGTGCCACTTGCGCTCGACGAGAAGATGCTCAGTAGGTTTTGTCATCACGTGCGGAAAATCAGACCTTTTCGGTAGGATGAGCGGAAAGGACCCAAGGCCGCTGCCAGGTGGGTCAGTCTGAAGGTAATACTCTTGACTTGCTGTTTGCCTGCTGACTTCAGCAGGCTATCAACGAGGCGAAACGGATCAGCGGGCGTGTTTCGCAAACGGGGATTCCGGGCCCGCCAGGAAGACCCAATATTTGCCGACGCGGCCTGGTCAGAGTCCACTTTGGACTCTTTGCAGCGGGGCCCGGGCTTCCAGGATTCCCCAAGCGCTCAGAATGAGCGCGACTGCAACAATTGCGAGCGCGGCGTAGGTGACGTCGCGCAGACCGGCAATCTGGAAGGCGGCGGCGGCTTCGGTGACACCACCAATGTAGTCAGGACCTGCATGTGCAGTAACACGGCTTGCCCAGAGTGCGCCCAAGGCCGCGATGCCTGAAGTTCGTCCCAATGTGCGGGCAATGACGTTGATGCCGCTGGCGACGCCGAGACGTTCGCGGGGGACGGAGCCCATTACGGCACTGTTGTTTGGGGATTGAAACATTCCCATGCCCAGACCCAAGGTGGACACGCGCAGAACGTAGCCGAGAATTGACGTGTCAACGCTGAGCGTGCTGACAGCGTAGCAGCCGAAGGCCATCAGAATCAGTCCTGCGCCGGCGATGCGCCTGTATCCGAAGCGATCAGAAAGGATGCCGGCGATCGGTGAGGCGACCCCAAAAGAGATCCACGACGTAGTCAGAAGCAGGCCCACGGCCACGGGTTCCAGCAGTAGGACATTTGTAAGGTAGAAGGGTAGAAGCAGGTAAACGCCCCCTAGAACAATGAAGCTGATGAGGCGCATGGAAAGGTTGAGTCTGAACTGTGCGTTCCTGAAGATGGCCAGGTTGAGGAGCGGATCTTTCGTACGTCGTTCTGTTCGCATAAACAGTGCGAATGTCAAGAGTGAAAGGGCAAACAGTCCCAACATGGCAGGAGAGCGGTATCCGGCGCCCTGACCGAAAGTCAAGAAAAGCATGAGGGTCAACAGACAGGCAGCCAGAGAAGACGAGCCGGTCCAGTCGAAGCGCTGGCGGCCGCTGGGGGCGGAAACCGGCATGTAGCGCCACGCAAGGTAGAAGCTGACACAACTTATGGGAATACTAACGAAAAAGATCCAGCGCCACGACAGGAAGTCCAGCAGTAACCCGCCCAAGAAGGGTCCGGCTATGCCGCCCAGTGAGACACTGGCGCTGAACACGCCGAGCGCTTTGCCGCGTTCGGAAGCGGGGAAGATTTCTGTCAAGATACCCATGCTGAGGGCGGTGGCAAAGGCACCGCCGACGGCCTGGAGCACTCGAAAGAGGAGGAGGAGCTCGATATTCGGCGCCAGCCCGGCGAGGACGGAACCGACAACAAAGGCTACTGTTCCACCGAGAAACACCGGCCTCTTGCCAATCATATCTCCCAGCCGTCCCACACTCAGTACAATCGCTGTTTTTGTAAGCGTAAATGCGAGGACAACCCATTGAACGAGTGTGAAGCTGACTTGAAGTTCGGTCACCAGTGTGGGGAGAATGACGGCAACGATGCTGATTTCCAAGGAGTCCACGAAGACGCCGGTGCCGAGCGCGCCGAAGATGAGCCACCTGTGCCTAGGGGTAAGAGTGTCAGCAAGATTAGTCATGAATCAGAGAGTGATCGCAGGCTCATGCGTCGGTCTGCGGCGGCACTGTATCCCGGTCGGAGGGGGCTGGGCTGCGCAGACGCGATCGTATGCAATTGAGCCGCCTACGGTGAGGCCCGTACTGGGCGTGACGCCGTACGGGAATGCAGCGTTTCCCATGCGATCAACGCCAAGGTGACACCGACCAGGACTAAAGCGGCGTAGGAGACGCTCTGAAGCGCCGCGATCTGGGCAGCAGGTGCGGCCTCGGTGACCACGCCGCTGAATTCCGGCCCGGCGTTGACCTGCACGCGGTGGGCCCAGAGCGTACCCAGTACGGCTACGCCGGCGGAGCGTCCTATAAAGCGTCCAATCGTGTTGGTGCCGCTGGCGATACCGAGCCGTTCGAGCGGTACCGAGCCCATGACCCCGCTGTTAGTAGGAGAATGCGAGATTCCAAAGCCCAGGGCTACAGGCGCGACGCGCAGAACGAAATCCAGAGCCGAACTTGAGGCATTGAGTGTGCCAACAGAGTAGGTGCCGAGGGCGAGGACGATCAAGCCCACGCCGGCAACGGGGCGGAACCCGAACCGATCTGTAAGCGCGCCGGAAACCAGCACGGCCACGCCGAAATAGATCCAGAAGGCTGTCAGAAGCAGGCCTGCAAGCAAGGGCTCGATCAACAGGATGTCCACCAGATAGAAGGGAAAAAGAAACCACAGGCCCCCAATCGTGATGTTGGTGAGGATCCGTATCGACAGGTTTACATTGAATTGCTGGCTCCTGAACAGGGACAGGTCGAGAAGTGGTTCCTTTACGCGCGCCTCATTGCGGACAAACTGCCAAAATGAGTAAATTGAGACGGCGAACAACGCCAGCATGGTAGGAGAACGGAATCCAAGGCGGCTGCCGAAGGTCAGGTATAGCATGAATGTCAGGAGACCTGTAAACAGCAAGAAAGAGCCTTCCCAGTCGAATCTCTGCCGGCCGGTTGGGCGAGACGCAGGCAGATAGCGCCAAGCCAGTATGAGGCTTATCAGGCTGAATGGTTGAGCTACGAAAAAGATCCAGCGCCACGACAGGGCGCCAAAGATGATGCCCCCCATCATGGGTCCGAGGATACTGCCAGCCGCGAAGATGGCACCGAATACGCCCAACGCTTTGCCCCGCTCTGCAGGGGGGAAGGTCTCGATCACGATGCCATAGTTCAAAGCGATTGCGAATGCTGCGCCCACTGCCTGCAGCACGCGAAAGAAAATCAGCAGTTCGATTGTTGGCGCGAGACCGGGGAGGATCGAGGTGACCATAAAGGCGATAGTGCCGCCGAGGAAGACAGGTCGCTTGCCGAGCATATCCCCCAATCGGCCCACTATGGGCATAACAGAGACTTGGACGAGGGTGTAGGACAGGAGCACCCACTGACCGGTGGCAAAGTTGATTCTGAATTCGCGCACGATATCGGGTAGAACAACGGCTGCGGAATTGAAGATAAGCGAAGCCATAAAGATGACGCCGGCCAGCGCGGCCAGAATCCTCCATTTGTGCTCGTTCGAAGTCGTGTCCAAGGACGGTACCTCAGTTCTTGAGAGGGGATGGTCCAGGCCGCTCAGGGCTGGGAGGCCTCACCTGGGCCGGGCTAATCCGCTTGCGTTGCGCGGCGGGTGATTGTCAGTAAATTGCCCGGTTGTATGACTGGTAAGTCTATCAGCGAGAGGACGCGGTCCGGCCAGCGCACTTCCAAGGCGATGATTCTACTTTCGAGGGGGATTCCAAAGTGTTGGCGGGCACTGCGGCCGGAGAGGTAGCCGCCGGCAGCGTGCACGCTGCGGCGATAGATGCCGGTGGAGGTATGCAGGAGAAGCTCGGCACCCAGCGCGCGTGTGTTGCCGCTGCCGGGATGGCGCAGATCGACGAGCAGGGACTGGCCGCTGCACAACTGGTTTTCGAAGATTTGGGACGGGGAACGCAGGTTGTTGATCAGCACATCCAGGTCGCCGTCGCCGTCGAAGTCGGTCATGCTCATGCCGCGGCCGCCGGCCGTGCTATTCAGCATCCATTCGGGGGCGGGCGTGAAGCGTTTGCCGCCGTCGTTACGATAGGCCTGGTTTTCCTCGACCAGTTCGTCGCCAGGAAGGTGGCGGAAGATCTCCATGGCAGTCATGCCGTTGACGACATACAGATCCAGCAGGCCGTCCTGGTCGATGTCGCCAAACTGGGCGGACCAGCTCCAACCGCTGTAGGGGATGCGCCACGCTTCGGCCTGGTCAGACCAGGCATCGCCCTGCCGTTCCTGGAGGACGTTGGCCATGACCTGGGGGGCGTCGTCGGGGCTGGGGGGAGGCATTGTCTCCATTACGGGCAGCCACTGACGCATGATTTCGGGATCTTCTGAGTAGGGGTGCATGTCGGCGGCGAAGAGCTCCAGTTGGCCGTCGTTGTCGATGTCGCCGCTGTCGAAGCTCATGGTGCTAAAGGTTGTGGTGGAGAATGGTTCAGCAGCGAGCCAGCTGCCGTCACGCTGGCCAAGGAAGACGGCGTCATGCACGTCGAAATCGTTGCCCACGAGAATGTCGATGCGACGGTCGCCGTTCAGATCCTGTAGTTGCAGCGCCAGACCCTGGGCACGGGATGCAAGGCGTGTAGGCAGGAATCGTCCATTTCCGTTTTCATAGATGAAGACGCCGTTCTGATCGGTTGCGTCCAAAGCGCGGCGTCCCATCTGCTTTTCCAGCGAGGCGTCGTAAGAAGCAGTCACAAGATCGAGGTCGCCGTCCCTGTCCAGATCGCCCCACTGCAACGAGTAGGCAAGGCCGGTGACGCCCCGCAATCGCACCGGCTCCTGTTCGTCTGTGAACGGGGCGGTGTTGTCCTCGGCACCCTGGTTGTGCCAGTAGAGGAGAGTTCCTGAGCGGCTGGTGGCGGTGATATCGAGCCAGCCGTCGCCGTCCACGTCGACAAGCGCGAGGCCGCGCAGGCTGCCGTCGAGCAGGAGCTGCGGGTGGAATTGCCAGTTTCCTTCGTTCCAGAAGATCTGGTTGGGGCCTAGCAGATTGGCGAGGACGAAATCTTCATCGCCATCGTTGTCGAGGTCGCCGACGGCGAGGCCGGCGCCGTTGCTGGTGAAGTAGGTGACGCGTTCGAAGGCGGTGCCGGTGACATGGGGGAGTTTGTGTTCGACGAAGCCGCCGGTGCAAGGGCGAGATTGCGCGCCGGATTGCGCGGTGGAGGCTGTGCGGAGATTCAATGGGTTTACTGTGATGCTGAGTGAGTCTGAGAGCGCACTGTAGGAAGTCGAGCCTTGCAGTTTGTCAAAGCCGAAACCGGCTGAACAGGCGCAGAGGAGAAGTGCTGAGACAAGAATGGCAGGAAGGAAAGTGCGCATGTTGGCCGCCCTTACTTTCTAGCCCTTCATTCCCGTCAGCGAAATTCCTTCGATGAAAGTACGCTGCGCGAAGAAGAAGGTTACGATAATTGGGAGGGCGACGAGCGTACTCACGGCCATCAGGTAGGGGATGCCGTTGCTAAAATTGCCCACGTCGTTGGCACGTCGTGATAGTTGTTCGATTCCCAGTGCGAGAGGGTAGCGATTCTCGTCCCGCAAGTAGATCAGCGGACCCAGATAGTCGTTCCAGGCCCAAAGGAATCGGAAGAGAGCGACGACGGCCAGAGCCGGTTTGGTGAGTGGGAGGATGATGCGGAAGAGAATGCCAAATTCGCTAGCGCCATCGATGCGGGCGGCGTCTGAAAGTTCTTCGGGTAGGGTCATGAAGAACTGACGCAGCAGGAATACGATGTATGGATGGCTGAACAGGGCGGGTACAACCAGAGGGCGGTAGGTGTCCAGCCAGCCCAGCCACTTAAATGTGATAAAGAGCGGGACCATGGTCACTGCCCAGGGCAGCATCATGGTCATCACCACCAGCCAGAATATTGTATCCCGCCCCGGCCAGCGGATGCGAGAGAAGCCATAGGCAACAATTGTGGACGAGAGTACAGTAAAGGCAACGGCCGGTACGGTATAGAAGACAACCGAGTTTACGGCGTACTGTGTAAAGGGCAGAATCTGCCAGCCTTCGATGAAGTTTTGGGGATGGATAGGAAAAGGCAACAGGATCGGGGGCATGGTGTAGACTTGCGAGTCCACTTTTAGCGCCGAGCTGATCATCCAGTAAAGAGGAAAGGCGAAGCTGAGGGTGAGAGGTATCAGCACCGCATACTTGATGACTTCAAGCAGGACCGTCTGCCAGCGATTGCCCGTGTCAGGGTAATGACGCGGCACCGGCCTTGTTTGGCTCTCCGATGCGATGGTGGTCATTTCTCGCCCCCGTAATAGACCCAGCGGGCCGAAGACTTGAAAATGATGAGTGAGAAAACTACGATAATCAGGAACAGTATCCAGGCTAAGGCGGACGCCTTGCCCATTCTCAGGTATTCGAAGGCATTACGATAGAGATGAATCAGATAGAATTCTGTCGAGTTCATGGGGCCGCCCTCGGTAAGAAGCCAGGGGACGGTAAACTCCTGGAAGGCGACAATCAACCCCATTATCAGATTGAACAGGATAATTGGTGAGGTCAGTGGAATGGTGACGTTGCGAAATTTGTGCCACAGATTGGCCCCGTCCACGGTTGCGGCCTCGTAGAGAGAGCGTGGGACATCCTGCAGCGCAGCCAGGAAAATGACAACAGCAGCCCCTTGTGCCCATATCGCGACGAGGATCAGTGAGGGCTTGGCCCAGCCCGGGTTGGAGAGAAAAGGGATGATGGGCAGGCCGAAATAGCGAAGCACACCGTTGATGGCGCCATATTGAACGTTCATCAGGAACTGCCACACCATCGCCGATGCCACGGCGGGAACGATTGACGGGACGTAGATCACGCTGCGGAAGAAGGAGCGGGCAACGATCTTGGAGTTCAACATGTTGGCAATAATGAAAGCCGCTCCGACGCCGAAGGGAACGCTGAGCCCCACATAGAAGAGGGTATTGTACATGACGTTCCAGAAATGCGGATCGTCAAAGAAGAGGGTCAAATAGTTTTTGGCCCCAAGGAAGACGGGGGGTCGAAGCAGATCGTAGCGGGTGAGACTGTAGTACAGCGAAGACAACAGAGGATAGATCGTAAAGAGAAGAAAACCCAGAGCCCAAGGTGAGACGAACAGCAGCCCCAGACGCAGGTTGCGCCACTCCTGCGGCGTGTAACGACTGACCTTTTCTGTGCCGGCTGCCATACGTGAATCCTTCTCTTATCCAGGTGTTAAGCGGCCAGACCCGACGGGCCTGGCCGCTAGGCTGCCAAAGTTAGAGTCCTTGGGCTTCCCACTCGTCTTCGGCGCGCTTCTGCAGCTCGGCCACAGCTTCTTCGGGTGTGATCAGGTCGCGGTAGACCTGCTCGCGGAGATCCCAGAGCTGTGTATTTACGAACCAATGTATTGGCGAACGGCGGCCAACGATCCAGTCCGTGACTTCATCGATATTGTCGACATAGAACCGCAGACCGGGGAAAGTATCCGCATCGAGCGTGGCCAGCCAAGTCTCGATGCCCATAATCCAACCGACTTCGAGGAAGATGATGTCCAGAGGCTCACTGGTGTGCAGGTATTCAGCGACTTTGAACATGCCATCGGGGTTCTTGCCGTCGCGGTAGATCTGTACCATATGGGGCCCGGTAGCCATGATCTTTGCGCCCTCGCGGAAGGCGGGTACGGGCGCCCAGGTCGCGCGGTTGTGGACGGCTACTTCCGGCTTCTGGATGGTGGTCTCGCCGGCGTGCCAGTAGCCTTCGATGATCATCGACTGAACCTCGGCGTTGAAGGCAGCGCCCCAAGTGCCCTGTCCTTCGACCGAGCGCAGACCGGCGAAGTTGTCCGGACCGATGAAACGGAAGAACTCGGACTGCATCTGGATGCCCTGGGCCATGAGCTCGTGGTTCAGATCAAAGGTCTGCTCCTCGTCGTTCCACCAGGTGTGGCCGTAGGAGGTAGCGATAAAGTCGGGCTCGCCGGCCATGGCGTCAATCGGGTCAAGGCCGATGCGGAGGACGTTGCCGCCATCGTCAAACTGTGAGAGTTCCTTGTGCCATTCGAGAACGCCTTCCCAGGTCAAGGGCGGGTTATCGGGGTCAAGGCCGGCCTCTTCAACATGCTGTGCGTTGTAGTTCAGGCCGTACCAGAGGAAAGATTCGATGGAAGGGACACCGATGAGGTCGGCGCCGTAGAATCCGCCTTGCCAGACTGCATCGACCACGTTGTCGGGGTCGATGATCTCGCTGGAGTCGACCATGTCGTTGACGGCAAGGCAAACACCTCGGGCCCAGAGGCCGGGGTAGTCCATGTTGGAGCCGCCATCAGGCGGGTCGCCTGCTGCCAAAGCAGTCAGAACCGCCTCATTATTGGTGCTGCCGCGATAGTCCAGTGTCGTGTTTTCGCCGACATGGGCTTTGAAACTGTCCAGCTGCGAGAAGGACTCAACGGCCGGGTCCAGGTTTCCCCATGCGTACCACCAGGAGATGGTCTGGGGTTCGGCGGCCATGGAGTCATCGGCTTCCGTGGCGGCTGGTGCAGCACCGGGTGCGGCGCATGCTGCCAAGGCGGCGGAGCCGGCAACGAGGCCGGATGTGCGCAGAAAGTCTCGGCGGCTAATGGTTCGTTTTGTCATGCAGTTTTCCTCCCTGAGTTGGATTGCTGAAAATATGATCTTTGTGTTTTCAAGGGCCGGAATGCTTTGACCGATCAGTCAAGGATGCTCTCTTTGCCGGGTCGGAGCCAACACTCCGTCCCAAGGATGTAGCTATTCTGCTGCAGTTTCTCTGGTTCGCGGGAGCGCGTCCTTGGCACCTGCTGGCTGGTGTGTGCAGGGGGTCACACAAAAGGACAGGTCATTCAAAGCGATTCCCAGACAGGCCGTGCACCTCTGAAGCCGGGTCTGAGATACGCTCGATAGCCAGGCGATGCCAAGTGCAAGGGATTATATCAGATGGCGACTCTATGGCGAAAAAATTTGCTACGTCTGGGGAATCGCGTCCAAATTCGGAAGCCGAAACCGCCTACTTTCGAGGCGCACGAAGGGCGACCGTACTCGTTTCTGGCAGCATGTTCAGGCTTTGAACAGATGCGATACAGTTGCCGTGTGTTGGCCAGGTTTGTGTCAACAAATGTCGCGCCAAAACGAAGTTTTCTTCTGAATGGAGATGTATAGCTTTGCAGATTATTCCTCGCTGTCTTTGATCAACTGGGGCGGTAAGGTTTTCGCCAGATTTTTGGCCTATAGCGGCCCTCATTCTCTTTCAGGTTTTCAATTGGCCAGGGTCATGGCTTGCAAGTGCCGGCGCCGATGCCACAGCTTGAATTCGGCCACTATTGTAGCGCACGAAGGTCACTACAAGGGGTGCCATTACGTTCAGGCCAGAGCATTCGCTTCTTCTTGGGAGAGAACTTTCGGGAGATGGGCAGTTTCCCAACGGGCTTGTTTGCGTCAGATTCATCTTCATGTTGAGGCGCAGGCTCTTGTCTGCGTGTCGGACGAGAGTCTATGAGCGTTTACGAACGCTTTAGAGTTGTCTGAATACCAGTTCACGGGATTTGCTTTATGGGCATAGACGGAGGCTTTGCATGTCAGGTAGTCTCGTGTGAGCTTTGGACGAGAGTTTATGAGAGTTTGCAAGCGTTTATGAGAGTTTGCAAGCGTTTACGAGCGCTTTAGAGTTGACTGAAAATCAGTTCACGGGATTTGCTTTATGGGCCTAAACGGAGGCTTTGCATGTCAGGTAGTCTCGTGTGAGCGTTGGACGAGAGTTTGTGAGAGTTTGCGAGCGTTTACGAACACTTTAGAGTTGTCTGAAAGCCAAGTCACCGGATTTGCTTTATGGGCCTGAACGGAGGCTTTGCGTGTCAAGTAGTCACGTGTGAGCGTTGGACGAGAGTATATGAGAGTTTACGAGCGTTTACGAGCACTTTAGAGTTGTCTGAAAACCAGTTCACGGGATTTGCGTGATGGGCCTAAACGGAGGCTTTGCATGTCAGGTAGTCTCGTGTGAGCGTTTACGAGCGTTTATGAGAGTTTACGAGCGTTTACGAGCGCTTTAGAGTTGTCTGAAAACCAGTTCACGGGATTTGCGTGATGAGCTGACGTGAGGGCTTAGGCGGCGTTGAAGGGCCCTTACGAGTGTTTCTGTACGTAGAACGAGAGTTGTACAAAACTTATATGGCGGGACGAATTTTGGCGTCAATATGGCGGAAATGGCGGGAATGGCGGAAAAGTCGGGCAAAAGCGGGCGAATTTTTTTCTGGCTCTTGTTGCCGTTTCGCTTTTGCATCAGTTTTTTCGTTCCAAGAGCCGATTCCCGGCACTGGCAACTGCTACGCGTTTCTCGCAGACGCCAGACACGCGCCGGTTTGCAGGCAGCCGGGAGAGCAGGGTGACGCGTCTGGACACTCCAGGTCAGGAAGAATCGTGTCAGTGCGGGCGTTCTTACTTTTTCCATGAATTCTGTGCTGGGCATCGAACGCGTATCCTCGCTGTCTTTGTTGTGTGCTGGGCCTACAGGCTTTGGGCAGCCAACAGTCTTGCCTGGGGCCTCTTTCACAGTCTGATTCCTTGCAGAGGGAGCCATGGCTTGAAGATGACAGTACGCTCCCAGTATTGCCTTCTCATATTTGGCCACGGATCAATTATATCACTGTTTTCGATGCTTTAGCCTTGATTTTTGGGCATTCAAGAGATAGAAATGTCGTCGGTCATAAGCTGTGGAATGAAAACTGGCGTTGAGAATGGGATTCTTTGAAGTTTGTCCGACCTGGAATTTGCGGGCCCATGATGTAATCAATCCATCAGGTACAAAACGATTCAGGAGGCGTCCTTGAGGGTGAGGCAATCACGAGGGCGCCCACAAGGGGTGCCCCTACAGGGGGTGCCTGGGTTGGGAGGAAATGTCAACGGGACTCAGTTGGTAGAATTGCCTTGCTGCATAGGCAGGAACGCGAGTGGACATTGGCCTGTGATGTGGTTGGGTGCAATCGAGCGCCTGAGAATATGCGTTGCGCTCTGCGGCAAGGCTGTTTCACTGCGGTGGAGTTCGGCTATAGAATAGTGGTCTGAGATTGACAGCGTGCGAAATATGAAGGCCGGTAGCGAACTTCATCCAGTTTTTGGGCCGGTCCGATTTCTTGAGGGGGAAGCAATAGCATGTTTACCGTAATCGGGACCTGCACAGTTGATCTTTTTGTCTCCAATCTGGCGGCGATGCCGCGCAGTGAGGGGGATGAGTTCACGGTGGATAGTCTCGTGTTTCATGACGAGCCGCTGAGAACCTCGCTGGGGGGAAACGGGGCGAATTCGGCCTATGCCTTGGCGCGTTTGGGGGCGGCCGTGGAACTGGTCGGGGGCATGGGCGAAGACCATCTGGGCGACTGGATGGCGGGGCAGCTCGTAGATGCGGGGGTCAGGATGGGAAGCGTCAGAAGGTACGCTGGGCAGGGGACTGCGACGACGCTCATTCTCAGCGACAGGGAGCAGAATCGACTGGCCTTTCACCACGAAGGCGCAAACAGGGCTGTTGACGGTAGTTCCGTCGACAGCGATCTGATTCGCAGTTCGGACGTGGTGTTGCTGACGAGCTATTCGATAATGCCGGGTCTGCGTCCTTACGGCGCCGTCGAACTGTTCCGGGCGGCCCGGCAGAGCGGCACGCGCACTGCGGTAGACATCGGTCCGGCCATCGGCGAACCGGCCCACATGGAGGAGTTGCGTCCGCTGCTGGCGCTGACAGACTATTTCATCTGCAATGAGCACGAGTTAGCGGTCTGTACTGGAGGAGTTGAGTTGGCTGCGGGGATGGCGGCGATTCTGGCAGGCGGCGCAGGTTGTGTGGCAATCAAGAGGGGCGCTGCCGGCGCGGTCGTACTGCACGGGGAGGACGGGGAGGCCACTTCTGGGGGCTCTACGAACGGGCCGATATTCGTGCCCGGATTCTCCGTCGAGGTTCAGACTACGGTTGGCGCGGGGGATTCATTCAATGCCGGATTCCTGTTGGCGGTACATGAGGGGTCAACTGCTGTGCAGGCGGCGCGCTTCGCTAACGCGGTGGCGGCGACTGTCGTTTCTACGCCAGACAGGCCGTTGGATGCGCTGTCGCGGGAGGCTGTCAATCTCTTGATCGAACGGTCATAGCGCCGGCAGCCGACTTTTGGACGGTACAGCGTTCGCCGGCCTGCAGGACGCGCACGGGCTGCTCCAGCGCGGCGGCGGCGGCGATGAAGGTATCGGGCGGCGCGGTGTTGAAGGTGAACATCTCGTAGTGGCAGGGGATGGCCAGTTTGGCGTTGATGGCGCAGGCAAGGGTGGCGGCTTCGATGCCGTTGAGATTGCCGGCAACTTTGCGCTCCGGTCTGCTGCCGTTGATGGGCAGGATGGCAACATCCACGTTGAAAGGCGTTAGCCGCTCGACCAGGCCACTGTAATGGACTGTGTCCCCGCTGTGATAGACGGTCCAGGGACCAAAACGCACCACATATCCGAGGAATCTGCACCGCCCCTTTTCGTCCCTCTCCAACTCTTCGTGAGCGGCGGCGATACCGTGAAAGCGGAATGCGCCCACCTCTCTGTAGTCTCGGTCGTCCAGTCCCACAGGCCAGGCCGGTTCGCAGTCCAATCGACGGGCTACGAAAGCCCGGTTGGCCTCCGGAATTACGAACTGAAGGTCGGGGTTTGCCGCCATCAGGGGGCCGAGCGTCTCGCCGTCCAGATGATCGGTGTGATTGTGGCTGGATGTTACAACGTCAACGAAATTGAGCTTGTCGGGCGCGACGACCCGTTCGGTCATGCGGATGTGGGGTTTGTCGGTGGCGGCGTATTTCTTTGTGAGGGAATCGGAGAGGTAGGGATCGAAGAGTAGGAATCTGTTCTGCCATTTTAGCAGAAAGCCGCTTTGACCGAGCCACCAGAAGTGAAGGACGCGTTCAATTCCGGTTGCATCCTGCACATCGTGGAGGAAGGCATCATCCTGGAGGAAGGGTCTGATCAGGGACATCGGAAGGGACTAAGTTCTTGAAAATACTAAGGCATGTTCATGGCGCGGTCTGCCTGGGCGGGAAGTAGTGCCAGGAATTGTATGGCGGGCTCTCGATGGTCATAGCTGTTTAGGTTGGGCCCCATTCGGGCTAGTCCTGCATGCGGTGACACATACTCGGAACCTGTCTAGAGGCGGGACGGGGTGAAGACTGGTCGCCGCGGGACGCCAATTTCATATTACCCACACACTCGCAGCGGCGCGAGCAGGACCGGGGGCGTTGCGGGGGCGGGGCCCCCGCACAAGGGAGGGCCGAATAGGCCCGACCGCCCGGAACTGCAGTAGCCAGTAGTCAGTAGTTAGTAGTCAGAGAATGGCTGAGCGGAGGTTCTTGGGGTGTCTGAATGGGTTGTGCGTTTCATTCGAGTTGGACGCTGCCGCAGGGGACGCCGGGTTGGCCTTCGGCTTCGATTTTGACATTGTAGGCGCCGGGTTGGGCCAGGGGGTTGAGGTTTACGTCGAGTTCGACGCGGACGAATTCGTCTGGCTGCCACATTGTGGGCGGGTAGACGGAGAGCACGTCGCCGGCGCGATCCAGGGAACGACCCCAGATTTGCCCATCGCCGGCCTGGACCAGGGCGAAGAGCGGGGGCACTTCGCTTACTTCCTCAGATTTCCTCATCCACAGCCGCAGATGGACCCAGCCACTGGGCGGGTGGTAGATAATGTCGCGCGCTGCGACGACAGGCGTGGTGACTTCGCAGGCGGTGAGTTCGAGGCCGGGGAATAGCTGAGCCTGCGGATGGCCGGCGGCCTCGGACAGCGCGGGCAGGGCCTGGTATCTGTAACGGACGGCATAGCCTCGCATCTCCACGCCTGCCGGGTACTGCTCGGTGACGAGAGGGAATTTCCCATCCAGCCAAGATTGGACCAGCCGGTGATCGTCGACACCGGCGAGGTGGCTTTGGACCAGCCAGAGTGTGTCGGCGCCGTTGGGCGCGGCCAGGTCCTGGAGATGGGCGGCGATGAGGGTATCGGCCTGTTCGGGGGTCAGCGGGGCGTTGAAGTTGCCGTAGACGGGCATTTCTGTTGAGGCGGGCTGCTGGCGCAGGTACCAGTCGAGGGCGGGGAGGAGGAAGTAGGGGTTGACGAGAGCGGCGGCAGCGGCGTGGGGGCTGTGCTCCTGATAGGCATTGATATAGCCGGCGGCGGCGCGCCAGTTTTCGCGGAAAAGCGGGGGCGTCCAGAGGACGGGCAGCGAGGCAGCGAGGAGGGCGAGGGCGGCAAGGCCGCTGAGGGCGCCGGCGGATGGCTGCCAGCGTGCGATTGCGCTCACGCCGCGGGCGGCGGCCCAGAGGACGAAGGGAGCGAGGAAGATAAAGTAGCGGTCCTCGCGGAAGATTGCGGCGTTGGTGGCGAGCAGGGCGCTGCCGATCAGGAGCGGGGTGCCGATCCAGAGCCAGAGGATTGGACGTGTGTCGCGACGGTTGCCGGCGGGGAGGAGGAGACCGGCAAGGGCGAGAAGGGCGAAGAAGAGGACGGCTGCGGTGCGGGCGGCGTCGGGCCAGCCGGTGTGCCAGACGGTGAAGATGCGGAGCTGGCGCCAGAGGTTGGGCAGGAAGCCGGCAAAGGGTACGCCGGTTGTGCCGGATGCGCTGTTGACGACCCAGGCGCTGCGGGCCAGGGGGAGGAAGAGGAGGGCGACGACCGCGAAGGCGGCTACGGCCTCGAGTACGTAGCGCCTGTTGAAGGATCCGTTGCGGCGGGCGAGGAGAAAGACGCTGAGACCGAGACCGGGAAGGAAGAAGGCGGCGTAGAGATAACTGTAGAGGGCGAATAGGAGGGTTGCTGCGAGACCGGACCAGCAGAGAAGGCGGGCTGGGGCGACGCCTCTGCCGGGTGACATTCCATGCGGAGGCATGTGTTGGCGGGCGGCGACGAGGAAAAAGGCGGCCCAGACGATGGCGGTGGCGGCGGGCTGGAACATGCGCAGCTCCTGGCTGTACCAGACGAGCACGGGCGCGAGCGCGGTGAAGGCGGCGGCGAGCAGGCCGCTGGGGCGACCGTTGAGCAGGGTTACAAGACGCAGGATTCCCCAGACCATGAGAATACCGATGAGGACGCCGAAGATGCGCAAGGCAGCGTCGCTTTGGCCGGCGCCAAACATGCCGAGGAGCGTTTGCCAGTAGTGGAGGGCGAGATAGTAGGCGGGCGGGTGCTTGTCTCTGAGCAGTTGGAGGGTGCCCGATAAGATGTGAGCGGGACCGAGCCTTGCCCAGTTGAGGGAGATGGCTTCGTCGAACCAGATGCTGTGATATTCCAGGCGCCAGAGACGGGGCAGAGCTGCCAGGAGGAGGACGAACAGTTCGGGCAGGGAGGTAGTCCAGATGCGCTGATGGATCGCTGTCAGGCGCGCGGCCGCCAAGGCAGTGCGGCCCTTGGGGGATGGTATCGAGCGGGTCACAGTGGTCGTTCTTGCGTTGTCATGCTGTGGACTGGGAGGC
>JAPPKG010000299.1:0-3311 GCA_026914085.1 Caldilineaceae bacterium | reverse complement strand
GCACAGCTGCGCACTTTGGCGAGCATTGGGACCTCCGTTGGGGGATAACGAGGCGACGGTGTATTCGGATTTGTACAGGGCTCGTTGGCGGTTGCAAAGGCCCGGTGTCTTTAGTGTAGCCTGAAGCAAGTAACGCGGCAACTGCAAGGGTTGCTGCTTGCGGTGGACTGACGGTTGTTCTGCGGGCAGCGGGCAGGCACAAGGCCGGCACCTACCGGAGGTTGAGGGGGGACGGAGAAGACGTAGTGGATGGAAGTACCAGGGCAGGCACAAGGCCTGACCCTACGGGGGATTTATCTGTTGAGGCCGGCGAGCTGCCAGGACCGTTGCAGCGATTCGGCTGTTTCCCTGGCGGCGTCTGCGGGTGGGAGGTCGCGGATACGCTGGTTGAAGGGCTCGACGGTTACGGGGCCGTCGTAGCCGATTGCGTCGAGGGCTTGCAGGAAGCCGGCGATGTCGGTGAGGCCGGTCTCGGCGGGCAGTGTACGTTCGAAGTCGATCTGCTCGTCGGCGGTGCGGCCGGCGACGGCGTCGTTCACGTGGACGTTAACAACCTGTGCGTTGGTGAGCTTGCGCACTTCCGAAACGTCGGTGTGGCTGGTGTAAAGATGAAAAATGTCTACGAGCAGGCCGACCTCGCCTGTACCCAGGTCTGCGCCTAATTGCTGGGCTCCCTCCATCGTATGGATGAAGTCGTATTTCTTCTCGTCGCGCAAGGTCTTGGGGCCGACCCATTCCAGTCCGAAACGGATACCGTGATCGGCCAGAATCCGGGCGACCGGACGCAGACGTGTGAGGTGGAATTCGTAGTTCTCTTCCCAATTGCGGTCGTCATCGGCGGGCGCGATGTAGGTGGATGTACGGACTGCGCCGAGAGATTTGGCCAGCTCGGCCCGGGCGGGCAGTTCGGCTAGTCCCTGCCGCCAGCTGTCTTCGTCGTCGCGGTAGGGGAAGGGAAAAGTCCATATTCCGAACTGCAGGTCATTGCGAGCCATCTGTTCGCTAATTGCCTCGACGCCCTGTGTGGCTGCAATTTGCTGAAGTTCGGCGATTGACACATCAAGACCGCCAAAACCGAAACGGACGGCAAGTTGGACGGCTTCGTTGAAGGGCACGTTGATGCCCAGCGGGCCGGGGCTGAAGTTCGGGAACATGGTCATCTCCTAAAGGGAGCCTGGTGTGAAAGTCTTGGAGTTTTCGAGAGACGCTTCGCCTTGCACTGCGACAGCCAGCAATCAGGCGCCTGAGGCCTACGGCTGGGCGTCCTACGCATCACTGCCCGCTGGATTTCGGCTGCGCAGACCCAGACTGGTGGTGATACCGACAAGGCCGGCGAGGGCGATGATCAGGAAGACCTGTTGGTAGGCCTCGATGGCGGGCAGGCCGCGCTCCAGGGCATTGTACAGGAGAACACCGGCCAGAGCGGTGCCGATGGCGACGCCAACGAAGCGGATCATACTGTAGACGCCGGCGGCTGTCCCCATTTCGTCGGCGTCGGTTTCGGACATGGCGGCCTGGTGGAGTGCGGCGAGCATTGTGCCGACGCTGAGCCCCTGCAGGGCCAGCAGGGCGAGGACGAAGCCAATATGGGCGCCGGCAGGGAGTTGGGAGAAGAAAAAGACGGCGAGCGCCTGCCCGCTCAGGCCGACGAGAACGGGCCAGCGGCTGCCCCAGCGGTCGGCGGCCTGGCCGCCGAAGCGCACCATGACGGTCATGGCGCCGGGGTTGATCGTCAGGATGAGGCCGAGGTAGCCGGGGCTGAGGTCGTGGATATCGACGAGATAGAGTGGAACCAGGAAGCTGGAGCCGCCCATAACTAACATGCGCATGGAGGCGCAGAGGGAGGCTGAGCTGAAGTTGCGGTAGCGAAAGAGATTCAGATTGACGAAGGGTTCGGGTCGGCGCTTCTCCCAGACGAGGAAGGCGACAAAACAGAGCAGCAGCGCGCCAAACAGGCGCCAGTCCTGCAGCGGGGCCACGCCGGTGATGGGGCGGCTGGAGAGATAGAAGAGGCCCATGGTCAGGGCGGCGGCGAGGAGAAGGACGCCGGGCCAGTCGAATGTGCGCCAGAAACGGGGGCGCACATTGCTGAGGCCGGCGGGAACCCAGAGTTGTACAGCGAAGAGGCCCAGGATGCCGAGCAGGATTGCCGGTCCGAAGGCGGCGCGCCAACCCCAGGCGTCGACGAGGAAGCCGGCGAAGAAGGGGCCGATGGCAGCGGTCAGTGGGCCGATGGAACCCCAGGTGCCGAGGGCTTTGCCTCTTTCTCCTTCGCGAAATATGGTGGCGATGAAGGCCATGCCGAGGGGCATTATGCCGGCGATGCCGAAGCCCTGGACGGCGCGGCCGATCATGAGCCAGGTCAGATTGGTTGCGAAGAAGGCCATTGCCGATCCGGCGGAGAAGATGGCGATGCCGGCGAGGATGAGGCGGCGGCGGCCCACGCCATCGCTGAGGCGGCCGTAGACGGGCATCAGAATCATGTAGGGCAGGGTAAAGGCGCTGGAGGTCCAGGCGACGACGTCGGCGCTCATGACGAAGGCGTCGCGCAGGACGGGGAGGGCCACGCGGCTCATGGAGGAGCTGAGAGGCATGATGGTTGACGGTATCATCAGCGCGTAGAGGATCATCCATGCCTGCTGCGAGGGCAGTGCATGGCGTGCAGCGGGAACCGGTTCGTCTTCTAGTCCGTTTCTACGGCGTAAGCCAATCCGACGGAGGATGGCAATGGGGGTACTTTCCACGCAGTATACCTTTACGACCGGGGCGAGAAGTTTCGGCCGGGAGACGTGACTCTTTAGCGGTTCAGGCGGACTTATTTATGATACCTGTTGAGGGCGCAAAGGGTAAATGCGGTTTTGTGTCGATGGGTGTAGTCGAATGCGGGGAGAGGGCGGCTAGTTGCCTTTGTCTGAATCAGGATTTGCAGGATTTATGTGGATTTTCAGGATAGCCGGCGACCGGTTGCTGTCGGTTGGGCGCGTATTTCTTGCGGCGGATGAAGCGATGGACTGCATGGCGACATGGGTACGAGACGCGGCCAGTCAGGCGGGTGCGGTGCACATTGGGGGTTGGGACTGTTTGCGCGCAATCAGAGAGGTACAGGGCGGGCACAGGGGGTGCTGCTAAGGTTTCGATTTGGAAGAGGGTGAAGGCGACTTGTGGGAGTACGAGGGCAGGCACAAGGCCGGCACCTACGGGGAATACATAGGACTGGGGGGACGTGGTTGGCGAAACACTTTCGACTGGGCACCTATTACGAATATCGACACCAGGTCGGCGAGGCATGTTGTTGGCCGGGGGCGTTGCGG
>JAPPKG010000645.1:0-3319 GCA_026914085.1 Caldilineaceae bacterium | reverse complement strand
CATTTCGCGGCAGGCCGGGAAACTTTCGCATGAGACTGGCCTTCATTGAGGCCGGTACCGTGCAGATCGAATTCATCGAGCCTCTTGAGGGAGACAACATCTACTCCGAGTTCCTAGAGGAGAAGGGCGAGGGCCTGCACCACTTGCTCTTCCGAGTGCCCGATCCCGAGGGCGTTGCACAGGAGTTGGAGGTGGACATTCTCCAGAGCGGCGGGTCGACATTGGACCCTGGCGCGGTGTGGGCTTACCTGGATACCCAGGAGGTCTTGGGAGCGATCGTCGAACTGAAGACGAAAAGTTAGGGCCAGCATTACAATTCCATTTGACCGATAGATCAGGTACTGATAAAATTCTTCGCGTATGTCCGCGCCAGTAAAGGTAACCCCTGCCTACCAAGACCTCTGATTTGTGTCTGCAGCAGTCCTGTGACGAAACAACGAGGAGGGGCACAGGGCGAACATTTCCCATCAAGAGAACGTTAAGACCATGCGAGTTGGTATAGACGCCCGGTTGAGTTACCATCAGCCGGCAGGAATTAGTCGCTATACGAAGCATCTCATAGAAGAGCTTGCGCAACAGGACAGGGAATCGACGTACACGGTTTTCCAGCACCGCAAACAGCGAGAGCCACTGTCAAAGGCGCCAAACTTTCGTCGGCGCACGTTGTTCACGCCTGTTCATTCACGCGTTGAACAGGCGATGCTGGCGGCCGAACTGTCATTTCATTCTCTGGACCTTCTTCACAGCACAGATTTCATCCCTCCTCTGAACAGCAGCATCCCTTCGGTCATCACCGTTCACGACCTCGCCTTCCTGCGCTGGCCCCATTTTCTGACTGAAACTCACGCTGCCTATTACAGTCAGATCGACAGGGCTGTACTCCATGCCCGGCACATTATCGTGCCCAGCGAAAGTACGAAGAGGGATGTAATTGGGCAACTCGGCGCCTCACCCAAGAAGATAAGCGTAATATACGAGGCGGCAGCGCCCCACTACTGCCCCCTGTCGCAGGAGCGATGCCGGGCGGCCATGCAGGCCAAATACGGGATCCCGGAAAAGTATATCTTTTTTGTCAGCACGATCGAGCCTCGCAAGAATATCGAAGGACTGCTGGAGGCCTTTTACCATCTTCGAAAGTATTACTGCGTTGAGGACACAGGCCTCGTACTGGCCGGGAAGCCCGGCTGGTTGTATGAGGAGATATACCGGAAAGTCGAACAGCTGGAGCTTGGTCAATGCACATTTTTCGTAGGCCGAGTGCCTGACGAAGATCTGCATCAGCTGTTTGTCGGGGCACGTTGTCACGTACACCCGGCATTCTATGAAGGGTTCGGGCTGTCGCCGCTGGAGGCAATGGCTTGCGGAACACCTACAATTGTGAGCAATACGAGCAGCATGCCGGAAGTTGTCGGTGACGCGGGTCTGATCGTCGACCCAGCCAACCGGGAAGAGATAGCAGTCGCCATGCACCGACTCCTGACCGAGGAGGCGTTGCACCAGGAGCTCAGTCAGAAAGGGTTGCAGCGCGCCTCCGTATTCAGCTGGAGCCGCGCAGCCTCGGAAACGCTTGACGTCTATAGGATGGTTTGCGACAGTAATGCGGTTCCGGCCGCGCCTGCGCAGCACTCCTCTGTCTGACGTCCGGCGATGAAGATTCTCTTCCTTACGCCTCAGTCCCCCTACCCTCCGCGGCAGGGAGCAGCTCTTCGCAACTACCATCTTCTGCACCACTGCGCCTCAAAGCATGAGGTTCATCTGCTGACCTGTCTCTCGCCCAAAAATCAGAAATGGCCCGAACCAGGTCTGTTGAAGATCTGTTCCCGGGTGGAAGGTTTTCGTCAGCCTGCGCGCCCTGTGCACAGCCGCATTGTCGATTCGTTCGTGGCGTCCAGTCCGGATATGGCCTTGCGCCTGGAACACGATGGGTTTCACGATGTCCTGCAACGAATGCTGGACGAAGAAAGCTATGATCTGGTCCAGGTAGAGGGGTTGGAGATGGCGCCGTACGGATTCCAAGTCTTGGGTACTTCCGGACACAGGCCCAAGGTTGTATTCGACGCTCACAACGTGGAGTTTCTGTTACAGAGGCGAGCCGCTCAGATGGACGCCCGAAGCCTGAAGCGCTGGCACGCTGCGGGCTACAGCATTCTGCAGTGGCGGAAACTGTATCACTATGAAAGGGCCTTCTGCCGGGCCGTAGACGGAATCGTATCCGTCAGTGAACCCGACCGGCGGGTGTTGTCCTCGTTAGCACCTGAGAGCCCAGTCGTCAAGGTGCCCAATGGCATCGACATCTCGCGCTACGAGACTGAACCGTTGCCAGCAACCGGCCCGCCGCTGCTGGTGTTCACGGGGAAGATGGACTATCGCCCCAATGTGGATGCCATGCTCTGGTTCGGGCTGAAAGTGCTTCCCCGCATCCGCCGTCAGCTGGATGTGAAGTTGCAGATCGTGGGCATGGATCCCCATCCCAGGCTTAACAGATTGCGGGCGGACACGGACGTGGCGTTGACGGGGGCTGTCGACGATGTCGTTCCTTATATTCGAGGAGCATCCGTTTACCTGACGCCGATGCGTGTCGGCGGGGGCACGCGCTTCAAGATTCTGGAGGCGCTGGCCTGCGCAAAGCCAGTGGTCAGCACTTCACTTGGGGTTGAAGGGATCCCGCTTCGCGACGGCGAACACCTCCTGATCGCTGACGAGGCCCAATCCTATGCCGACGCAGTTCTGTCATTGCTTCGCGACCAAGAGGCAGGCGGCGAGCACAGTCGCGCACTCGGAAGAGCCGGTCGTACTTTTGTCGAGGAACACTTTACATGGGAAAAGATCCTCCCCCAATTGGATGCCTTCCACGCGCAGGTGGCGTAGGGGCAGAAAGTGATTGCTTCTTTCCGGGTCGCGGTAAGTCCACACTTCTCCATCTGAACGCCTGTCAATCCTATTCGTAGAAATTCTGATCACCTCTCAGTTCATGCTGCCCTCTTCCCGGCCGATTGTCGACAGAGCAGTTCAGAGGGCCGGGTTGCCTCGCCTGTTTGCAGAAACACTCTACCGTTGGAACCGGATCCGTAGCCTCTAAGCCACGTTCTGTGTGTGTTCCGTGAGCGGCCTGTCTGGGGGGAATGGAACGCCCGTGTTTCTGCAGCGGGCTCGCGATGGTCATAGCGGTGTAGGTTGGGCCCAGTCGGGCGTCGCCTCGCCTCCTTGGCCTGCGCTGGCATATGGTCGGAATCTGCCAAGACGCGGTGGTGGGGGGTGAAGCCCGGTCGCAGCGGGTCGTCAAGGTCATATTGCCACACGCTGGCTGCGGCGGGAGGTT
>JAPPKG010000371.1:0-28780 GCA_026914085.1 Caldilineaceae bacterium | reverse complement strand
TCACAGAACGCCTCTACGACAGGAGGATTCCGGTAAAGGCGTCCTGAATCTGTCTGAGAGGGACCTGCCGGCAGACTCATAGTTGGCAATCTTTTTCTCTCTTCAATTATGAAGTATTGGCATTTAGGATAAGTTCACACCGGCACGGAATACTGTAGGCAATGCTTCAATCGCCATTCGAACGGGACGAAAACTTTATGTGAGTTGGGAAGTCTCGCAATATCCAGACGTTTACAGAAGCTCTGATCGTCGACCTCTGTTCGACAGCTAAGTCGTGGTCGCGGGCGCGATCAGTTTCCGGGGCGGAAGGAGTAGGTATGTTCCTCATGGTGCTGTGATGGTATCAGCGTCCGGTAGGCTGCTTAGCGGTCCAGACTGACTACGCGGGCGGTGGACACTCCGCTTTGCGCTGGGCGCAACGTTTTGTTACTTGCTCCCAGGCGACAGCAGGAAGAGCCAAAACCTTGTCGATGGCGGCGTTCATCTGTGCCATAACGACCTGTTGGTAGAGGGTGTCAATTCATGTTCTATGAGTTAAGAGTATAGGAAGCCGGCCCGGCCTTATGGTACTCGATTTTCAGAACTTGGGGCACTTGAGCTACTCGCTATGAGAGTAACGCATGCAAGATCGGTTTCATTATAACGGACTTGTCAACCTCAACAAACCTGGTTCTTGATGAGTTAAGTTTGTAAAACCCCCAGACATTGGGGCTCACTTCAGTACAAGCCACCTAGCGTCAAGTTACATTCACTCTCCAGGGCCCACGCGCTCTTGTTTGCTCAACGCATCCTCTCTCCTCCAGCCTCTTTATCAGACTGTCTACCAGATAGTTCCGGAATCCTCTGGCTGGGTCCTTTATACCTAACGCGTCACGAATCTCGGTTGCACCCATAGCATCCGGGAAAGCCGCCTGTAAGAGATCCAGAATTGCCTCCTCCAAGAGCACGATTCCCTTTCTCGCCTTCTCTGCAGGATCAGTCACCGCTGCCATTTCGATTATCCTCGGTCTAGATTTCGCTTCGTTTGGCGGAGCACCCTCGTTGAAGTAGACTCAGGTTTACCACAGCGCAGCATGAATTCAACGACCGTGAAAGTAGGTTCAGTGGGCGCATCGCGCCCCCTTGCTGGTTTTTGGATTCATGGCGCTGTGGTGGCTTCCATCAATCTACTTCCACCAAAGGGGGCACCCTCCATGAACCCAAAGAGAACTGTTGTGATTCTGTTTGCACTCCTCCTGATTGCAATTGGGGGAGCGCGGGTCAGTGCGCAAGGGGAGATTACACTCGAAAGCCTTGCCCAGCAAGTCCATAATCTTTTTGAACGGCTCGATGCAACTGAGAAAACAGATCAGCGTCTCGAACTGAGGATTCAAGCTCTTGAAGAAAGAGTAGCAAAACTGGAGCCTACGGCCACACCAACTTTGACCCCAACCCCAGTCGGGGGAGTTCGCCCTGTACCGACACCAAATCTGAAGGAACTGACGCTTTTTGATAATCATGTTATGGAGCTCTTTCTCGGTTCTGAGGAAGGTAATGAAGGCCTGATTTCTGCATGGGAAGAGCTTGCCAGGCTCTTCTTTAGTTTGAGCGAGAAACCGAGCCTCTTGTTTGAGGATGAGTGGGTAGAGGATGTCGTTGAAGTAGCGAAAATGCTCAATGCAACATATGCGCTGGCACAAGAATATGAACCTCCATTAAGCATGAAAGAGGAGAACGCCAAGCTGCTTGAAGGATTGCGGCTTTGCAGCTTGGGAGCGAACGATCTCATAGAAGGAGTTCAGAAATATATCGACGAAAAGATAGAGAGCGGATTTGAGCTTCTTGATCAGTGCTCCCTCATAATATTCGAAGAACCAGATGAGTAGCACGTGACTCTGGTTGGCACCATTGGCCAAAGCACGAATCGGGAAAACCATGGATAGGGAAACGGTTATTCGGCAATTTGAGAATTTGAAATCATGGAAGAGAGGCGGAGTGCGAGCACCCCATAAGCCGTTGCTGGTGCTCTATGCGATTGGCAGGCTTTTGCGAGGTGAGGAACGGCTACTGCCCTATGCTGAAGTGGACAAGGAACTCGGGGATTTACTGCGAGAATTCGGTCCGAAGCGGCGGAACTATCAGACTCAGTTTCCGTTTTGGCGGCTCCAGAACGACGGTGTATGGGAGATTCCGGAGGCATACCTGGTGAGTCAGACTTCCAGCGGGGATGCCAGAAAAAGCGACCTGGATGTGTACGAGATTTCCGGGGGATTTACCGAAGACATCGCTCGCCTGTTGCGGGACGATCATGAATTGGCGCTCAGGATCGCCCAGGGGATGCTGGATGGTCATTTTCCGCCCTCGATTCACGAGGACATTCTGCAGGCGGTCGATATAGAAACGCCCTCCGCAGGGCTTGGCAACGGCAGGCGTTACTCGGATTTCCTGGCGAATGTTTTGAAGGCATATGAGTACAGATGCGCCGTTTGCGGTTTCGACGTGCGGCTGCGCCATCAGCCTGTTGCGCTGGAAGCCGTCCATATCAAATGGCAACAGGCCGGAGGGCCCGACGTAGAAACGAACGGCCTAGCGCTATGCGTACTGCACCAGAGGCTCTTTGACCGCGGCGCTTTTTCCTTGTCCGACGGGTTGGAGATCATGGTGTCGGACGAAGCCAATGGTTCGGCCGGTTTCCAGGAGTGGCTGATGCGCTTCCACGGTCAGCAACTCAAATTCCCGCAGAGACAGTCCTATTACCCAGACGAGAAGTACGTTTCCTGGCATGTAAAGGAGGTTTTCCAAGGAGACTATCGCGACCTGTGAGTTGAGCAGGCCTTTTTGCAGCCTTCCGATCAGGATCGGTTCGCGCCGGTATTACAGCGTCGTTTAGTTTGAATCCGGTCATCTGTGCCGAAAAGCAAGAATGACATTCTGCAATCCTTGAGTTGCCCAAGCAACTATCCCCACTGTTTCGTCCCTGCGTCAGGAACAACCGAAAAGCTTACATCGCATAATCGGGCCCTTTCGATTGACATTGAGGGCGGGACATCTATAATATGCTCCAATCCCACGAGCATGACATAGAAATAGGAGAAGCATACGTGATCAGTTTGGAACAGGCATTCAGCGATACTGAAAGCGCCGCGGGGGCGGCACTCAAGGCGGCGAGAGGACTGACTACGCAGGCCAAGGCGCTCGAACGGGCGGCCAAGACAGGAAACATTGCGGCGATAAAGAGAGAACAAAAGAAGCTCACCGAGGCCCTTAACGTTTTACAGCAGGAGGTACAGAACGCGGCGGCGTCCTGGTCTTTTTCGGACGAGGAGGTGGAAAGGTACCTCGATGAACGGTATACAGATGAGCTCCGGGACGCGGCTGCCGACGCCGGCCTCAAGGTGTACGAACGTGACGGGAACGTGTTTTCCTACCCTTCCGTATTGCGCGTACTGCCGCGTGAGAGCGCGGTGCGGGTTGACAGGAAGAAGAATTCCGCCATTCGACCGACGCATTTGGCGGAAATGCTTCTCAAGAATCAGACAAAGTCCAGCGGCTATTCGTCAAACCGGTTCCTTGAATCACTCTATACAGTGTACTCCGGCATTTTGAACAGGGAGGATTCGGGCCGCCTGATGAAGAGCACCGGGATCGTTGTGCCCCTGATAAAGATCTACGGGCTTATGACTGCCTTGCCCGGCGCTAACCGCGAGTATGACCGCAGCGACTTTGCGCGGGACATTTACATGCTTGACGCGAACGGACCACGCCGAACGCGGCGGGGGGCCACAGTTTCATTCCCTTCCTCAACAGGGACACGCCGAAAGTCCAGCGATCTGTTTACCTTTGTCGGACCGGAGGGCCAGAGCGTTGAGTATTACGGCCTAAGGTTCAGCGAGGACGCCTAATGTCGAACAGTATCCCTATTCAGGAGTGGCTGGGATTCATTGACAGTGAGTATCTGTCAACGTTCGTCAAGGACGGCGGGGCATCGGTCAAGTTCGCGGTCACGCCCGAGGAGAGGAGGCCTGAACTCTATGGTTCGCTTAAGGCGCGATGCGAAGAGCTGGATTACGTTTTCGTGGAGTTGGATGCCGTCAGCAGTCGCGTTCATATGCCCCAGGACATCTTTTTTGCGCTGGCCAAACAGATCGACTGGCGGCTTCTGGCCCAGCGGATGGTGCGACGACTGGCTGAAGAAAAGGGTTTCAGCGTCGACGGCGTAGCCATTGCGGACGCTAACGAAAATGTCTACAGTTCCCTGGCGCGCGCCAACGGCATCGAAGCGAGGTTCGTTCTCCAGGAGATCAGACCGGACGTAGTCAGCCAAGTCCTGAGAAACCAGAAGATGGCGAGAGACTTTAAGGTCGCCATGACTCACCTTTGCACGAGCCTGGACGGCGGAGAGTCCAGACAACCGCTATTGGACTGGCTTACTGGCGTCAACACGCGAATCAGCAACGTGCGTCCCTTTTCTATCCGCACCAGCATAAACCGCACCACGGCGCGACACTATATCGAGTCAGCGCTGTATTGGGTACGACACGCGGGCCATGCGGGGACGGCGCTCCTGTTGGAAAACTCACGCGTGACGCTGGCGAGAAGGCCCAAAGACGGATCGCGGTATTACACCCGGGCAATGACTATCGATCACTATGAGCTGCTGCGCGAGTTCATTGACGACGTGGACAGGCTGGCGGCGACGCTGATGGTGGTCGTGACCAACAACGACTTCATCGACGAAGAGTCGGCACGAGGCTGGAGGATTTATTCGGCACTGCAGACCAGGATCATGGACGACGTTCGCGACAGAAACCTGGTTAACCCGGTCGCTGCCCTGGTGCGGCTGTTGTAAGGAGGGCTGACATGTCGTTTGGTGACGGGACCAGTTCAACGGTGGCTAACCGGCTGGCGCTGGAGGCTCTGCGGAGCGGCGTGCCCAACCGGGCGGCCGTGCGGCTACTGGGTTGCAATCAGCCGCACGTGGAAGAGCAGTTCACGGCCATGCTGGACGGCGCCGCGGACAATGACAGTCCAGCCCGCAACGGCCAGGGGATGCTGATCTCGGGCGACTTCGGATCGGGCAAGTCACACCTGCTGGCGCACCTGGAGCATCTTGCGCTTGAACAGGGGTTTGTCTGCAGCAAGGTGGCGATCAGCAAGGAGACACCTCTCTATGATCTCGGAAAGGTGTTTATCTCGGCCATGGAAAACGGGCGGTTACCCGACCGCAGCGGCCGGCTAATTGAAGAGTTGGGGCTATCTCTAAAGCCGGACTCGAGAGAGTTCGCATCGTTCTTCAGATGGGCGGACCAGGCGGCGGCGCGAGGCGACATCAGTCCTATTTTTCCGGCCAGCCTGCTCATCTATGAAAGAGCGGGGGATCTCGAACTCAACGGCGAAATCGAGACATTCTGGGCAGGGGACAAGATTCTCAAGGGCAGAATAACCGCAGGGCTGCGCCAGATCGATCAGCTACAGAACTACAAGTTCAACATGCCCAAGGTGGCTGAGCTGCCGCCTCAGCGTCTGCGATTCGCTTTGGAGTTGATCAAGGGGGCCCGGTACAGGGGGTGGGTCGTATTGCTGGATGAGATCGAGCTGGTCGGTTCCTACTCGCTGCTGCAGAGGGGACGATCGTATGCGGAGGTGGCGCGTTGGATGGGGGAGGCGGCCGGGGAAAGCTATCCGGGCCTGGTCATGGTCGGCTCGGTGACCGAGGACTTCGCTTCGGCGATCATCAGTCCTGACGGATCGAGAAAGGACCACGACTACATCAGGCCGAAGATGGAGGCTAATCGGAGATACAACAGTATCGCCGGCCGCGCCGAGACCGGCATGCATATGTTGGAACGGCAGTGCGTGCCGCTCAGAGCACCGGAAAGCGACGACGTGACGGCTACGGTAGAGAAGCTGCGGAGCCTGTACAGCGACGCGTACGGTTGGGAGGCGCCCCCGATCGAGGCGAAGGCGGGCGGCGCCGGGATTTACGGACGGATGCGGTACCAGGTCCGGCGCGCGATTAACGTATGGGACCTATTGCGGCTGAGGCCAGACTCCAGGCCGGAGACGGAGGTCCACGAGTTCACGACTTCGTATGAGGAGAACAGAGACCTGGAGTCCCCGGCCCATGAAGGCGATGCCGAATAGGGCCGGCGATGCCTATCCCCTTCGACGATCTGGCTGAACGCGACAGCGGCGGTACGGTAGCCTGGCTGCGGTTTGTGGACGAAGTGGAAGGCCACGGGATCCGGGCGGCACTATTTGAAACCTCCAGCCTGGGCGAACCGCTGCGTTTCTGCTTTGCCCGCGCTGACAAGAACACCCAGCCCCATTTGCATACAGACAAGGTGCACTGGCGTGAGGAAGCGGTACTTTCGCTCACCCGATCGCTCTTGAGGTCGGCAGCGGGTTCGCCGGCGCTGCTGCTCGGCTTGGCAGACGAGATTCCGCTGTGGGTCGTTACCGAGGCCCTAAGGGTGCGGCTGCCCTTCTGCCGCGTCAGTGTGGAAAACAGGAGTTCCCCCCAACTGCTGTGGGCGAACGAACAGCCCCGCGAAGGCACGCAAGCACACCAGACAGTTGAAAAGATCATGCAGAGGGCGGATCCCTTCGAGGCGTTTGCCCGCGCGGCGAATTGCCTGAGCAAGGCGTTCGAGTACAGACGCATTTGGGGCATTTCCAGTTTTGCAGGATTGAACGGGGTTTTGAACCTTGACCGACCTGTGGTCGAGAACGGGAGGAGCTACGCCGGTCCGGCGAAGAGCCTATGGGAGCTGTTGGAGGTTCGGCCCGTTGATGAACGGCACGATCAAGGACCTCTTCGCTCATCGTGGGTCTCACAGATGGAGTGGCCGGGGGAGCTGATGCCTTTTCAGATCAGCGGCGTGCAGGCATTGCTGGAGATGAACCGGCTGCTCCTGGCGGACGACATGGGGCTTGGCAAGACGGTACAGACGGTTGCGGCGGTGCGGATTCTGCGGGCGCGGGGAGAGATAGAGTCGTGTCTTGTGATCGCGCCGGCCAGCGTATTGAACCAGTGGCGGCAGGAGCTTACGAGGTGGGCTCCTGAGCTCAGCGCAATCATCGTGCGCGGGTCGGCAGACGACCGCAGCTGGCAGTGGCAGGCTCAGACGGACGTCAAGCTGGTCAGCTACGGGGTGCTAAGGCAAGACGCTGACAGGCTCGCTACACTGCGGCCTGCGCGGCGAATATGGGACGTCGTCGTGGCTGACGAAGCTCAGCGGATCAAGAATCTTAACGATACGAGCGAAGCAGTGAAGAGTCTGCGGAGAGTGCGGTCCTGGGCGCTGACGGGCACGCCGATCGAGAACAAGGAAGAGGAGCTGGCTTCGATCATGGAGTTTGTCGATCATGATGGGACGAGCCCGCTCAAGCGCTATTTCCCGGGTTCAGAACTCCTGTACCGCCACAAGGAAGTCCAGCTGCGGCGCAAGAAGAATGAGGTTCTGGATGACCTGCCGCCGAAACAGGAGACCAAACTTTCAGTTGCGTTGGGCCCCAGACAGGGGGCGAGCTATACCAAGGCAGAAGAGGAGGGCATCGTCTATCTGAAGTCCTTGGGGGCGGAAGTCAGAGTGCGGCATGTGCTGGAACTGATCACGCGGTTGAAGCAGATCTGCAATTTCGATCCCGAGACGGGCGAATCCAGCAAGCTCGACGACATCAGGGAGCGACTGGACCAGTTGACCGGGCAGGGGCATAAGGCGCTTGTCTTCTCCCAGTACGCAAGCGAGACGTTCGGGGTGAAGGCGGCGGCGGCGTTCCTGCGAGAGTTCAGCCCAGTCATGTTGACGGGAGACATGCCGTTGGAGGCGCGGTCGGTTGCGATCGAGCAGTTCAGGCGTCGCGATGAGCATAAGGCGATGGTCATCTCGCTGCGGGCGGGGGGCTTAGGATTGAATCTGCAGGAGGCGTCCTACGTGTTCCATCTGGACCGCTGGTGGAACCCGGCCGTCGAGAGGCAGGCGGAGGATCGCGCGCATCGCATGGGGCAGACTGTCAAGGTCAACGTGATCAAGTATTCGTGCGCGGGCACAATCGAGGAACGCATTGACCGGATTCTGGAACGTAAACAGAGGTTGTTCGATCAGCTTATTGACGACGTGTCGCTCGACCTTTCGGCGAGGTTGAGCGGGGAGGAACTGTTTTCGTTGTTTGGGCTTGACTCTCCCAATGTCGGAAGTGATTGACTTTGTACCCATTGCTTTTGCAGGCAACCGCGAGATACTGACCAGTGCCGCTAATCGGCATGCCACAAGTGGAAAGGGCTGCACAAAATTTCGCGGCAAACTTACGCTCTGTCGCCACCCTATTCTTCCTTCAAGTGACTCCAGCGCGCGGCGGAATTTGCAAGCAGCCGTATGCCGCCTCCGCCTGTTGTTCCATCGCTCTGCCCTGCCGCCGGCTGGATGGGTTGCTCCATCTTCCACCTCAGCTTGTGGTCCAGCTTGAGGGGCTGAGCTCACAATTCCCCGAGAGTTTGTTGCTAGGGGTCAAAATGGTACGATAGAAGCAGAATCACCGGAGAGGGGATAGAAGAGGAAAAGACAGGTTATAGTAGCAGTTACAAGGTAGAAGCGAAAAGGAGCACCCGATGTCACAGCGGCAGGATGACGTCATTTCGAAAAATGAGCGCAGCACTGAAGCAGAAAAGGACTTGTTCCAAAAGTACGATATCACGTCCAGCCCGAATGACTTTAATGTAAGAACGATTGTTGATTTCATTGAGCAAGGAGTCTTCAGAATTCCTGTCTTTCAAAGAAACTACGTTTGGGATCTGATTCGTGCTTCCAAGCTTATTGAGTCCATAATACTTGGACTCCCCATTCCCCAGTTATTCTTGTATGAACAGGAAAGGAACAGTTATCTTGTAATAGACGGTCAGCAGAGATTGATGACCATTTACTACTTCCTGAAGATGCGTTTTCCTGTGACGGGAAGAAGATATGAGCTACGAGAAATATTCGATCGCGAAGGTAGGATTCCTTCCGAAATCTTCTCTAATGATGATTACTTCAGAAAATTCAACTTAAGACTTCCTAGCAGACTACCCCAAGAGAGAAATAGACTGCATGACCTAAACTATGAAACTCTAGGCCACTTGCGGACTACACTTGACCTGAAAACAATGCGCTGCGTTCTTGTAAGACAGAATTTCCCCAAAGAAGATGATTCATCGATTCTTGAGATCTTTAACCGGCTCAATACGGGAGGCATGAACTTGACTCCTCAAGAAATACGGGCGAGCTTGTACAATTCAGATTTTATGAAGATGGTTTCCCGTTTCAATGCAGATAGCAGGTGGCGAAGCCTAATTGATCAGCCTGAACCTGACCTCAGAATGAGAGATGTCGAACACCTGCTCCGTGGATTCGCAATGCTCACTCGAGGAGCCAAATATTCGCCTTCCATGACTAGGTTTTTGAACCAGTTCGCTAAAGAAATGCAAGAGGAATCCCAAAATGAAATTGACTTGTTGGAAAAAATGCTTTCGTCCTTCTTGGACAACTGCGTGGACTTCCCGGGGGGAATATTTGGCACCTCAAGTAGGAGGTTAAACATCTCGGTTTTTGAGTCAGTCTTTGCGGCTGCCTGTCAAACCGGATATAAAGATGGGTCCGGCCACGTGCGTTCCATTTGCAGTGAAAAGATTGCTAGCCTGAAGCAGGATGCTAGGTTTCTGGACGCCGCCAGCACCAAGAGCACGAACACTAACAAAGTTCGAACCAGGTTGAGTCGTGCCCGAAGGCTGCTATTGGACTGAGAGATGACGACGATCATTGATCGACTCCTTGAGCGTCACTCGCAGATCAGCGCATTTCTCGAATCACAAAACGAAGTATCGCTGAAGAGTTACGCAGACGAGGAGTTTCGCAAAGTATTGGTGTTGAGCATTGCCAGTTACTTCGAACATCAGATTATTGATTCTGTGACTCGCCTTGCAGAGAGTGCAAAGTCGGAGCAAGTAGAGAATCTTATAAAGTCGAAGGCCATTGCGCGTCAATACCACACATACTTTGACTGGGAAAGTAGAAATGCAAATAGGTTTCTTAGTCTTTTTGGCAGCAAGTTCAAAAGTGAAGTCTCCACTGAAATCAACATGGATCGATCTTTGGGGGAAGGTTGTGAATCGTTCCTGACACTTGGCCGCGTGAGAAACCGACTGGTACACGAGAATTTCGCAGATTTCAACCTGGACTACGCATTAGAGGATATAGTCGATCTGTATGAAAAAGCGCTAAGTTTCGTCGCGTTTCTGTCTGAACGAATCCAACCAAAGACCAATACGCCGCAGCATATTCGTAGGTCGATACATTAGAGTGCCATACCCGGGAAATTTGGTTGGATCTAGGGACTGGAGCCCGAAACGGAAAGATTGAGGTGAATCCAGTCGGATGAGTTGTGTTCTGATCGGCAGTGGGCGGTCTGCTTGCGATCAGAGTGCGAGGTACTCTTCTACGTGACCATAATCGACGGGACAAGAAGGCAGCCGTGTGTCGACGCCGTTTCTTGGCAATCGTCCTGTGCCACCACACGCTTGGCAGTCGTTCTGTTGTAGAGTAGGCAGAAAGCGAGTTGCATTGGGGCACCTTTCCAATAGCCCTTTCCAATCATTGCTTGCACTATTGCTGCACGCGGCTCACCAGTGTGTCGTTCCATTAATCGTTCTTCCGGGATTACGTCAATTACAGGGGCGACCTTTTTGCAGTACTTATGTCTTTGTGTCTGACACATGTGTCTCCCTTCGCCATGTAAGAGGCTTTCCCTCTCTCTGGCTACTAAAGAGGCTCCGTTGCCCTATGCCACTCGGCACATAGGCAATCACGGATTCCGTAACGAATCCCTGCAAAGTATCCCTTAGACTCCCCGTTTGTCTCCTTACCCCTGCGCTCTGCAAGTCGTTCTCCTGCGGCGAGTCCGTCCTGACAGTGTATACGTGCCAGCACTTTCAGGGTTTGAGTTTCATACACGTTCGTTAGGGCGGCTATTTTTGCCCCCGGAGGCAAGGATTCATGCTGTCCAGCCTCCGTCTTAGGGTAAAGGTCTTGGCGGTCTGATGTTCAGGGCGGCCGTTTCATCCTCCGCCTTGAACAACATGCTGTTTTTCCTTCATCCTTTCGGAATCCGGTAGGGCAGTTGACAAATGGGGTGTTCCGCTCCCCGTGTCCACTTTGTGGCCAGGGGATTCGCTCGTAAACCGTCGCACATACACCTTAACTTGCGGTCCAAATTTTTGGGGCCCACTGCACCCCTCGCCACAAGAAATCCAGTGATAGGCTGCTGCCCAACTGGACAGGCGCCTGCTCATCGTGCTACATTTCCGTTTACTATTGTTGGACCTGCTTACGCCTTCTTGGAGAGAAACTATGTCAATCCCTGAAGATTTACCTTGGAAACCAGTAGATGAAGAAACACTGGGGTCTGGCGGGCAAGGCACAATACTCATCGTTACCCATGAAGAGGATTTGGATGAGGGGATTAAGTACGCACTCAAAGTATTAGATAAACCCGGAGACAGAAGAGCACGAAAAAGATTCCAGGATGAAATCGAGGCTATTAAGAGTCTAGATCACGCATCAATCATTAGGGTATTCGATCACTCTGAGATTGATGACGACTTTCAATTCTACGTAATGGAATACTTTGAAGGTGCTAGATCCCTGGACAAAATTTGTCTTTCTTCCGAACCCAACCCGTTTCATGGCGACACGCTGAAAAGTCTCGACTTATTTGAACAGATTATCAAAGCAATCTCGGTGTGCGAACAATTAGACAAGCCCTTGTTTCATCGTGATATTAGCCCAAGAAATATCCTTCTATTAAGTGATGGGAGTATTCGGCTGATAGATTTCGGCTTGTGCCAGAAGGTAGGGGATAACACTATTACATATTCAGGGGAAAATATCGGAACGCGAAACTACGCACCGCCAGAATGTGGCGCAGGCAGCCAGTTGGAGATTGGGACCTACACAGACATTTACTCTGCTGCCAAAGTGTTGTGGTCAATTGTAACTTCAGAAGGCGTCTTTGAACGTGAAGGCGCGATTACCACGAATAAATCAATGGAGAAAATGTTTCCTCTTAACAGGGAAACATGGCATTTGAACCGTATTTTTAGACGAGCTATTCAGTATGAACCTGATCAGAGATTCCAGAAAGCAGAGCAGGTTCAAGAAAAAATAAACGAAATTCGACGCGTAGTAAAGGGGGGATTCCCACCGTTGGAAGCAGTTAAAGACTACTGCCCTTCCTGCGGTTTGAAGGGTGTAAGAATCGGCAAAAATGGCGGGCGTCAGGCATTTGATACCTTAAACCTGTTTCGCACTTACCGTACATTTGAATGTACTATTTGCGGCTTCTCGTTTATCCGACGTCACGAAACCTTAGAGAAAAGTATAGAGGAAGGGTTCTAACAATGGCTTTGTCGTAGAATTACTGTAGTCGCCATTGATTGGACTGCGCAACTCGTCTGTGGGATCCCTAGAAAGTAAACTGCATCGTACAACTCCTTTATGTTGGCTTCTCTTTCTGCGCTTTTCCGGCTCACTATTGAGCACAATGCGGTCCAATTTGCAATATGTTTGGCCTCAGTCGCTAGAATACGAAATAGGATAAACAGGGTGCAGATTCGACTTGCTCATGGGAAGCAGCATTTGGGGGCTTATCGACTGGGGCGACGCCTAGCTATCTTTTAGGCCGTAAGTTCGTAGCGGCCACGTGCGGGTTTCCAGACCCTGTTTTCGTCAATCAAGGCTTGCAGAAAGCCGAAAGCCACCCAATCTTGATGCTGGCCGTCGCGGTCGCCTGGCGGCAATCCCGTTCGTTCCGTGATTTTCTGCGGTCCAATCCTTTCATTTGCGTCCATTCCCTCCAGCAGAATGTCCAATATCGCTTCTTTCAAGAGGTGCATTCCCTGACGCGCCTTTTCTTTTGGACTGATGTGATTCATAGTCTAGTCCTCCGCGTGCCTCTGCAAACGGGCAAGAGGCTGGATTGAAGTATGGTGTGTCCCAAGGTTTGGGCCACTAAACAGGAAAAATAGGGTGCATGCAGACGCATGCAGACGGATGCGGCCGGCTCTGACCGGCAACGGGGCAGTCTGCCGCCGTCAGAGCACGAAGTACTCTTTAGCCCGCATGCAATCGTCGAGACGTTGATGCAGTTACTTTGGGTTGGAGAATTCGAAGAAGGCGGTCAAACTTCGAACGCATACAGCCCAGTTGAGACCTTGCAGGCCGCCGTGTATCGCCGCCGTTTCCTGACCATCTTTCTTCCTCTTCACAGGCTGGGTGAATTGCTCCACTATAGACCATAGCTTGTGGTCCATTATTTGGGGCCCACTTCAAGGTGAGAGTGCACTAGAGTTGGAAGGGCTACGTGGGACGGGTAGGCGCTGTGGTCTAGTGGAAATGAGTGTCTGTGGGAAAGCAGATGGAGTTGGAGGCACTTTTTCTTGACGGACAGACACCATTAGCAAACAAAAAACGGGACGGATAAAACTTTCGTTCAACTAGGGACATGGGGCTACGAGTTCTCCTCCAGAAACTTGAGCCCACGTTCAGTAATATAGGTAGGTCCCCGGCCTTCACCCCGAGACGGATAACCAACAAGGCCTTCTTCCTTGAGCAGATGTTTTGCGCCCCAGACCTCTCGTTCGAAGATGGGAAGGTTACTCTTCACTTTTCTGGTTCTTTCTTCTTCAGAAAGGTCATATATTTCCGCAACTGCTTCAATGATATTGCGATGTTCCATTGGGCCCCGTGCAAGTAACTTCAATATCGGCAACTTCAGTTCCGGTCTTCTAGGTATCTCCGTCGTCCCTTCTTCCTCTCTTGGAGCGAATGTATGGTCCCTGAACGAAGTGGCACCCTTGCTCTCACGCCCTGCCGGTCGACTTACGGCACGATTCCGGTTGTCCTCAACAGTCGTTGGATCAGTTGTCTGGACAGCTGTCGGAGGCTGACTTAGGAATTTCGCCGTGTATGCAACGGCTAAGGCGTTGAAAACTTCCCCCGTATACATCTCCTCGATCAGCTTGGCGATGAAAATCCGTCCGTATCGCAGAATTATGTACCTTCGCCCCGACTCAGAGATTTCGAGTTCAGCGTTGTATCCCGACGTGTCATGTACAGCCATGGTGTTTGTTCTCTTTTGCTTTCTCTCCTAAACGCTCCCCGGATTTCAGTTCCAGTAGTTAAAGCGTCGCGTGAAGTACCTTCGAACGAATGCGTCCGGCAGCACCGGTGATTTCTTTCAGACCGATCTACCAGCTTCAAATGATATGAATTGTGATGGGCCCAGTGAACTTAAACTGGAGCTACGACGCCTGACGATTCAGATTATATGATATTTGGAGTGAGAGTTAAAAGGCTAGAAAACGACGTCGCTAAAGGGGGGCGTGATGCAACTCTATGGATGAACTTCCTAGCCATACCAAGTGAGATCTGAGATAGCTTTCTGAGTGAGTGCTTGTTATTCACAACCTTGGGGAGGAAAGGGACGGTCTAAGGGGGAGGATCAGTGGAGGACAGACTGCTGATGACAAGGTTAGCGGCTTGGTGGATATCGGAGTCGGTGGTGAAGCGGCCGAAGCTGAAGCGGATGGATGCGTCTGCTTGGGCAGGAGTGAGGCCGAGAGCACGAAGGACGTGGGATGGTTCGGGGATGCCGGAGGTGCAGGCGGAGCCGGTGGAGGCTGCGAGATGAGGTTGGAGGGTGGCGAGGAGGTCGTGTGCAACATAGCCTTCAAATTGCAGATTGGCGTTGCCGGGGTGTCGTTGATGGCCGGTCGGCCCGTTGAGCGATACTGGATAAGGGCTGGCCTGTAAGCGCTTTACGAATGCATCTCTCTGAGCGGCCACGCGCTTGCGCTCGGTCGGCCCTTTGTGTGTCTGCAGTATCTCCGCCGCGGCAGCCATCCCTACGCATAGGGGGACGGGAACGGTGCCGGAACGCAGGTCGCTCTGTTGTCCTCCCCCGTAGATGATGGGCTCAACACTTGACTGGATGTCCCGCCGGATGTAGAGCGCGCCAATTCCCTGCGGCCCGTACATTTTATGCCCGGACAGGCTTATCAGGTCGGCATGGCCGGCCAAACCGCTCATGCCAAGAGCGCATGCCCCCTGGGCGGCGTCGCAGTGGAGGAGGGCGCCGCGGCTAGTGACGATTTCTGCGATACGGGGAATGTCCTGAATTGTGCCAACCTCGTTGTTAACTGCCATGACGGACACAACCAGTGTTGTCTCGTCGAGCCGGTCGGCTAGCTCGTCAAGGTCGATGAATCCCGCTTTGTCAACAGGGATCTGCTCGACTGTGAAGTTCTCTCGTGCCTCCAACGCCCGCGCTGCTGCCAGTACGCATTTATGTTCAGTGGCGCCAACTAGGATGCGCCTTTGGGCTGGTGTCGCCCTTCTTGCCAGCCCAAACAGGGCGAGGTTGTTTGCTTCGGTGGCGCCGGATGTGAAGATTATTTCATCGGGGTCTGCTCCGATAAGGCCGGCGACGGTAGTTTTAGACTGATCGACTGCTTTGGCGGCCTGCCAGCCGATAATGTGATCGCTCGAATGGGGGTTTCCGAACGAGTTTTGCCAGTGGGGGGCCATCCTCTCCACCACACGGGGGTCGACGGGCGTGGTAGCTTGGTAATCGGCATAAATCGTACTGCTGTTGTGCATCATTCGTTGGACCCTTGGCGGGCAAAATGTGGCAAAATGTGGTAAGATATTCGGTAGAATTATACCAAATGTTCGCTATCGTCTACCAGACCCCCACTGATAAGGCGGAGAATAGATGCTGCGAGGGCCTCTCTACCGCGACGACTATAGCCCTCAGCTGTCGGGCCATGAAACCTTCCCCTTGCGTTATGGATGGCTAAAAAAGGCCTACGACGCAGTGCAGGACTCCAAAAATATAGACGACAACCGAACGGTTTTCTCAGGTCCCGACGCCATCGCCCGTTTCGGCGTGGGCAAGAATATGGTGGCTTCGATCCGGCACTGGGCGAACGTGTCAGGGATTGTTGCCGAGCCGCCAGGCCAACAGCGTATTGAAACAACCGCATTGGGACGAGCTATCTTTGGGGAGAATGGTTTTGACCCCTACATGGAAAACCCGGCTACGTCCTGGCTGATCCACTGGCATCTGTGTGGCCGACCGACGAAAACGACCTGGTTCTGGGCTTTCCACCACCACCCGTCCATCTTATTTGAACGCGACACATTGATCACGGGCATTAAGAAGCTCGCCGAAGATCGCGAATGGAAAAGAGCGGCGGCAAACACTATCCGAAGGGATGTTGCTTGCTTTATTCGCACTTATGTCGCTCAGTCCGCCTCTGGGAACGCAAGCTATGAAGACAGTCTGGACTCACCGTTGACCGAGCTTGGGCTCATTCGGCCTAGCGGACGACGTGATGAGTACAGATTTGTGCGCGGGCCAAAACCTGCCCTTGGGTCCGGCGTATTCTGCTACGCTGTCACCGACTTTTGGAACCGCTCATTCAGCGGCGCCAATACTCTATCGTTTGAGGCGCTGAATCATGAACCGGGCTGCCCTGCCCGTGTCTTTCTGCTTGAAGAGAATGAAATGGTCGACATGTTGGTCACTTTGGAGGAAGCGAGCAACGGCATTTACCGGTGGTCGGAGACGGCAGGACTGAAGCAGCTTATTCGTAGCAGGCGACTGGACACTGACGAGGAGTTAGAGTACGTGGGACTGGACTATCTGGCTGTCTACGCGAAGGATTCGCACAATGCCCTTGGCTGACCGCGTTTCCGTTTCCCGCCGCTTTCAGCGGGCCATACGTATAGACACTGACCTCCGCGATCCCTCCGCGCTGGAGGGTTTTGTCTGTCCTCGTTCCTTTAGCGTGTTACTTGAAAACATGGCGCGCCATATATCGGAGAGTGGGCAGGGCGCCTTCACATGGACCGGGCCCTACGGCAGTGGCAAATCTAGCTTGGCCCTGGCGCTTTCCGCGATGCTCAACGGCGACGCGGCAACTCGGGATCTTGCTGCATCCTTGATTGGCGATGATATAGCGGCGTCGATTTGGGATGCCCTACCAATTGGCACTGAAGGCTGGCATATCCTTCCAATTGTGGGGCGCCGCGACCGCCCCGAGCAGGTTGTCGGAGAGGCATTGGAGTCTCGGGGATTTATCGAGGGTCGTGCCCACCTGCTCTGGGAGGAAAGGCAGGTCCTTGATGAACTGTCAGATATCTCAGCTCGCGACCCGAAATCCTCCGGTGGCTTGCTGGTACTTGTCGATGAGATGGGCAAATTCCTCGAGGGTGCGGCACGCGATATTTCTGACGTCTACTTCTTCCAACAGCTTGCCGAAATCGCCTCGCGTAGCGGCGGCCGTCTGATTTTCGTCGGAATTCTTCATCAGGCATTTGACGAGTACTCCCACCGTCTTTCCCGCGAAATGAGGGAAGAGTGGGCAAAGATTCAGGGCCGTTTCATCGACCTACCCGTGAATGCCGGTGTTGACGAGCAGATCGCTCTCCTCGGCAAGGCAATTGAGAGCGATCACGATTCAGCGGCGCCTAGCCCGCTGTCAGAAAGGATAGCGGTCCTGACAAGCCGGGCAACGTTGGAAGATCTGCCGCAGCATTTGGAAAACTGCTGGCCCTTGCATCCGATCGTAGCCTGTTTGCTGGGACCGATCTCCCGCCGTAGGTTTGGCCAGAACCAGCGCAGTATTTTTGGCTTTCTCAACTCGACTGAACCGCGGGGATTCCAGGACTTCTTGCGCAGCGCTGAAGACGGGGAGCTATATCTCCCTGACCAGCTCTGGGACTATCTCCGCTTCAACCTAGAGCCGTCCATCATGGCTTCGCCGGATGGTCATCGTTGGGCGCTGGCTGTAGACGCACTGGAACGATGTGAGTCGATGGGGGGAGGGGAGCTACATCTGCGCCTCCTGAAAGCCATTGCGCTAATCGATATGTTCAAAGAGCGGTCGGGGCTGGCAGCGAATGCAACTGCTCTCCAGTCTGCACTTCCCGGAAACAATGAGGGAGTGTTTCGGGCTGCTTTGGAAGAATTGCAGCTGTGGTCATTGATCATTTTCCGTAAGTTTAACAGTTCCTTTAGCGTCTTTGAGGGCAGCGACTTCGATATCGATGAAGAAGTAGGGAGGGTCCTCACAACGATGCCGGACGTGGATTTCGCCAGACTCAATGAGTTTGCCGGACTCCAGCCGATAGTCGCCAAGCGACATTACCATGAAACCGGCGCGCTGCGCTGGTTTGACGTGGTCATTGCCCCTCTAGCAGATGTTAAGGCGAACGCGACAGACTACCGTCCTCGAAATGGCGCTGTCGGAACCTTCCTCCTTGCCATTTGCACACATGGTGAAACCGAAAACGTGGCCAGCCATATCGCGCAAAGCGTAGTTCTTGGAGTTGAAGGCTGGGATCTCGTGATCGGTCTGCCGCAAAGGACGTGGAACTTCTCCTCATTAGCCCAGGAACTGTTAGCAGTCGAGCAGGTAAGGGAAGAGTCACCACAGCTGCAGGGAGACCGAATAGCGCGCAGAGAGGTGGAGACCCGAGTTTCGACCCTGCGGGGCTATATGGCAAGCGAAATAGAGCGCGCCTTGGACTCTGCATATTGGTATTCAAAGAAACAGATGGGGAAGCAATGCAATCAATCGCAACGCAACACTCTGGCATCTGATCTGGCAAGGGACCACTATTGCTTATCACCCCGTTTGCGCAATGAGCTCCTCAATCGCGTTAAACCGTCGGGCACCGCAGTGGCGGCCCGAAATGCGCTGCTCCGTTGCATGGTCCAAAACGGGGACGAGGAGCGGCTAGGCATCGAAGGTTACCCGGCTGAGGGTGGCCTGTATACATCTCTCTTGGGGACCAGCGGTGTTCACCGCAAAGTCGATCAGGAATGGCGTTTCGTCGTCCCCAAGGCCGACGGGAACGACCCTTGCAACCTTGCCCCAGCTTGGCAAGCGGCTGCGGCGTTCCTGGAATCCAACCAGGACCGAGTTGTCCCACTTTCCGAAGTCTATGATGTCTGGCGTGAGCCGCCTTTCGGAATAAAGGAAGGCCTGCTTCCGGTTCTGGCTGCCTCCTTTATTCTGTCCAGGCAACGCGAACTTGCATTTTATCGTCAGAGCATCTTCCAGAGTCAGATTACAGATTTGGACATGGAGTACCTTGCAAGGGACCCTTTTTCTGTCCAACTTCGCTGGATGGATTTGTCCGACGAGGCCCGCGCACTTCTTTCGGAGATGGCAGACATTGTCCGCGATCTCGACCCGGCCAATACGCTGTCAGATCTGGCGCCTATAGACGTGGCAAAAGGGTTAGTAGCCGTCTACGACCGCCTGCCACATTGGGTAGGCCGCACGCAAGGACTGTCCACCAACGCCAAGCAGGTGAGGCAGTTGTTCAAGCAGGCCAGTGACCCCAACAGGCTGATTTTCGATGATATTCCCCAGCGCCTTTCAGATGAGCAGAAATTAGATACAAGCTGTTCATTAGGCCATATTTCGAACAATGTGCGCTCAGGCTTGATAGAGTTGCAGGGTGCTTATCCCGCCATGCTTCACCGCTTGCGCGAGGCGCTACTTGTGGAGTTGCAAGTGCCGAACGCTTCAGAGTCCCTGCTGGGGGAACTGCGGGCCCGCGCTGAAAATGTCCGCCAGCTGAGCGGTGATCACCGGCTGGAGGCTTTCATCATCAGGCTTTCCCATTTCTACGGCAGCGATCAGGATATGGAGAGCCTTGTCAGCATGGCAACTAACAAGCCGCCGCCTACTTGGGTGGATGCCGATATTGACCACGCTGCCGTTGCATTGGCAGAGATGGCGCAGAAATTTAACCACTTGGAGTCCTATGCCCATGTCAAAGGGCGTTCGGACAAACGTCACGCCATGGCTGTCACTGTCGGCATGAATGGTACACGGGCAACGCATCAGGATGTGTTCGATGTGACTGACAAGGAGCGTCAAGAGGTCAAGTCTCTAATCAAACGGATGGAGAAAACCTTGGAGGAGAGCGGCGAACCAAAACGTCATATTGTGCTCGCCGCCTTGGCGGAGTTGAGCGCACGGCATCTTAGTTTGCCCACAGAGAGGAAGCAGAGCGAAGTGGATGAACAGGCGGTGTCATAGATATGGCGGGGCAGGAACGGCACGTTTTAGGACTGTCGGGTGGACGCGATAGCGCGGCTCTCGCGATTTACATGAGGCAGAACCATCCTGAACTGGATATCGATTACTTCTTCACCGACACTGGCAAGGAGTTGCCTGAGGTATACGAGTTTCTCGTAAAGCTGGAAGGTTTCCTGGGCAAGCCGATTCTTCGCTTGAATCCGGACCGAGACTTCGACTTCTGGCTCAAACAGTACAATAGCTTTCTACCCTCGCCGCAGGCGCGCTGGTGTACTCGGCAGCTAAAACTGCGTCCTTTTGAGCAATGGATTCGCCCAATGCTTGACGACGGCGACACCGTCTACAGCTACGTCGCGATTCGCGCCGACGAGGAGTATCGGGAAGGCTATGCCTCTAAGCATGACCATCTGATCGTGCGTCTACCGCTGAAGGAGGCGGGTATCGACAAGGCCGGTGTCTTGGAGATTTTGGAGGGTACCGGTCTGGGACTGCCACAGTATTACGAATGGCGCACTCGTAGCGGGTGCACTTTCTGTTTCTTTCAGCAAAAGATCGAGTGGGTTCGCTTGATGGAACGCCACCCCGATTACTTCGAGGAAGCCAAGAGCTACGAGAAAAACGCTATCGATCACGGTTCTCCGTTCACTTGGAGTGAAGGTGAGTCATTGGATGAACTTGCCAGGCCGGAGCGGGTGGAACAGATTAGGACGGAACACCAGAGACGGTTAGATCGAATGCGCGCCAGGCTGCAAGTTAATCCCTTACGCCCCGATGCCGAACCGATCGACATTGACGATCTGTACGGCCAGGCCAAGGTGTGTTTGGCGTGTCACAAATGACAGGCTGCGAGGCCAGGCACCAATGAATCGGGGATGGTCAATCGATCAACGCGACTGGAAGGGCCTTGGAGAGGCTTTAGAAGGAACTGAAAGCTGGAGATCTGTCCTCCTTACGCCAAACGACCGGGAAATGGTTCCCGCGAAGCCGGGCGTCTACGCGATTTGCGCACCGCCTCCAATTGCCGTGGGGAAGGTGCGAAGCTCGATTTTCCGTAGTTTGGGAACCCCACTTTACATCGGCAAATCAGAATCGAGCATTCAGTCAAGGTTCATTGCTCACTGTCATTCTGCTGACCCGCAACTGCAGAGAGCCAAACGCTGTTATCAAATAGCTCATCTGAAGTTTTGGTTTGTCGAACTGCAGGTAAGTTTAATCACTGAGGCCGAGGCGTGGTTAATCAGGTGCTTTGGGCCGCCAGTGAACAAGCGTGCTGAGACGATAACAGGAGCCATAAGGCCACCAATACGAGCTTAACGGAGGACAGTCATTATGCAGTTGTACCCTGCCCTCAGGGCGTCTATGGGAACCTGGAACTATTACATAGTAAAGATGCGAATGCGAGAAGTGGCCGCTGAAGTGAAGTTTGGCTCGCAAGTACACGAGGATTTTACCCTTGACGAGGCAATCCAGCGTTCGATCAAGGAAAGCCGCGTCAAAAGGGAAATTGTCACGTATTTGACAGGTCGTACAGATCGTTTCTTTGCATCTCTTGTTGTTGCTGCGATTGGCGGGTCTCCGAAGTTCTATCCAGTAAGCGTATCCGACGATCCCCACTTTGAGATTTTCGCCGATGAAGAAAGCATCGAACAGTCATTCGGCGTGCTACGTTTCTCGGGGAACCAGGATTACTACGCCTTGGATGGTCAACACAGATTGAAGGCGATAAAGACCTTGCTACAACCCGATGATGAAGCGGAAAGAGTTGAACCCCCGCAAGGCTTCGCCAACGAGGAAGTTTCGGTCTTAATGGTTATCCCTCCTCCGGAGTTGACTGAAGAGAATTGGCTTGCCTCATACCGCCGTCTCTTTTCCAGTCTCAACAGATATGCCAGGCCCACTGACACAGATACAAACATAATAATGGACGAAGACGACATCTTCGCAATTATCACTCGGCGTCTCATCGCGAGTCATAATTTCTTTAAGGCACCTGGCCGGCATGTTGATTCTTTGAGAGTCTTGACAAGAGGGAAGGCCCTTAAAGAAGGGACATCACATTTTACTAGCCTTCAACAACTCTATGACCTCAACATGACGCTACTCACAACACCCATCCGAGCGAATTTGGGTTGGGGCCCCGGCCCGGAGGCAGAACGGACGAACAAAGTAAAAGACTTTGTTCGATTCAGACCACCGGAGGAATATATTGAAGAGCTGTTCGAAGAGTTGGTCCTATATTGGGATGCCCTCATTACGGCGATTCCAGACCTACAACTGAACCCAAGTGAGGCTAGGAACCATCAAGCCGATGGATCAAAAGGAGAAGTTGCGGACAACCTTCTTTTCTGGCCTATAGGGCAAGATGTGATGGTCAGCGTGGCACGTGCACTGTTGGACGTACGATTAGATAACTCTGAGTATCCTACTCTGGAGCAGGCCGCAGCAGTATTGAAGCCATTGGGTAGGGTAAATTGGGGCCTTCACAGCATCCCTTGGCGGGGGCTTCTTCTCGTTTCAACCCTCGACGCTAGGAGTAACAGCAGAAAGTGGACAATGAGAAACGAGGGTCGCAAGGACGCTATAGATACATCCAAGAGAGTGCTGCGTTGGATGACCGGGCTATACCAATCTAACCTCCGTGAAGAATCACAATTGGAGAATGAGTGGCAAGACCAACTGCTCCTACCTCCAGATGAGAGTTCCGAAGGGCTGTGGGACAATGTCAGAACAATCCGTGACAATGTGTGTTCATAGTCAGTCAGTAGAATATGGCGACGACCAGGTTGTGCACCACCTGTGGCAAGGCCATTCTGTTGGCATTAGGTTAGTAGGTGCAAGTGAGTCACGGACACTCGAAATCCACCCCGTGAACGGAGATGTGCCGCAGAATTGCTCGTTGACTGTACACCAGAAGGCGCGCCTCCGCAGTGCAGTTGACGTGGCACTCGACCTAGACGCCACGCTTTCAAGATCATTGCTGCAGGGGGAAGCCGCGAGTCTCAAGTTGAGTCCTCCCCGACATAGGCCATCACCCAAGATTAGAAAGGCGGGGGAGGCTTCAGAGTTACGTCCTCGCGTAGAAGAGTTGGTCGCCCCACTGTTTTATCAATCAGATACTAAACACTCCTTACGGCCATTTCAGGAATTCGGGGTACAGTGGCTGACAGAGCGACGGACAGGGGTTCTAGCCGATGATATGGGCCTTGGCAAGACCGCCCAAGCACTACGGGCCTTAGAGAAACTCGTAGTGAATGGCACCATAAGAAGCGCAGTGATTGTTTGTCCGAAATCTCTCCTTGCGAACTGGGAGGCCGAGTGTGAGAGTTGGGTACCCGGGCTAACTGTTGTTCGTTCAGTTCCGTCAAGAAAGTATTCTGACGAAGTCTGGTCCGCGATTCTGGGCAGGTCGCACATAATCATTACCAATTACGAGCAGCTACGACCTCTGCCGACACCTTTCGAAACAGTTCAGGTTGACTTGGTGGTAGCCGACGAAGCCCACCGACTTAGGAGATCGCAGGCCAAGCTTGTAAAGGCGTTCAGGCTCATGAACTTCGAAAGACTCTGGGCGCTGACTGGTACACCGATTGAACGCCACCCAATAGATTTGGCTACTCTGTTGTCGTTGCTGGAGCCAAGTAGATTCTCAGAAAACTCATTCACAACCGGGTCGGAGCTGCGAGCTCAGGCACGCCCATACCTGCTCAGGCGAATGAAAAAGGATGTGCTAGATGAGTTACCTGATGTGATTGATACGAAGGAGACAATTGAACTGACTCCTCAACAACAGCGAGCGTACGTTGCTGCGCGCTCCCGACCGCTTCCCAAGGAACTAGGTGAAGTTCTGCAGCGACTAACCTTGCTTCGATCCATCTGCGACTCTGAGCCAGCCACTGGGGCTAGTGCCAAGCTCGATCGTGTCGTGGAAGTCCTGCACAAGGTGCAGGACGCTGGAGAGAAGGCGGTCGTGTTCTCTTATTTGCTACGCCCATTGGAGCTATTGGCACAACGCATGTCTCTTGAACAAACACCTCTCAACTCTGTCTCTTTGACAGGCAAACTGACGATGGATGAGAGGGCACATGTCCTTCAGGAATTCAAAACTGATGACGGAGTTGTGGCACTCTTGTGCTCCAGTCGAGTTGGGGGAGAAGGGCTGACGTTGACTGAAGCAAACCATGTCATTTTCATCAACGAGTGGTGGAATCCGTCATCAAATGATCAGGCGAGAGATAGAGTCGTCCGATTTGGTCAAGAACGAATCGTACATGTGCATCGATTCAGGTGTAAAGACACTGTTGAGGAAGTACTGGACCATATTCTTGAGAGGAAAAACGAGACATATTCAAGTGTGGTGAACGCTCTGGCAACGCAGGTGCAGTTAACTGAGTCCGGTTCCACAGAGCTTTTGGGTAAAGCATTGGAAAGACTTGCTTCAGTTGATTAGCTCACCTTGGATTTTGTAAAGTCATGACAAACATTCCACCAGTATTGATAAATGCAATCAAAGAAGAACGCGCAGTTCTCTTTCTTGGTTCAGGTGCTAGTAGACAGGCCTCGCACCCAGAAAGGAAGCAGATTCCTCAGGCCAATGAACTTCGCGAAATGATTTGCGATGAGTTCCTGGGCGGGGCTTTGAAAGAAAAGCCTCTTTCCGCCGTGTCGGCGATGGCAACCACCGAGGCGGGCCTCCTTGGTTTTCAGGAGTACATCCGCGATTTATTCCTTCCCTTTGGGCCAGCAGACTTCCATCTTCTGATCCCTATGTTTAGATGGCGAGCAATTGCCACAACAAACTTTGATCTTATTGTTGAAAAAGCCTATGAAAATGTAGGAGAACCGCTTCAGAATTTAGTAACAGTTGTAAAGGATGGAGACGGCTTTGACAGAAAACTCCAGAAGGAAGTAGATCCAGTCGGGTTCTACAAATTGCATGGATGTATCGACTTTCATACCGATTCAGAGATTCCGCTCATTCTCGGGACTGAGCAATACGCTAGTTATAGCAAGAACAGAACGCGCCTATACAGTCGTTTCCGCGATCTGGGATATGAATGTCCAATCATTTTTGTAGGTTACTCGATTTCTGATCCCCATATTCAGCAGATTTTGTTCGATCTGACTGACAAAACCATTAGGAGACCACCTTTTTACCTAGTATCGCCAAAGATTGACGCGATAGAAACTCGTCACTGGTCTCGCAACAGTGTAGACACGATTGAGGCTACATTCGAGGACTTCCTGAGTGAGCTAAACTACAGCATTCCTCAATTGGCTAGAGAGTTCCCAGCTAGACTGGGCGACGGCAAGCTTACTATCCGCAAATATTACTCTAGTGGCGTTCCTTCGGAACCAGCATTTCTAAGTAAGTATCTTGCCCTCAGTGCTTCGCACATTCATATCGGGCTCAGCCCTGAATTCCAAGATCCTCGAGAGTTCTATAGGGGATACGACAATGGCTGGGGCTGTATAACTCAAAAGCTTGACGCCAAGCGTTCTATCACAGATTCAGCCCTCTCTGACGCGGTCTTCGTCGAGGAAGAAGATCGCCGCCCTGCCGAACTCTTTATGCTCAAGGGGCCTGGGGGTAACGGAAAGACTGTTTCACTTAAACGCATCGCATGGGAGGCTGGTGTCACCCACAACCGGCTTGTATTGTATGTCACTGGGCCAGATGGCCTAAACATTGAGCCGCTTACGGAGATTCACCGCCTCACTAAGGAACGCATCTTCCTATTTGTCGATCGGGTAGCACTTGTTCGTAACGAACTATATGACTTGTTGCGGGCAGCACGGACTCGTTCCGTACCTCTAACCGTAATCGGAGCGGAGAGAGATAATGAGTGGAACATATACTGTGAGCAACTTGAACCGTTTGTAAGTCTTGAGTTTGCCGTTCGATACCTAAGTGAGCGAGAAATTGAGAATCTTCTTGGACTTTTGGAAGAGCATGAAGCACTCGGTCTTCTCAAAGGGCTCTCAATCGAAAAACGTGTTGAAAAATTCGTTGAGAGAGCGGGACGTCAGCTACTGGTCGCCCTTCATGAAGCAACTCTCGGAAAACCTTTTGAGGACATTATTATCGACGAATTCCGACGCATAGAACCTAGAGCCGCGCGCAGCCTATATCTCAACATCTGCGCGCTTCATCAGTTTGGTGCTCCGGTGCGGGCCGGTCTTATATCTAGGGCCTCTGGGATCAGGTTTGAACAATTCCAGACGCAGTTCCTCCAACCACTTGAGAATGTTGTACATGTTGTCAGTGGCAGCCCTCACCGCGATGTACACTATCGTAGCCGCCATGAGCATGTTGCCGGAATCGTGTTCCAGCGCATACTACCCAATGTCGAAGACAGGTTCGACCTTCTTGCGAGACTACTCATGGCAATAAATATTGAATACTCATCGGATAACGAGACCTTTTCTCGCTTGATAAGGGGAAGAGGAATTGCTGAGGTATTGTCGAATATTGACCTCGGAAGGCTTTTCTATGACCGGGTCGAAGCAGCGGCACCAAACAATGACTTCATATTACATCAGCGTGCCGTGTTTGAAATGCGGCATACTGAAGGCTCGCTCAACCAAGCAGAGGCGGCGGCTACACGTGCACATGAGTTGAATCCCAAGAGCCAAAGTATCAAACACACACAGGCTGGAATTGCTCGTCGCATGGCCAACGAGACTAATGATCCTCTGCAAAAGAAACACCTTAGACAATCTGCACGAAGAAAGCTTGCAAGTGGAACGAGCCGGTCCAACGAGTATGACCTTTCTACATATGCACGTCTCGCCATTGACGAATTCAAGGAACTCTTGAAATCTCTTGACAGCTCAGGAGTTGAGGAGGCCCCCCAGGAACTGATTGAGTCTGTAAAGGATACAGAAACTACCATTCAGCGTAGTCTCCAGAGGTATCCCGAAAGTTCCGAGTTGCTGTCCATAGAGTCAGCATTTAGAGAGATCCTCAATCAAACTGACAAGGCACTTCAGGCGTTGGAACGCGCTTTCATTCTTAATCCGAGACAAGACTGGCTTGCAGTCCGATTGTCTCGCATGTATTACGAGGCTGGGGAATTACAGAAAAGCAAGGACGTATTGAATACCTGCCTACAAGATAATCCAACTAGCAAGTCCGCACATCTCCAATTGGGCAGAATTCTCTCTATAGGAGGAGATAGAGATGGGGCCATTGAACACTTGAGGCGAGGATTCACGCTCGGCGACAACCGATTTGATGCTATGTTCTGGTACGCACGAGAACTATTTCTTCATAGTGAGTTTGACGAGGCCTACACGTTGTTTGCGACACTTCAAGAAAACGCCCCTGGTCATTTCAGAACTCGGACGACCGGAACTGTTAAGAAAGATGGAAGGGTGGCCGTTTACGACTGCCTTGTCAGACGCAAGGAGGAAGGATACGCGTTTCTAAATGTGCCTCAGTTTCCTAGAGATCTATTTGCTTCTCGTGCCGACGGCGAGTCCTCAGATTGGGATCTGCTGGAAAACAGACATCGAGCAAAGTGCAGCCTAGCCTTTACTCGACGTGGACCTCGTGCCATTTCCGTACGTTTAAATGCCTGACGAATTTCATCTTCGCATTGAAATACACAAGAATGGCTTGAGAAGGATTCCTTGCAGCGAATGGAGCTATAGGTTTACAGGCGACTGAGTGCGATTGTCTATCCTAGGCTCTTCTGTCGAGACATTTGGCGACAAAGAACAAATCAAGCAACTCTGTTCGCGCGATCATCTGAACACACGGATTTCCTCCTTGCCTCTAGTTCCAAACAGTCCATCGAAAATTTCAGCTTATCAAGTCTGCGTGGGTTTCAGGCAAGGACGTTTGGAGCTATAGTCCTGCGCCCAACTTCGGGACATATCACGTTAGTTGATCTGCTTCTGAGCAGAGCAGAAGACCAAACATGGCACGAGAATCTGGAACATTCCTCCACGGACCACGGTTTCAAACTATTGTTCGCTCATCCTTTAGTCGCGCAGCAGTTTCCCCCTTCTCTTTTCCACTGAGGTTTTCCAGAGCGTCATATCAGTACAGTATAGTTCTATTCGACTGACAGTTCTTTTCGACTGACAAAACGGCACTTCGCCGAAAGGGGAACGCACTATGGCGAAGTCTTCGGTTTCACGTCGGGATCTTATGAAGAGGGCAGCCTGTTGTTGGCGGTGGGGTGCTGCTGGCTGGGTGTGTGACGGAGGCTGCGCTGGCGTAGGAGGCGGTTTCGGACGCGGCGCCGATAACGGAGGAGGAGATTCTGACGGCGCTGGGGCTGATGCCGGGCTCGCCGGACCATCCGAAAGGTATAGTAGCTTTCAGCGGATAGTGGATAGCGGGGAAGTGGCAGCTATCCTTTTTTTTGTGCGCGCAGGTTTTCGGGCGGTGGGGGAAGTTGTACTTTGGTTGGGGGACGAGGGCAGGCACAAGGCCGGCACCTACGGGAGCGTTTGAGGTGGAAGGGGAAGAGGGCGCGGGCGGGGGGCGAGGGTAGGGGCATGGCCGGCACCTGCGGGGAGTTGAAGGGACTGGCGGGGCGGGGGTTGGCGGAGTTCTTTGGGTTGGGCACGTGTTCAATGTTGGCACCAGGTCGATGAGGGATGTTGTAGGAGAGGGGGCGTTGGGGGGGGGGGGGC
>JAPPKG010000634.1:0-3329 GCA_026914085.1 Caldilineaceae bacterium | reverse complement strand
ACGCCCCCGATCCTACAACATGCCTCGTCGACCGTGTGCCAACATTGGTGACTGGTGCCCGATTGAAAGCGTCTGGCCAGAGCACGTCCCGCCAGTCCCATCAAGTCCCCATAGGCGCCGGCCTTGTGCCTGCCTTCACACCCTCCCAAACTGACGGACTCCACCGGACGGCCGTGCCTGGCGCCTGCACTGCGTCTCGCCAAAATACGGTTAACGATTCCAGCCACTGCCGGCACGGAATCCCCGCCCGACTGTTCCCACTCCCAATCCGGGATGCACCGGTGGGCTTGTCCCCAAAACTGGATCCCAACCTAAGGTGTACAATCAGGTCCGGTTCAGGTTAATGGCGCTAACGCCATCGCATTCCGCGAATCTCCGCCTCCAACTCACGAATCCTTGCAGTATTGGCATGATGCCGTCCTCTGCCGATATAGTTCGCGACAACATTGGCCAGGATTGCGATCATCAGCGTCGCCAGGATATAGTTGGCTAAGCGTAGACGCTGGTCCTGCTCGGCGGCAAGACGCACGCTCAGCGTTTCATCCTCAATTCCGCCCTCGGCGGCAAGCTCCTCAAACAGTTCGATGACCTCATTCGTTGCCGTTCTCTGCGACACCGCCACCAGCTGGAAAAGTGAGAACAGCATCGCCGCGATCGTAATCAGGTTGAACAGCACGGGTTGGAAAAGTTTGCCCTTCACTTTACGACCTCCCTGATTGCAATTCATGTAGTTCCGCCTCCAGTCGGCGAATCCTGGCAACGTTCATCTTCTGCCTCCCGCGGCCGAGATGGTTCGCGATGACATTGGCCAGAATTGCGATGGCCATGGTGACAATCATGCTGTTGCTGAACCACTGACGTCGCTCCTGATCGGTCGCGAGACGCACGCTCAAGGATTCGTCCACGGCGTCACTCTCCTGGGCAAGCTCTCCAAGTAGCTGAACTGCCTCAGCCGTTGTTGGCGTCGTGCGCCCCGGCGCGACGATCACCATCTGGACCAGGGCAAAAAGCAAGGCGGCAATTGTGACTATGTTGAACATTACAGGTCGAATAAGCTTGTCCATCGCTTCATCTCCTCCTTCCGGTTTTGCGCCCGGCAGACGAGACGGTCATCCTTGACCGCCTCCGCTCTTACTAACGTTCCTGGCCGTTCTCCGTTTCTCAGATCTCAAGAGGAACATGCAGGCTCGCTAGTGACCTGGATTCACGCTTGCGCGCATAGAGAACGGGCCAGGCGATAATTTGAATTCTGCGCCGTATAGGCGTAGGCGTTCATCGGGACGATTTCGAGGGGCATTGCAGTAATACCTCGATTCATTCGAGACCGCAATCGAGTTGATCCTGGCCCTGACTTAGTTTCCACTCCCCACTTTGCTAATGCCCGTGCCGCGCGGCCCCGCGCAGCTCCGAGAACATCCCTGGGACTTAACCAGCGTCAGGCGTAAATGTCGGTGCTGGAATTAACGTTGGCTCTGGCGTAAATGTGGACGGGGTCTCCGACGTCGGCGTCGGCGGCGCCTCAACCACCTCAACCCCGCTTGCATTCACGGCTTTCTCAAATGGCGCATACAACCACCCATGTGCTTCCCCCCCCTCAATGTCGGCTAAGACTATCTTCCACCAATCACCTGCCTGATTCCGCCCCACAATCCTATACTCGCTCTCCATGGGCGCATTTCCAACAATCTCATAAACAGCCCCAGGACCCGACCTGATGGCCATGCCATAGTTCTTCACTATCACCTTCGGTACCAATTCACCGGCATCATTTCGATCATCCGGAGTCGCCGTCTCTTCAACCGGCGTCTCACTCAATTCTTTCTCATCCAACACCATCACGTAAATCGCAACGCCCCCCAGCACAACGCCCCAAAAAATCCAGCCCGTAATCCCTAAGACCCTTTTCACCCTACTCACATCCCTTGCTTCAATGCAATTTGCTCGCTTACTCGACGCAGTGACCAAAATCCAACCTCAAGAGCGGGAGGGCAGGTCACTTGCGGGAGTCTCTCTTTCATCTTCAGGCGTGCGTCATCCACCCGTCAAGCTTTTCGAAAGTGTGTCTGGTGTTTCGTGGACTCACGATTGGATCCAGCCACTAAAAATGCGGCTACACTGGCCCTGTAGAAACCTGAAATCGTTGTAAGTTTCTGGAATCAGGAGATTTCGGCCAGATTACAGGTCAGCGTTTGGGGTCGGACTGCACTATCGTCCCTGGCGGGTACAGGAGGACACGTTGGGCGTTGCATTGGGTGCAGTGCTCGTACTCCTTCGCGGAAAGCATCAGGGCATAGGAGCTGTGGGCGCATAGAGCCAAGGCAAACATGCGGCCGCCTCACCGAAGTGTGGCCCGGTGCATGTCTGACTGCACAACGATTCCGGGTTTGGGGAATTATTTGTGTAGGCCTCCAAAGTTACATCGATTTCAGCCCAATGAATGTGCTACCGGCAGGTCAGCCGGCGGCGTTGGCCAACAATTCCGCCGGCGTTGACTGCACCTCCGTATACGCTTCTGCGCTGGTCTGCACAATCAGATCAGCCAGAGACAGATCCGCGAGGGCAGCGACCTGCTCGCCGGTATGGGAAAGGTTCAACTTTGTTGCTACCCCGCATGCATAGTCCGGATCGGCCTTGCAGAAGTGGACAAGCTGACGTACCCGAATGCGCTCGGGCACACCATCCGTCGCAGCGGCGATATTGCTGAACCGCTGCTCTTTCTGGTCGTTGCTCATCACGCGGAAAGAGTTGCCGGGCTGGGAATAGTCGTCGTTGCCGGCGTGATGGTCGTAACGGTCAGTATCTCCCGACATTTTGAGTGGCGGCTCAAGGTAACGTGAGTCTTCGGCCGGTCCTCCCATGCTGTTGGGTGCATAGTTGACCGCGTCGCCGAAGTTGCCGACGAGAGCTAATCCGAATTGGATGCGGACCCTGCGCGTGTGGCGGGCTCCGCGATTCGACGCGCCTGGAATTCCTGCACGTGCGCCAGATAAAATAAACTGTCAAACTCCTCCTGAAAGGCTGTGACGATGGTGTCCGGGTCCGACGCCAGTCCGCGGTCGGTAATGAGTTCGATATTCACCTGCCCGGCGTAGCTGAAAATGCTGATACCCACGCCGATGAAGCCGGACTGCGGCACCCAGAAGACGATCGTCTCAAGAAGCTTGCCGGCAAAATAGAGTTTCTGCGACGGGCCGGGCACATTAGTCAGCACCACACTTACTTTGCTGGCATAATACCCCCGAACACTCCAGGCGATTCTGTCCGACACGACGCTCAGGCCGGCGATTGCCTGATAGGTCACCAGCGCCTCGGGCGACCGTTTGATGGCA
>JAPPKG010000317.1:0-3329 GCA_026914085.1 Caldilineaceae bacterium | reverse complement strand
CTAAACTCTCAACCCCGCTCCGGCGCGCCGGGTCCGACATCAACAGATCATGCAATCGTTCTTTCTACGCCTTCACGAGGGCTTAATCCTGTACATTCGGCGGTCCAAGCGGTTGACGCGTCCACGGTCTGTACATGGACCACTGCCCAGCTTCGTAACCCTCCTTTCTCAGACCGGTAGAAAATGTGCGAGTGGCGGTTCCCGGCTTTAATCGTGTGTCGGCGCTCAGTTATCGTAATGTTGAGTGGATGTTGCCCCTTCGCCCGAACTGACTGCTGTTCATGATGTGAAATAGCTTTTTCTGGCCTGGAATCGGCATCTGCCTCCCAGAATACAAGTGTCTGGGAGTGAGATGGCAAAGGGCGCCAGTTACTGCTCTTCACCATTTTGTGATCAACAGGTCCGTCAACGATGGGCAGACCCTCTTCACAGATCTCTGCAGCGAAAAACAGAACTTGATGTTGCAATTGTGTCTACTGATGCGGACACGGTCAGTATAGTTAACCGATTTCTGCCTGTCAAATAATATTTTATTGATAGAGAAGCTAATACGAAGCTGACTCGTTCCAGATGCTGCTAAGAGTTTACGACTGTCCTTCTTGCCCAAGATCGGTCAGAGCAATTCTGCGATGGCAACGGAATTCGTTATGCTAGCGCAGTCCTTGGAATTCCACCCGGAAAGATGGCCACCTGCGTAGCAATCGCGCCGCGCATTCACCCCCATTTCGGTATGCTTTCGGATAGGGAGACGGCCCGAAATCATTTGACAGCCATATTTTCGCCGTGCCATAATTATTAAATCCGCCGCCATCTCGAAGCGCGCGGTTCAAGTTCAACACGCTCGCGCAACCCCTCTACCGTAGGTTCTGCGCCTGTTCCCGACTTCGCCCCCGAGTCCCCGCCCACTGCAGCGGGTGGCGGGCAATCGCCAGCTTGGGAGGAACCATGCAGATTCGATTTCGCGTCCTTTCGTTCTGGGCACTGGCCATTCTGCCCCTTTTGATTGGCAGCTGCTATCCCTTCCAAAGAGACATCACGCAGATCCTGACACCTGCCGCGCCCCTTCCTGTCGCAGAAGCCACAGAACCGGCCGAGCCGGAACCGGTGACCTTGTCGGCAACTGTGCATGTCAACGCGCTGCGCGTGCGCCAGGCTGCCAGTGCAGAGACGCCAATTATCGCCGGCCTGCTCAAGGACGACGTCATCGCCGTGATCGGGCGGACCGAAGACAGTAGCTGGCTGAAAGTGGAGGTGCCGGACGTCGGCACAATCGGCTGGATCTGGGCCGAAGATGTAACCTTGGACGGAGACGCCGCCGCCCTCTCTGTTCCTGAAGACGGGCAGATGGCCGCTGAACCGGAAGATACCGCGGAAGATGCAGTGGCCGAAGAGCAAGCGGACGACGGCGAAATGGCCGCCGACGAAGAGAATTCCGACGATGAAGCAATGGCGGTCGCCGACCTGGAACCGAGCGTCACAGTCCACGCTCAGGAAGTGATCAAAGGTCAGGTCACGGTTGCCGAAGCCGTCGTCCCAGTGGAAGGCTGGGTCGTTATTCACGCCGACGATGCCGGCTCTTTCGGCCCGATAATCGGGCAGGCCCACCTGGAGCCCGGGGTCACGACCGACTTGGCCGTCGCCATTGATGTCGATGCCGCCACCGAGACTCTCTATGCCATGCTCCATACAGATGGCGGCGTCTTCGACGTCTTCGAGTTCCCCGGCACCGATATGCCGGTGCTGAAGAACGGCGTGCCGATCAGCCCTGCCTTTACGGTAACGATCTCCGAAATGTCCATCTCCGACGAACAGGCGGCCGCCGAGGAGGACGTGCCCGTAACCACGCCGACCGACGAGCCTCTTCTGAAGGTCGGCGATGTAACCCGACACCTTGCAATCGTCACGACCCGTGCCCTGCGCGTGCGCAGCAAACCGGAAACCATCGCCGAAGTCTTGGCAGGCGTCGCCGTCGGTGAAGCCTATCCTGTGGCCGGGTTCAGCTCCGATGACCACTGGGTCGCGATCTTCTTCCCCGGTATCGAGGACCCGGTCTGGATTGCAGCCTCGCTGGTGGAGTTGCGGGACATAGAACTAAGAGTGCAGATGGGCCGTGCTACCATCGAAACCGGCCAGGGCGGCCGCTTGCGCTTGCGCGGCGGGCCCTCACTAGAGGCCCCAATTGTGGGCTACGTTCCCGACGACGAAACCTACGATACGCTTGGCTATAGCGAGGATGGCCAGTGGGCGCTGCTGGTCGGAACAGGGGTAGAGGGCGCCACCTGGGCCTCAGTTTCGTTCCTGCTTTTTCAGTAGCGGATCCGTATTGCCCGCTGCAGCCAAGAGCATACCGGCACACCTTCAGACAGGTCTCAAACAACACAAGAGCGGCAGATTTCACGTGAGACTGCCGCCCTTTTTCCTGTACACTTCCTCCACCTGAACGGCCTGCCAACGCCAAAACGAAGCCCCGGCAACGCAGACAGCGTCGCCACTCCGAGATTAGCTATTCGTCGCGCGAAAGCGCCCAGGAGTCAGCCCAACTTTCTGGAATGGGGAGGTTGTTGGCGTAAATCAGGTTGATCAACTGGCCGTGGTGATGGGCCTCATGCTCAACCAGTCTGTAGTAACCCGCCAGCGGCGTCGAGCCATTCTCAAAGACTCTCAGCCAGTCCACCTTCTCGAAAGTCGCCATCAAGGCCGCGTCTGCCGCCTCCATTCCCTGGCGCACCCGTTCAACCGGAAGTACTTCGCCGGCAGGCGCCGGCTGCAGACTGCAATCCCAGCCCTCCATCCCCCCTTCCAGCAACACGGGCGGCCAGCTCTCCTGTGTGCCCAACATACAGTAAAACTGGTAGAGGATGTTCTGGGATTCGGCAAAGGGCAGCCGGGCGTTCAGATCGGCATCGGCCAGAACATCCATCAGATCATAAGTGCGTCCCCGCAGGTCCTGCCAGTGGATCTGCACACTCTCCAAAATGGTCTGAGTCATCTTCTCCTCTTCCTATGCGGTTCTGTCAGCTGTCAAAGGAATCTCGGTAGACCGGCACAAACGGTGCTCAAGGTCTCGTAGCCGCCGGCCACCGGGGTCTACCGGTATCAGTATAACACGATGGTACGCCCCGGAACTGTTTTGCGGACCGGAGGTGTGCCTCCCAAAATGGGGGTGATCAGTCGCATACCTCTGGAGGCAATCAAGCCACGGTCAGTTCCCATTCCAGTTGCCGCCAGAATATGCGCCCTCTCTGACCACTGACCACTAACCACTAACCACTGCAGTTCTGGGCGGTGGGGGGGATTTGGGGCCCCCCACTTGGGGGGGGGGGGGGGCG
>JAPPKG010000685.1:0-3343 GCA_026914085.1 Caldilineaceae bacterium | reverse complement strand
CCGTGTGTCGACATTGGTGACGAGCGCCAAATGGAAAGTGTCCAGCCAGACCACGACCCGCCAGTCCCATCAGATCGCCGGAGGTGCCGGCCTTGTGCCTGCCCCCGCACCCTCCCCAACTGACGGATTCCACCGTACGGCTAGGCCAGGCGCCTGCACTGCGTCTCGCCCAATAACGGTAAACGACTCCAGCCACCGATGGCACTGAATCCCCGCCAGACCGTTCCCTTCCCAAAATGTGAGATGCACCCCTTTGACATGGATGTTAGGTCTGGCCCATCTATGTGCGGAATGCGACCTGCCCTGGCGGGCCGTGATCTTGATTTGACTACACGAAGTTTAGCTGGAGACGGGCTGTAACTTTAATGGGGTTTGGCCGTCCCGATTCTTTGACACACAAACCCGACCTACGCGTATTCGTATGAACGCCTTCTGCCTTATCTCTTGTGTCGACAGCCAGAAGCAGATTCGCTCCGGGTTCGGTCTCCTTTCTCTCAATCCTCCGCCTTGATCTTAGCCAGAGCCTCTCGCGCCACACTCGCCCAAGATTCCGGCAGATTTTCGCTGAGCCACCGGATCCTCTTCTCAGCCCTCCGCTCCCTGAATTCACCAAGCTGCCGCACCACAACTTCAGCCAGGCCGGGCCGGGCCGGATAACGATCCGCAGCCATGTGCGTAGGTAACCTGTTCAGAATTTCAAGCAGGTGCTCACGAACCTCCTCCGTATCAGGCGACGGTATCCACACTTCGCGCCCATATCCCATCAACGAACTGTCTCCTTCGACTGCTCGCATGATCGGGCCAATCGGAATCGGGTCCCGCTGCGGCCTCCTGTGCGGATGATTGGCGCAATACGTCCAAAAGGGATTCTCGATGAGCACATCCCTGATCTCGCAGTAGGCTTCCACATCCGTGTCGCCAAGCCTGCTGTAACCCCTTTCTCCCCGGTTCCTGCGATTGAACCAGCAGGTCCCACAGCAGTCTGAACCGCCATTGGGCATCGTGAAAATCTCCTCTGTAAAGTACAAAAAAGGCGAGAGCAGGATTCCGCTCTCGCCCCTATTCGAATCCGACTGCAAAAAGAATAACTACTCCTGATTCAACTCCGCCGTTACGTCTAATTGGGCGCCTACAATCAGTGGCAGCAGTTCCTCTGTGAATAACGCCGAAATGTTCGGGTCCGCCAGTATGTTGGCAACATCTTCCGGAAGGAACGGAGCCGCAAGGTCCAGCGTGCGCAGAATCGAAGGCGAGTCGTAGTGAACGGTGAGCAGGACTTCCTCGTCCGCGACCACATTCAGCTGGTTAGCCGATGAGGTCAACTCCAACTCGGCAACCTGCAGGCCGTCGTAGAGAATTGAGGCAATGTTTGCAGGCAGAGAGGGCAGGCTTACACCGTTCTCCTGGAATGTGCTGGCGGGCACGCCGCCGACAGACGTAATTTCCGAACCGTCCAACCTGAGCCTGAGCGCAAGCACAGGCCGGTACTCGGCATCGATATCCGGCGGTTCCATGCGCACCGAGGTCACGTCGAACGCGGGCGGCACGTCTACAGCCGCAACGCCGTCGGCAACCGGAATCGAAAGGGCAACGCCTATATCTGTTTTCTGCAGGAAATCGATGCCAACTTCCAGCACACCGGGCGGAACCGGTAGCAGTTCACTCACGACCCGCTGAACTGTCGCCATCGACTGTTCGGTCCAGGAAATGACCGGCAGATGACCGCCGTTCGAGGCCAGATACAGGCTGGCGTCAATGATATTCAGGTCCAGCCTCTGGACGCCCAGGGCCTGCATATCCGTTATGAAGCGCGGCTGCAAAATCGACTGGTCACCCAAAGGGATACCCATCAGGGCGAGCGAGCCGTCCGCCTTGACTTCGACGGGCAGAGAATCCAGTTTCGTCTCGGGAGCTTCCTGGCCCGCCAGGGCCAGCTGCACATCCAGGCCCGATGAGAGGACCGGCGGCAGGTGCGGCAGATACTCCTCTATCGTCCCAATGAACGCGATGCTGTCCGACAGCGAGGATACTACCACCAGAAGACGGTTAAGAGCCGCCTCGTCGTACTGCAGCGTCAACAGGCTGCCGCCATCCCCCACCAGGTCAATGCCGCCTGAGGAAGTCGTCAACTGCAGCGTATCCGATCCGACCCCGCCAACGATATTCATTACCAGCGGCGGCAAACTGACCGGCGGCAGCAGGCCGGCGAGGTCCGCGAGCGAGAGTCCCAGCGCCGACTGCACAAACCCATCTCTGTCGATGGCCGCGCCGATCTGCAACGCCGGTTCCATCCCTTCCGGCGCCGCCGCGAAGTTGGGGGCCGCAACGTCAAAATCAGCGGCGAATGCCGAGGCGTCCGCACCCGGCAGGTCCATAGACAGACCAATGTTCGTCTTGGCAAGCAAACTGCGCAGCACCGTCAACCCGGCGTCAACCATACCGGGCGACACGCCCAGAAGATCTACAGCGATACCACCGATCGTGTCGAGCGACGTATCCGTCCACAGAATCGAGGGCAGGGGCTCCTGATTGAGCGCCAGGTACAGACCATCAGCCTGAATGCTCAAATCCAGCCTCTGAGCATTTGTAGCGCCAAGAATGTCAAGCACATTCGACGGCAGAAGGTCCATCCCCAGAGGAATACCCCACACGCCCAACGAACCGCCGTCGCCGACACTGACGGGAATCGTCGACAACTGTGTATCAGCAGTCGGTTGACCGGTAAAAGAAACGATAATGTCCAGGTCTGCGCCGGGCAACCTGGGAATGACCTCGCCGATCATGCCGCCCATCGACGGGTCTACGAACGCGCTGACAATCGGCATGAGGTTGTTCAGGCGTTCAGTATCGTAAGCGAGACTGGGCAGCGCCGTGCTGTCCAGCGCGAGATCGATGCCGTTCGGCTGCGTGGCCAGCGAGAACTGCTCCACGCCCAACGCCGACAGTATCTGGAGAGCCATCGGCGGCAGGGCCACGCCTAGCGACTGGCCCAGGGCCTGCTCAATCTCCGCCAGGGGAATCCCTTCGAACGACGCCTGGCCGTTCGCGTCAAATGCCAGGCTGGCAAACTGTAATGGCCCAATCGTGGTTTCCGCTGCACTTTCTGATCTAACCAGCTCTTCGCCCTGCCAGTAGGGAATATCGTCGCCGGCCCCGGGCAAAATGATTATCACGCCCAGGCCAACGCGCCGTAACCAGGTCAATGCATCAGCCCCCTGCGCGGCGCCGGGAACATTGGCCAGAACGCGGCCCACTAAGTCTGCCGATTCATCACTCCACTTCAGATAAGGGAGGGGCTCTCCATTCGCGTGGAGAAAAACACCGTGATAGCCAATACGGACTT
>JAPPKG010000576.1:0-3344 GCA_026914085.1 Caldilineaceae bacterium | reverse complement strand
GGGCAGCGGCCCCCGAGAGGCGGGGACCTATGCTGCACCCGTGATACTACACTAACGTATGCACTCCATGTAGTCAATACTTTTTTTGAAAGGGCACATATATGACTGCACCGGCTGAAGTCGCCCAGGGCGAGCCGAATTGGGCCAACGAGACCATGTGGACGGGCGATAACCTGCCCATCATGCGGGGCATGAACTCAGGGTCTGTCGACCTGATTTATTTGGATCCCCCGTTCAACAGCAAGGCCAACTACGCAGCTCCGATCGGCAGCCAGGCTGCCGGCGCCGAGTTCAAGGATACCTGGACATTGCAGGATATCGACGTCGCCTGGCTGGATCTCATCGAGCAGAAGCACCCTCAGGTAAACCGGATCGTGCACGCTGCCATGACGGACTCCGACAAGTCCTATCTGGTCTATATGGCCGCTAGGCTGATCGAGATGCACCGCCTTCTGAGGCCCACTGGATCTATCTACCTGCACTGCGATCCGACAATGAGCCACTACCTTAAACTGCTCATGGATGCGATCTGGGGCCGGACACAGTTCCGGAACGAGATCGTGTGGTGCTACCGAGGTATGACCCCGAAATCTACTCGTTTCAATGCCAAGCACGACGCTTTGCTGTACTACACTGCAGGGAATAACGCCGTCTTTAATCATCAAAAGGGAACCCCAACGCCCGAGTCTTTGAAAACGTATCAGAGTGCTCAATCACGAGGCTATAACGCAAATCACGCTCGCATGATGGTAGTTGTTTTTGACCGATCAAAGTACCAAGCGGCGGTCGACCGTGGTGATATACCGAAAGGTATGCGAGAATCAGAATTCGACGGCGGAGCGCCATGGCTGAGTGATTGGTGGGCGGACATAAAGATACTTGGTGGTCCGTCTAATAGAGAGCGCACAGGCTATCCCACCCAGAAACCCCTGGCGCTCCTGGCCCGCATCATCAGGGCCTCGAGCAACGAGGGCGACGTCGTCTTGGATCCGTTCGCCGGTTGTGCGACGGCGTGCGTCGCCGCCCACGAGCACGGCCGCCAGTGGGCGGGCATTGATGTATCTTCGAAGGCGTTCGACTTGGTGCGCCAGCGCATCGAGGACCGCGGCGGCCTCTTCTACAACCTGGTGCACCGCGAGGACGTTCCGAAACGCACCGACCTGGGCCCGATCCCACCCTACAACGCTCCGGAGAACAAGACCAGACTCTACGGCGAGCAGGGCGGGCAATGCGCCGGCTGTGAGGTCTGGTTCCGGCCGGAGAACCTGACCATCGACCACATCATCGCGCGGTCCGTGGGCGGCACGGACCACCTGGGCAACCTGCAGCTGCTATGCGGGAACTGCAACTCGATCAAGGGCAACCGCGGTATGGAGTACCTGGTGGCGAGGCTGAGGCGGGACTAAGGTTATTTACGGACCACCATAGTCTGATTTAACGAAAACGCCTTATCGGTGTTTTGAGGAGCATTCAGAATTATGATTTGTGGTGCAGCTTCTCTATTTCGCCGATATGGTTTGAAGGCTAACTCATAGAAAGCCAATATCGCCAACACTAAGGTAGAGATTGCTTGTATCCAATCAGACAACCAACCCATCACCGATTACCTTTCATCCCTTATCGTCTTTTCCAGCACGGTCAGCAGGTTTTTACTGTAAGACCCGTTGTTCAGATATACGGCCGTAACAAACTCATTAGCCTTCTGGATCATTTCCAGTTTACCCGCTAGAGCTTCATCCAATTCCAACACAACACTCGCCAACTGAACCTCGTCTCCTGACTTAACTACATTTGTGCTCAGTATCTCGACCTTCAACGGATCTCCATTTTCCCTGATCTCGTTTGCTAACCGCCTTGATTTCTGTCTCCGTTCTTCAATTCGGGCGTCCCAGTCCTTTTGCGGAATCACTTTTATATCTTTGTTGCCACTAACTTCAGTCATGACATTCTCCTTCCTCAAATCTTGTCCCGGGACAAGATTTCACCAGGTGTCAGTAAATCCGTCGTACGTGCCAGCCCTGGCTCTCCTGCTCGATCATCCGGACGATGGACGCCACGGTCTCCGACGCCGGCTGCCGCCTTAGTCGCCAGTCGCGCGGCCTGGAGAACGCATAGTCTTCAGCGACCTGCTGGCACGTGGCCTGCGGATTCCGATCGAACTCATGGCGGAGCTGCGCTATCAGGGCGCCACGCACCGCGTCATTGTAGGATTCGACCGTGACGACGTATGTGTCCGGAACGCGGTTTCCCGTGACGGAGTCATGCAACTCTTTGGAGAATGACGCCATGCGCCCAGGGCTGATTTCGCACGCTGCCGCGAGCTGGGGGATCAGCGTCCGGATCCGCTCGTTGTCGGCGCGCTCTTCTGCCGTCGCGCCCAGGCCGGATTGCTCCGCGATCGAGGCGGCCATACCGCATCCGCTGACGAAGGTCAGTGCGAATGCCATCAGCAAAGCAATTCTCATGGGTTGGCTCGCTTCTCGTCCAGGAAGGCCTTGTAGGCTTCGATGATATCATCGGCCGCCGCGGCGGACGTCTTGGTCTCGGGGCGCACCGTTATGTACTTGGAGACTAGCGTACTGCAGAATTCGGTTCTTTTCTCGATGGCGAGGCCGCGCTCTGCGTACATCCGGTCGACGGTGCCGACGATCCTGTTGTAATTCATGACCACCGGAATGAACTTTTTGTCGACTCCCGCTGCCTTCACCGCCTTATGCATCGAAATCATAAGCATGGCCACATAGGCGGGCTTGGCGTCGCATGCCATGCACAGTTTGGGCAGGACCGTTTCGAAGATTTTCTCCGCGTAGTCGGTCTTCAAGTCCGAGTGAATGATAAGCCCGGTGACGGCCGCCTGGACGTCCAGGTCGTCATAGTCGACCGTCGTGGACGGCTGCTCAGCCGTCGCGGGCGTCTGTGCGATCGTCTCGGACGGCAGGATGATGAAGATAAGGATAAGCACGGTGCATCGAAACGTGGCCATGATAGGCCCTCCATCGTCCCGGGATCATCAGCCCTTCAGGGCCTTGATCTCCGCTTTGAGCTGCTCGATCTCGCCCTCCATCCTGGACATGTGGACGCAGATCTCCCGGAAGCAGTGCTTCAGGGGATCGTGGGCGAACTTGTACGTATCTACATGGCTTCCTTGAACGAGCGATGCGATGGAGTTCAGCAGCTCTTCAGATTTCTCGTTCATCCTGTCCATGCTGTCCTCCAAATCTTGCCCACCAGGTGGGTATCCCACTCCTGGGACAAGATTTCACCAGGTTAAGCCCCTTCTACTAATACTACTCTTCGAGCGTGATACCTATCGTTCCGGCCGTCAGTTCCTGGGCTCCATCCTC
>JAPPKG010000547.1:0-3351 GCA_026914085.1 Caldilineaceae bacterium | reverse complement strand
CAGTCAGCGAAGGCTACACTATTTCATAAATGATTACGTCGGTTCCACATTCCCGAGAAGGAGACACACTGTGGACCGCCCTTTCCAAGACAGTCAGTCAGAAAGAATGATGCACCATGATTAAGCAGCTCTTGGTCGTCGGGATCGCGCTGTTTGCCACAGCCTGTGTGCCAATTCCTGCAGTGCCCCCAGCGGAGTCGGAACATGCGCTGTCGACACTTAGTCCCGCCGATTGCGCCGGCGGCTATCTTGACGTGTTGCCCGGCCCGAAGGCCAGCGATCCGACTCTGGGCTCTCTTCCGGGTTACATTGACATTGTTGGTGCGGCTTCCAGCCTGGAGGGCGAGACCCTGACAGCCGTCTTTCATCTCAGGGAGATTCCTGAAGAGATGGCTGTCAACAGAGAAGGTGTGGAAGACCTGCACATGGAGTACATGTAGTCTGTTTCAATCGACGTTGATGGCGGCTCCATCGTCACACATGATTCGACCGGTTTCACGATTGCCGCCTTCCATGCCGCAAGGAGTGACTCGGCAGACACGGCGGCCGCGGTCCTTCCATTTCAGGTTGCTGTTCAGACTATGGTGTTGAAAAACAGGCACTCTCCTGAAAAGAATGAAACACACCTTCTCGAGTTGCCCGTCATTCCGCGCCTGATCGTTTCCCACGAAGACGACACGCTTACTCTTGTCGGTCGGGTTCCGGGAATTGCTGACAGTTCGATAATCTCGTTCTCGACGTTCGATGCCCTGCACGGACGGGCCGGCGTCTCGTGCCGTCCCGGTTGATGCGGGACGTTTCGATCGCCTTCGATGCCCCGAGAAGTGCGATCGAAACTTAGGTCCGGCGCTCGTCCTGAACACTTCAAAGGCGAAACCATGTTCCAAAGAGTTCTGATCGCCGGGACCGTGTTGCTCGCGGCGGCCTGTGTTCCGATTTCGCCGCAGCCTGCGGGGCCGTGTATCTCGGATGAACGAGCCCTGTTGATTGGAGAATCGGTTGAGACAGAGCCATCAGACGAATTGCCCGGTTACATTGATATTGTCAAAGTGGAATCAGAACTGTACAGGCAGGTGCTGACTGTCGTCCTCCATCTCAGAGACATTCCCGAGGAATTGACCTTCAATCGAGAGGGAATGAAGAACAACCGTATAGAGTATTCCTGGATGGTCTTGATTTCCGAAAGTGGCTACGTTGAGCCTTGGGCAGATGAAGTTGAGAGGATGACGAGGTTCAGACACCACCTGATGACCGCCCACTTCACAGAAAACGTTGGAGCCATAGTGCCCGATTCCGGCTCTATCGTGAGCTTTGTGGAATCAAACGTGTGGGCAATAAAGAGAGATGAAGGCAGTGAGGAGGAACGCCCCTGGTATGCGGAGGCGCTATGGGATGCCAGTATAGAAGTCTCGCACGAAAAGGACACGCTGACGATGACAGGGTATGTCCCTAGCGTAGCAGGCGAACATTTGCTCCTTATTGAAACAAGGGACTACTTTCGCGGCCGGGACAGAATCCGTTGCGACTCTGCTCTGGTTTCGGCCCATCGGCGTTCCGTTCCTGAGACTGAAATAGCGATCCCGACGCTGCCTTCCCCCAAGGCCGACCTGAATGACCTTGCAAGTGTTTTGGCGGAAATGGATAGATCGGACGGTTCAGAAATGTACGCAGCTCTGCTGCGTGAGTTTTCTGACTGTTTTCTTAGCAATTGGAATGCAGGAATTGGGGAAGAGAAATCGAGGGACGGTAGCCGATCTGAGTTGACCCCTGCCCAGATAACGGCAGTAACATTATTTCAAGCCGGCGTATTTGCGATCGTAGGCGAACTGAGTAGGGCACGCCTCGATGAGCGGGCCAATCCTTCGCCGTACACGTTGGACATGTATGAGCTACTGGCAGGGGCATTGGCAATCTGTAAAGATAGCGGCTGATTCTGCAAAGGTGGGGCAGGGCCGGCTCTGACATCTGACGATGCATTGGACTGCAAGTCCTTATAGCCCTCCGATATTTGCTTTCAGTATGCCAGCTGTTTCGCAAGGCCCCCTGGTTTGTCATCGTTTTTTTGAACCCCCAATTGCCATGGAGTAGAATATGCGGTGCCCTGCGGGTGCCCTGAGCACCTCTCGGCGCGAGGTTACAGCTTCCCACTTGCCGCAAGTTCGAACGACACCCACGGAATCGTGCATTCTGCGTTGCACCGCACCGCCGCGGAGAAACTGACTGTCGCCCAATCTTTCAGAAGCATTTCGTTTCCCAGCACTCTTGGCGCACTGTCACGCTATCAGAGTTATCTGTGTTTCCTGATTCTATTAGGATTTGGGCTGCGCCTGGTCATGCTGGACCGCTTTCACTTCCACCAGGATGAAGCGCTCTACAGTTATTGGGCGCTGAACTTTCTCCACGATGATCCCCAATTTCTCAGACAGTGGATCGATAAACCACCGCTGTTTATCTGGCTGCTCGCCTACAGCTTCAAGGCACTTGGCGCTTCGGAGGCCAGCGCGCGGCTGCTGAATATCGGCATAAGCATACTCACGATCCCGGTCGTCGCCGCAATCGCCAAACGGGCATGGACGCCGGCTGCGGGCGTGGTGGCAGCGGCCGTTTTCGCTTTGAATCCGTTTGCAATCAGCTATAGCCCGACGGCGTTCACCGATCCCTTGCTGGTTCTGGCGGGCGTCTGTTCGCTCTTCGCTGCACAGAGTTCGCGCCCTTTCCTGGCTGGACTTTGCCTGGGGGCAGCGATAATAACCAAACAGCAGGGGGTCTTCTTTGTACCGTTGACGCTGTCCGTTCTGATAGCGGGTTACCCGAGAGCCAAGGCCATGGCGGCAGCGGGCCTGCGCGTCGCCGGAGGGCTGGCGTTGATAGTTCTGCCTGTCTTGTATTGGGACAGCCTGCGCTGGGCCGTGGCACCATCGCCCTGGGACCTGGGCGTGCGCAACTATGGTGCGCTTGAACTGCTCTCGGTGGGGGAGTGGCCGGACCGCGTTGTGCGCATCGCCGACCTGCTCTGGTATCTGACAGCCAGTAATTTCGTCTGGATAGTTCTGACGGCTGCCACTGTGCTGGCGGTGGTCTTTGTGCCGCGGACAGGATTTGCGCGGTCGAAGCGAAATCCAGTGCTTGTGGTCCTTCTTTGCGGATGGGCCGGCTTGTACCTGGGCATCCACGCCGTTTTCAGTCTTCCGGTTTGGGACCGTTATCTCCTGCCGCTCGCGCCGCCCTTCGCCATCCTTTGCGGATGGCTGGGAGCGAGGATACTGGCGTCCGATTCCGGCCTGTGGAGACGGATTGTTGTCGGGCTCTGGCTTGTGCTCTTGCTGCCGGGCGGCGTGCAGGCGGCCAGGG
>JAPPKG010000254.1:0-3354 GCA_026914085.1 Caldilineaceae bacterium | reverse complement strand
CAACCGCAAGACAGACACCAACCTGTCCGGCTGGCTCCCGGACCGCTGGAGTCTGTGTCATTCGAACGCCTGCAATGCCTTTTCGCTACACTTGTATAAATAAGTAGTGTATCAAATCCGGGAGTGGCAGACAATCGCAATGAGGATGAAAGGCTCGTCCAATCTGCCCGTGAAACATTCAGATGGCGCTTGACTGTTACTATATATAGTGCTAGGCAGGAAGAATATTCAATATAGGCGAATTTCTGCGACACAGACGGGTTCAATACGTTTTGAAATTACAAGACGAGTAGAGAAACCAGATTCGGTTTGTAGACGAACAGTAGAGTTATCCGCAGCCTTGCAGAAGTTATCCCGAATTGCAGAGAGTTTTCCCCATGGTTTTCCCCAATTCTCAGGCTTTGGCGGCATAGGAAATGGCCCAGTATTTCAATTTCAGGGTTGAGTTGGCGGAAGGATATTGGGGCCGCGCAGGTTTTCTACGCAAATGGTGGCGCATTTACGCCGACGACTCGCGCTGGGCGCCGCCAGCGTGGCACCGGCTGCGGCAGGCGGTGGTGTCGAAGCCGTTCGCCCACCTGGAACGCAGCCGGCCCCAATATGTGGTGGTTGAAGCTCTCCCTCGACGCCGGCAGGCAAATGTCAGCAATCAAGCGTTCCCGAACATCAACCAGGGCTTAATGATGGAGGAACCGGTTGCTGCTGCGGTTGTTTTGATCGACCCGCGCCGTACGGACAGCACGGCGCATCTGGCCATGCTGCACGCCGCCAACAACCGCGAGAGTCTGGAGCGTCTTTTGTACGCGGTGCAGGAACAGGTCGGGCATGAAGGGATTCGCCGGTTGATCCTGCCGGTTGGGCTGTCTCCCTACCTGGGCACCGGTCTGCTCCAGGATCATTTCCACCGCGAGCCGCCATTACACGCGCCCTATGCCCCGCCCTATGTGCCGGAGCTGTTTTCGACGGTCTGCCGGCCGTTGGGACGCAGTCTGCTTTACACGACAAAAGCGGGCGCATTCGTGGATAGGTCGGCGGCGGTTGCCGGCCCGGCGGTTATACATCCCCTGGACCCGAACCGGCTGGCCGCTGATCTGCTGCCGCTATTCACACAGTCGGTACCTGCGTGGGCAGATTTCCCGCTTCCGGATGGGGCGGAGGCGCATTTTTTGCTATGGTGGATCCTGCGCCGTCCGGCACTGGCATGGATGGCGAAGGTCGATGGCAAAGAGGTGGGCTTTCTTCTTGCACAGCCGGACGGCAGCGGCCCGCTGCGTCGCACTCGCGGCGGACGCTCTCTGCTGGGGCGGCTGCTGTTACATTGCCTGGAACTGCGGCAGCCGCGTTCCGTGCGCATGCTGTTCATGGGGGTGGATCCCGATTACCGGCGGCGGGGTATAGGCAGGCAGTTGTGGCAGCAGATGCTGTCGGCGGGCCCCGCGAACGGCTGGGAGACGGTGACGGCGGGACCGCTGCCCTCAACGGCCCGGGCCGGGTCAGCCTTCCTGAAAGCGGTGGGGCTTTCGAGCCGGGAAACATATCTGCTGCACCGCTATGACTTTGATTGAGCCTCTGCCGCCGGTTGGGCCTGGCAGCCTAAGATGCAAGGTGTTGCGGTGCGACCTTTACTCGTAGGCGATCTCGTATGACAGCGGCACGATGCTGATCCACGACTTGCCCGCCTTGAGGGGGATCTCGACGCCGTCGGCCGCGAAGAAACGAGGCAATTCCCCACTCCTGTCGTTGCGCCAGGTCCCTTCATAGGCGAAACCGTCGCGGAAGATGATGGCTCTGCCGGCGCCAAAGGGGTTGATAAGAAGGCTCAGGTTGCCGTAGGCGTCTTCGATTATATTCACGGGGGCGTGGGGCATGTACTGAACGATAACGTTTTCGACCGCGATCTGCTGGCCGCTGTTGCTGTCCCGATGGGCGGTGCCCCCCAAGGAGCGCAGATAGCGCCCGCTGCCGGCGTCGTAGCGATAGGCCACCTGGCTGGCGGTGACAGAGGGATAGGGGATCCGGATCGAATTGGCGGATGCGCCGCCTGGAGCCGGGCCGCCAAAGGTAAAACCCTGGATGGAGGGGGCCCGCTCGACGGCCCAATCCGCGAGCCAGAGGCGAAGCATCTCGCTGCTGGTGCGCAGGCGGGTGCGATAGTCGTTGCCAACGGAGCGGGCGTAACGGGTACTCTCCGGATCGTCCAGGTCCAGGTCCAGGTAGGGGAAGAGCTGATTGTTGTTCTTGAGCTGATAGCGGACACCGTCACTGGCCCCGGAGCAGAACACGCCCGCGTCATAGAGCGCGCCCAGAAAGTAGTTGAACAGGCGAGCGCTGCGCACGGGCCCGATCTCCTCGCTGTCGGCGCCGTAGTAGACCGCGCTGAACCGTGTCAGGCTGAGCCCTTCCATCAGAAATTCATACATCACATCGGCCTGGCCGATGCCGAACTGCGGACGGGCGGCGATGTCGTTATTGACGCAGACGATGACCGGACGCAACCCATAGCGTGCGGGGTCCAAGGGTTGGCCCGTGAGAGGATTGATACTGCCGCGGGAGCCGAATCCGCCCGGGGCGGGCAGGCTGAGATCGACCTCGTCGAGATTGGGCGCGTCGATAGTGGCGGTCGGCGTGGGCGTCGGTGGGGCTTGGGCGACCGGAAGGTTCGAAGCCGGCAGATTGCTCTGGGCGAAGTCGGCGCTGATCCAGCTTTCTCGATTTTCTCCGGCAGGGCAGCAGATCTTCAGCCAGCCGCCGGCCTCGTTGCGGCCTGAAATGCGGAAGCGCTGTCCTGCCACGACCTGGCCGACGATGCCGTAGACGGTACCCGGGCCAGCGCGCAGGTTCAGTGTCTCGGTGAGTACGACGGCCTCGGGGTAGGCCGGTGTGGGCGTGTTCGTCGGGGCGGGGATGGGTGTGTGGGTTGGCGTGGATTGGGGCGCGGGCGTAAAGGTGGCGACCACCTGCAAGGTTTGAGCGGCGACGGGTTCGGTGGCGACCGCTTCGACACCGACATTGGGGCCGCCGCCGGGATTCCACCCGAGCAGGGAGGCGATAGACAGAGATTGGCCAAACAGGAGCAGGCTGCCGATATAAGCGACAACTGCGATGATTGCCAGTGCGGCCGCGGCGATCGCAAGCCGTAGCCAGTTCCCCGACAGTGGTGGACGAGGATCTTGAGCCATAACAGTTTTCCTCTGCGGATTTCATCAGGCGCGCCGCGCGCCTTTCTGCGAATGAATCATATCGGCTGTATGGGGCTGCGTCAATTCGCGGGTATACGAGGGTGCATCCCAAAACGGGGGTGAGCTCTCGTATACCTCTGGCCGAGACCAAACCATGGCCACTTCCCAACCATCT
>JAPPKG010000266.1:0-3376 GCA_026914085.1 Caldilineaceae bacterium | reverse complement strand
AGGGCAAACTCCAGCTAACCCGTTCCCGTCCCCTAACCAACGAAACCCCTCGGCCGCCCCGGCCGGGGGGTTTCCCCTTAACTACCACTGCTGCCGGCGATCTCAGTAGTTACTGGGGATGTCTGTTTAGCAGGCCGAGTTTGGTAGTACTGCGCTACCGCGTTGTTGGCCGCCGCCTGATTCCGGGTGTACCGAGCGGGCATGGTCGGATTGGCCCAGCGTCCTGCGGTCATCAACTGAGCCAGAGTGGCGCCTTGGGGTACTGAGCTCCTATGTCAAGTTCTGGGCTGGTTTTGGTGGTTGGAGGTGGGTCCAGATGCGGTCTGAGATTCGTCGTTTGAGGACGCGGATGGCTTCTCTGTGGGTTTTTCCGCGGGTTTTGAGTTTCTGGTAGTAGAGGCGTCCTTCGCTGTCTGCGGGTGATCTGGGTGAGAGCAGCGGTGTGGATGGCCCGAGTGGTTGAGTTGGCGGTTCCCACCACGGTTGAGGCGGTGTCTCACTACCTGTCCGCTGCTGGCTTCGAGGGGTGCGGTGCCGTTGGCCATGGCGAACTTGTCTTTAGTGGGATAGCGGCAGGGGTTGCCTACTTCGGCGAGGATGGTGGCTGCGACTAGCACACCCACGCCGTGAATGTCGAGTAGGCGGGTTCCGGACTGGTCGACCATGGTTTTGATCTCTTCGGTGAGTTCTTTGATCTGGGTGTCGAGTTGTCGCAGTCTTTCGGATGCGTTGTTTGGCGACCCGACCGTGACAGGTGGTGTCCCGCCAACACAGTTTCATGGCTTGGTCAAGGGCTTTTCGGGTGGTGAACCGGGGAATGATCTGGTGGTAGCCGGGTCGGATCTTCTCCAGGTCGGCGTGGAGCCAGTTGGCCTGTGCGGTGCGGTCTTCTACCAGTTCACGGCGGTAGGTGACCAGGACCCGTAGGTCTTCTGTGTCTTCCCAGAACGTGGGAACTGACAGGGTGTGGTCCCGGAGAGCGACCCGGGCGATCACCAACGCGTCCACCTGGTCGGTCTTGGTTTGGGTACGGCCACGGCGGCGAAGACGGGCGGTCAGCTGCGGTGGCACCTCCCGGACATCCAGGCCGGCGCTGATCGCAGCCACCGCTATCGGGCGACCGTAGCTGCCGGACCCCTCAACCGCGACCCTGGCCGCTTTGGTGGTCTGTGCCCAGTCAACCAGATGACGGTGACCGGCAGGGGTATTAGCGATACTCCGGTACTCCAGGGCCGTGCCCAGGTGATCCACCAAACAGACCGAAAGGGTACTCTTATGCGAGTCGATCCCGATAACCAACATTTGGTTCTCCAATCGTCGAATAGGCGCTTTTTCGGGAGCGGCAGAAGCCTCGGTGGAACGCATCCATGCGTTGAGCAACAGACGCCGGTAAACGGTTACGTCACGCTCCTATTAAGCGACACCACCAGGCCGGCAACCGGTGGGGAGGCACTCACTACCAAAGCCACCACACCCCACAAGGGGCACAGGGCAGATTCAGTTGGAGCCATCCCCACCGGCACTGCCACACCCCCACATATAACACGCAAGGTTCAGTTTAGAAATGTAGGGCGGGGGGCTGGGCCCCCGCGGGGGGATGAGTAGCGGTCCTGTTGGACGTCGTTGACCGTGCCCTAGGAGGGTAGAAGGGGGGTGAGACACTGCGTCGTGGAGTTCCCCAATTAATCGTTCAATTAATCGTTCGGTGGGGTCGGCGGGTCGTTCGGTGGGGTCGGCGGGTCAGCTTGTCCGTTGTCGAGTCCGAGAATCCACGTCACGAACTTCGCTACTAGCCAGACCACTCGTAACAGTCTTTCCCCGCGATGTGCCCATCCCTTTCCATAGGTGTTCCACCAGCGGCGTATTAAAAAGAACAGATCCTTCACCCCCGCTAGGGGTTGGCGCAGAACCGACCAGAAGTCGGGACTCTGGTATTGGTAATAGAGAGGGGTCGGGTTCCGAAGATACGCTCCAATGGCTATCAATGTTGCACCCGCAAGCACGATCCCGAGTTCTCCTGTGAGTCGGGAATCCGCTCCTGCTATGTGCGTAGAAACCAGCACGGCTAGGTAGATGTTTATCTCTTCTGGCTTTGTGGAGAGACGCAGGAAAACTCCAAGCAGAATTATTGCGAAGAGAACCGTTCTGGGTCCTGCAAGGTAGATGACGGCGAACCCGGCACCTATCAGAAGCGTGGGGACGTGCCAACGCCAACCTGGAGTAGGGTGAGGCAAGGTCAAACGGTGGTCAGGAAGCTAAGCGTCGTTCGAGTGCCTTGACCAATGTGGGAGTGCCCCATCCTATGAGGATGGCTACTCCGGCCCAAATCAGCACGGCCCAGATACTGATTAGGGCGAAGCCCGCTCCGACGGCGAAAGTCCCAACAATTGAGACATAAGGCACCCATCCGCCGATCACGATAAGCAACGCGCCTGCGATAATCAGTGCCCAGCGCAGGCTATATCCGAACCCAATGCCAGCGAACACACAACCTGTGGCACCTATTAGCACCCAAGGCAATAGTCTGGAATGGGTTGTTCTTGCTACTGCCTTCATGTAAGTGTGCATCCCTTCTCAGTTGGCCGTGCCTTGTCCTGATACCTTAGTGGGGTTGGGTCGGTGTAGGACCAAATACCTGGGTTTGACCCGCGACTTGACCCGCGACATGTCAATCAGCAATGCCACGGTGACCGGGTAGGGCGCAACCACTCATGGGAGGAAGGCGGGGGCGCAGTAGATCACGAACCAGGCGAGAGCCGCTAATCCCACGAGGAACGTGAACACGTGGAAGCATCCGCGTTCTCCTTTGCCCATCCACGGGTCGGCGGCGCCGCATTTGGGGCAGGCTTTCGCTGATCTGGATACGGGGGTGTCGCAGTCCCGACAGGTAGCGGGGGGCAACAGAGCCCTCGGCAGTCCATGCTGTTGGCGATTCTCACTACATGCTTGCCCGCGGCGTCCAACTGCGAAGCCCATTCCATGGCTACCGTCTTCCCGACATCAGCCACAGCATTCGGGGAACCACCCGCTAACCCGACCCTTCCAGAAGCACCAGCCAGCGACCCGAACAAACCCAGAACCGACCGGAAAGCGGTCCGGCAAGCGCTGATCCCCACCACCAAGACGGACACCGAGCATCTGACAGTATCGGATTTCGACGCCACCAGAGGTGAGAACCCTGATCCGACTGGAGACTTCGCAGCGGGTCGGACCCATGTCTTCTTGGATTCCGACGAGTTCATCGCTACGTCTCCTGCGGATGCGACTGCCACTACTGCCAATGCGGCTGCGGTCGGCCAATAGAACAGAAATGGGTAGGGAGGCCACGCAAATACGCCACCAACGCCTGCAGAACCCGAGCAGCCCGCCAACGGGC
>JAPPKG010000115.1:0-3380 GCA_026914085.1 Caldilineaceae bacterium | reverse complement strand
CCGAATAGGCCCGACCGCCCAAAACGGCAGTGGTCAGTGGTTAGTGGTCAGTGACGGCGCTCCGGCTGAGTCAGAGTTGATCGCGGACTGACCATGGTTTATCTTCTGCAGGAGTTTTACGAGAGTTCACCCCCATTTTGGGATACAACGCAGAAGGCGAAGGCGCCCGGGACGTCCCCGAAAACGGGAACAGACGCGAGAATTTTAGCGAGATGCAGGGGCTTGTGCCTGATCGCCCATTGCAACAACTAAAGCGATGGCCCGTTCGTCGTCGTGGCTAAGGCTGATGGACCACTGGCTCAGACCGAGAGACTCGGCGCGGCGTGCGGCCTCGCCATGGAGTTGGACGGAGGGCGCGCCGCGTGCGTCGGAAACGACTTCCAGATCGAGCCAGCGGATGCCGTCTCGCCAGGCACCGGTTCCAAGGGCCTTGGCGATCGCTTCTTTGGCAGCGAAACGGGCGGCGAGGGATTCAACGCGACCGCGGCAGTGGCGCAACTCGGTCCCGGTGTAGAGGCGGCCCAGGAATCGCTTGCGCGCGGGTGCGGTGCTGTCATAACGCGCGATAGCCCGGCGAATGCGTTCGATTTGTACGATATCGACACCAGTGCGCAGGATCATTCTTTAATCGGTGAGCTTGCTGCTGAATTCGGGTTGCATCACGTTGTAATTCTTGCAGGCCTTCGGCGTGCGGCGTGCGCTCGGACCGGTTGGCGACTGTTACGGATTGGAGGGATCATCGGGATCGCCAAATCCATACACTTTGGAGACAACATAGAGCGGGCGGGCCTTGACGTCGTCGTAGATGCGGGCGAGGTACTCGCCGATGATTCCCAGGAAGATTAGCTGGATTCCCCCCAGGAAGAGAACGGCAACCAGGGTGGAGGCCTGACCGAAGAAGGCGTTGTTGCCGGAGAGACGCAGGACGGTTGTGATGATAATTCCGAGCAGGCTAACAAAGGCGAGGAAGAAGCCGAAGTAGGTGCTGAGCCGGAGAGGAATGTAGCTGAAGCTCGTGATTGCATCAATTGTCAGGCGGAGCATTTTGCTGAGGGGATACTTGGTGTCGCCGGCGAAGCGCTCGGCGCGCTGGTATTCGATGCCGGTCTGGCGGAAGCCGACCCAGCTGCTGAGGCCGCGCATGAAGCGATGCTTCTCGCGCAGACGGCGCATTGTCAGGAGGACCTGGCGGTCGATCAGGCGGAAGTCGCCGGTGTTTACGGGGATCTCGACATCGGTAATGCGGCGAAGGAGCCTGTAGAAGGCGCTAGCCGTCCAGAGTTTGAAGCGAGACTCGCCGCGCCTGTGGGCGCGCACGGCGTAGACGACTTCATAGCCTTGGCGCCATTTTTCGAACATGTCACCGATCAGCTCGGGTGGATCCTGCAGGTCGGCGTCGATGATGGCGATGGTGCGGCCCAGTGCGTAGTCCATGCCGGCGGTAATGGCGATCTGGTGGCCGAAGTTGCGAGAGAAGTTGATGATTTTAACGCGAGCGTCCTGTTCACGGAGTGTGAGAAGCAAAGAAAGAGAGTCGTCGCGGCTGCCGTCATTGACGCAAACCAGTTCCCACGGTTGACCGATGCCGTCCAGGACGGCGACCATGCGACGGTACAGCTCGGGAATCACCTCCTCCTCGTTGAAGATGGGCACGATGACGGAGATGACCGGGTGCTGGCCGGGATCCTGGGAAGCCGCACAGTCTTGGTTCGATGCCTGATCTGGTGTCGGGTCGTTCGAGGGGCTGGGCGCGTTGGGGGACCGTTGAGCTGTTTCGGGCGGCACGGTCTCAGTTTGATGGTTCATGTAGAAGCCTTCTGCACTCAACTTCTCACCGTTGCGTTGCGCTATTCGAAGGTGTCCTGCGGACCAGCCGCTGAAGTGGCATTTTCGCCCCAGGCCGGCCCAGTTTTGCATCGGGATTCAGGTGAAGTTGCTTGCCTCAATCGTACTGAATTCCAAGAGGTTGGTCAAACGAAGGGCCGAGGCGGGGCAGTCAAGAACGGGGACAGGGTCAAGTAAATTCGCGGACCAGTAGACCAGGTTGCACAGTTGGTCGGGCCGGATGTTCTCGGAACCGGACTTCGCTCACGGGGAGCAGGCAGGGACCGAGGCAGGGTGTGTTAAATGGAACCGGTAGTTCCGAGATTTGGATGGGCCAGGAATTGCGTGTGCTGTCATGTGCGTGAAGTGCGGAACCGGTTATGGTTGCGTGTTCGGTCAAGATCGGATACGCTTTCTTTGGCAGGCCAGTTCGAGATCTGAGGTCAAACAATCTGTGGGAGAGATGAAGGTCCTGCGGGGGCCTATCCTCTTGCCTCTACTTCCTTTCTCCTAAACGAAACGGAGTGCGTTTCATGCCAGTATTGCAGCCATTACCCCTGGCGGATTACGCCAGCCGCATCTTTCAGGCCGCGGATACGCCCAAGTCGACAGCGGACCTTGTAGGGCAGTCGCTGGTCTCGGCCAATTTGGCAGGTCACGACTCGCACGGGGTCATTCGTATCCCGCAGTATCTGCGACAGATTGACGAGGACGAACTGCGTCCCCGGTCCAGACCGGAAATTGAGCGGGAGACACCGGTCATGGTGCTGTACAACGGCCATCGCTGCTTCGGGCAGTTGGGGGCCAAAGTGGCGATCGAGGACGGAATCGGCAAGGCGAGGGGAAATGCGGTGTCGGTAGTGGGGTTGAAGCACTCGGGGCACGTGGGGCGCCTGGGCGAGTGGGTGGGTCTTGCGGCCGAGGAGGGGTTGATTGCGCTGGCGTATGCGAACGGTGGACGTTCGGGCGGCCTTGTGGCGCCATTTGGCGGCGCGGAGCGGCGGATGGGCACGAACCCGATAGCGGTGGCGATACCTCTGAAGGACCGGCCGGCGATGCTGCTGGATTTCGCCACGAGCGCGGTGGCGGAGGGCAAAGTGCGGGTGGCGTTCAACAGCGGCAAGGAGATTCCGGAAGGATGGGCCCTGGACAAGAACGGCGCGCCCACCAAGAATCCGGGCGATGTGTACGAAGGCGGGATGCTACTTCCGGCGGCAGGCCACAAGGGATTCGGTCTGGCCCTTTTGACCGATTATTTGGGGGGGATTTTGACGGGGGCCGGCGGGCCGGGGATACCGGGCTCGATCCTAGGCAACGGCGTACTGTTCATCCTTTTGAACATCGACTTTTTCCGTCCGTTGGACGAATTCTTTGCCGATGGGGAACAGATCGCCGGTCGGATAAAGGCCACGAAGCCGGCGCCCGGATTCGAAGAGGTCCTGATGCCGGGCGAACCGGAGGCGCGTTCGGCTGCGAGCCGTCAAAGGGATGGGATTCCCCTGGACGATACGACCTGGTCACAGATCGTCGAAGTCGCCGAGAAGCTGGGTGTTGAC
>JAPPKG010000642.1:0-3380 GCA_026914085.1 Caldilineaceae bacterium | reverse complement strand
CCCCCCCCCCCCAACGCCCCCCCTAAACCCCCCGCCGCAGCGAGTGTGTGGTAATATGACCTTGGCCACCCGCGGCGACCGGGCTTCCCCCCATCCCGCCTCCTGGCTGCTTCCAAATATGTGCCGGCGCCGGCAAGGCAACTCCCAATTACGCCCAGCGCACACCACTATGTCCATCAAGAGCCCGCCAAAGAAGTCCTGACACTATATTCCCCCACTCCGGATCCAGGCAGACCGCACACCGCACGAACACAGAACATGGCCGAGCAGTTCACTAAAAACTGCAGTTCCCTATCCCCCCTCCGCCTTACGCGGGAACCTCTCCGGATCGATCGGCCGGTTCAACACCTCGACCGGATAACGGTCCGCCAGGTAATCGATGATCGCCTGGTGCGTCATGATCCCCAACAGTCTGCCGCTTCCGTCAACAATCGGCAGATTACGAAAATGATTCCTCTCCATCAGGCGCAAAGCGTCAGCCGCCGACGCATCCGGGCCGACTGTTATCGGGTCCGTGGTCATCACCTCGTCTACCGGCCGCTCCAGCATCCCCGGCACGTCGATCACCTTGCGCATCACATCCCGCTCCGTAAAGATGCCCACAAGCCGCGCTCGCCGCGAGTCCTCTTCCCGCCCGCTGCCGGCGCCGGCCGCCGCGCCCTCCTCAACCACCAGGCACACGACCCGTCCGTCCGCCCGCATCCTGGCCAGCGTATCCCGAACCGAAGTGCCCAAAGCCACCTGCGCGAATCCGCTGACGGCCAGATGGCTCACGTTTTCCGACTTGAGATCAGTTTGCAGGCTCATCCTCTCTCCTCGCCCTTAAGAACCAACAACAACAAAAGAACCCTCTCGCGACTGACCACTATCCCCGCAGTTCCGGCGCCCGCCGCACCTGCGAGATCTGCTCAAACGCGTAAGCCAGACGGATCAGCGTCGGCTCGCTCCACGCCCGTCCCATAAACGTGAGACCGATCGGCAGTTCATTCCCCGCGCCGGCTCCCGCCCCCTGCGCCGCGAAGCCCGCCGGCACCGTCACCAGCGGATATCCCGCTATCGCCGCAAAACGCGAACTGCCGCCATGCACCGCATCCCCCGCCTCCTCAGGGTCCAGCGGCCACGCCGGCCCGCCCGTCGGCGCGATCAGCGCGTCCAAGCCGTGCTCGTCCAGCACCGCATCCAGCCCCCCAACGCCCGCAAGCCGCTGTCCCGCAGCCAGCGCCTCCAGGTACACCTCCCCATCCAGCGGCCCGCTCTCCTGCGACCGCTCGAACTGCTCCTGCCCGAAAAGGGCCAGCTCCTGCTCCGCGTGCGCCTCGTTGAACGCGATCAGATCGGCCAGCGAACGCGGCTGCGCCAGCGCCGCATCCACCACAACCCGCGTCGCCAGATACGCCGCAATGCCATGCTTGAACTCCGTCTGCATGACGATCCTTTCGCATTCGCCCATTCTCTTGCCGTCTACCGTCGGAATGTCGGCCGGATCCACCAGCTCCGCACCCGCGTCGCGGACCGCCCGGATCGCCTCCTCGAACACACTGTCCGTGGCCTCGTCGTATCCGCTCACCCCCTTGCGGGCAACGCCGATTCGCGCCCCCCGCAAACCATCCACGTCCAGAAAAGGACGGTAGTCGCTGTGTACCTGTCTGCCCTGGGCCGCCGTCGCCGTATCGCGCTCGTCCGCCACTGTCAGCGCGCCCAGAACAGCCGCCGCGTCAGCAACCGTACGCGCCATCGGCCCCACCGTATCCTGCGTATGCGAGATCGGGATCACCCCGGCCCGGCTGCTCAGCCCCACCGTCGGCTTGATGCCCACGATGCCGCACGCACCCGACGGGTTCACGATCGAGCCGTCAGTCTCCGTGCCCAGCGCCGCCGCCGCCAGATTCGCGCTCACCGCCGCCCCCGACCCCGAGCTGGAGCCGCCCGGATTGCGGCTCAGATCATAAGGGTTGCGGCACTGACCCCCGCGCGCGCTCCAGCCGCTCGTCGATTCTGAGGAGCGGTAGTTGGCCCATTCACTCAGGTTGGCCTTGCCGAGGATCACCGCCCCCGCCTCCCGCAGCCCGGCCGCCACCGTCGCATCACCCGCCGGCCGCGACCCCAGCAGAGCCAGCGAACCCGCCGTTGTCTGCATGCGGTCATCCGTATCAATGTTGTCCTTCAACAAGATAGGGATCCCGTGCAGCGGCCCCCGCACCTGACCCGCCGCCCGCTCGCGGTCCATCTGCTCCGCGATCGCCAGCACATCCGGGTTCGTCTCAATCACCGAGCACAACGCACCGTCAACCGCCTCGATAGCCGTCAAATATCCCTCGGCAATATCGACAGCCGTCCGCGCCCCCGCAGCCATATCCTCCTGCAGCTGCCCAATCGTCACTTCCGCAAGCTCTGCTGTCATATCCTGTCGACCGACTCCCCATCGCTAACCACTGACCACTGACCACTGACTACTGATCACTGTCCTATCAGATTGTCCAGCGCAACGCGCAGGTCCGCTTCCGGCTGCGCGCCAACGTACTCCTGCACCACATTCCCCTCCCCGTCCAGCAGGATCAAATGCGGCTGATAGCGGAAACCAAACTGCTGCTTGTACTGCGCCACCGCAGGGTCGTCGATGTCCAGATAGAGAAACTCAACCTGTCCCCAATAATCGATTTCGAGCCTGTGAACCACAGGCGCAAAGCGTACGCAGACCGGTCACCAGAATGCGAACAGTTCCACCACCTGCGGTGTGCCCGCGCCCAACACCACCGTCGCCGGGTCCGTGGCCTGCAGTTCTTCACGAAAAGCCGGCGGCGGTCCGATCGCAACCGCCGTCGGTTCCGCTTCCGGCGTGGCAGTCGGCTCTTCCACCGCCGTCGCCGTCGGTTCCGGCGCCTCAGTAGCCTGCGCGACCTCAGCCGCCGCAGGCGCATCATCGCCTGAGATCGCGGTGCAGCCCGACAGCACCAGGGCCAGCACAAGGACAACGAGGATAAACTGTCTGTGTACCGCCGTCATGGTCTTTGTCCTTTCACATAGGACAGAGGCCCCTTTGCCCGCGTCCTCCTTTACACTTTTTCAGCTCGCCAACCACTTGATTTCAATGGTCGCCGCGAGTAAAATCAACCCCACTGCGCCCTGCCGCAATCCGCCCTGTTCCCTTGGCTTCGCAGCCCACTGGACGCCTTCTGTCCGCCAACTGCCATTGGGAAATGGGAAGCCAGAAGACGGGAAGGCGGTCTCTGCATTATGCCAAAGTAGAACCCGCCCTGCCAAACACCACGGGCGAGTCGCAAGCCCGATTGCAGACCTTGAGAGGCACCCAATGATAGTAGACACCCACGTCCACGTCTGGGAAATCGATCCCCCCAAATACCCGGTCGGCCCCACCGCCC
>JAPPKG010000306.1:0-3398 GCA_026914085.1 Caldilineaceae bacterium | reverse complement strand
ACGCCCCCCCTAAACCTCCCGCCGCAGCGAGTGTGTGCGCAATTTGACCTTGTCCACCCGCTGCAACCATGCTTCGCCCCCATCCCCCGCCCCGCTCCCATACGGCCGGACCCCGCACCGCACCTCCCCTCCCCCTCACACGCCACCCTCTCCATCACACCCTCAAACCTCCCGTAGGGGCAGGCCTTGTGCCTGCTCTGTGCCACCCCAAATCAGGGATGCACCCGATTCCTAAAACAGCTTGATATGACTCCTTACAATAGGGCATAATCACACGCATACTCGTCCAATGCCGTGCCAATCCCGGCACCTCCGACCACCGGACTACACTCAAGCGTGGCCCAGTGCTAAACTCCGGAGTCATATGGAGCATGCAAGATGAAAGATGCAGACGACCGCGAGCACAGCCTGAAACCCCTGCAAACCCGCCTGTCCATGCTCAACCAGGCCGTCGCGCGCATCAAAGAGAAAACAGACCTGGAAAACGTGCTCCAGGAAGTGATTGACAGTGCGCGGGAGATCACAAACGCCAGCTTCGGTGTAATCACATTCCTGACCGACCCGCCGCGCGACTACAGGGTCACCTGGGCGCCCATAGATGATCGGTTCCGTACCTGGCTTGACCCCTCCATCAATGCCTTCCCCATGACCTCCCCCTACACGATTACCGGCCTGGATCCCTGCCAGCGCTACATGGTACGTGTACGCGCCCGCTATGAAATAGGCCCTTACGGCGATTGGAGCCGCGTTGCCGAGGCTGGCGCCGCCCCGCTCGCGCACAATGTCACGGCTGCAGACGCACAGAACACCAAGGCCGCGCCGGCAGACTCGGCACCCTATAGGCAGGTCGTCCTCCTGAACTTGGCGTGCAGTCAGCCAGGCGAACTCACTGTGTCGTGGGACGCGCCCGATGACTCAGGGCGGCCGCATGACCTCTTCTCCGCCGGTCTGAATGCCGCAGAGCATCAGCGGCTGGTAGACACGCAGGCAGGAATGCAGTTCTTAACGTACCTCAACAAGCTTTCAGAACCGTTGTGGATTCCCGACTCCCGCAGCCGCGCCAAAGTAAGAGACTTTCCCGAATTCTGTCCTCTGCCCGCAGGTTCCTTCCTGGCCGCCCCCATTCGTCACCAGGGGGCTGGCTTTGGTAGCATCTGCCTCGCCAGGGAGAAAGGCGAGCAGGCGTTCAGCCGGGAAGACAAGGAACTCTTTACCCTTTTCTCCTCCCTGGCTGCCATAGTTATCGACAATACGCGCCGCTTCGAACAGGCACGGCAGGCTGCGTCTAACCTGAAAACAGTCATAGAGACAACGCCGGTCGGTGTCGCTGTCTTCAGCCCAGTGTCGGGTGACCCAATGTCGCTCAACGAGGCTGCGATGAAAATCTTTAAGGGCCTCGACCCGGCGAATCGCCATCTGAAACACATTGTGGATAGCTCGATCGTTCGCTGGACCGACGGACAGGAAATGTCGCTGGCCGAATTTGTTTTCGCACTACTGCAGCCCGGCAAAGGAACCCTGCGGGCAGAGGAGCTGGTCCTGTCCGTGCCCGGCAGGCGGTCGCTGGCCGTTCTCGCAAACGCTTCACTCTTGAAAATGCAGGATGATGAAGTCAAGTCAGTGGTCGTAACTCTGCAGGACCTGTCCTGGATGGAAGAACTGGAAAAGCTGCGCGCCGAATTCCTTGGCATGGTCAGCCACGAACTGCGGTCCCCGTTGGCGTCAATTAAAGGTTCAGCCTCAAATCTGCGCGAATCGCTGAACACCTTCAGTCCCGACGAGATGATCCAGTTTATTCACATCATTGAGAAGCAGGCTGACCGGATGCGCGATCTGCTCAGAGAACTCCTGGACATGGCGCGGATCGAAACGGGTACCCTTTCCGTCACGCCCGAACCGTATGATTCGGCCCGCTTGGTAGACGAGGCATGCAACACATTCCTGAGCGGAGGCGGTCGCGACAATTTGTCCGTTGACCTGGAGCAGGACCTGCCCTGGGTCATGGCGGACAGATGGCGCACTGTTCAGGTCTTGGAAAACCTTCTCTCCAACGCAGCCAAGTACTCGCCCGAGCCGTCGGTCATAAGAGTGAGCGCCGCGCGGGATGACGGCCGCGTCGCCTTTTCCGTGGCTGACGATGGCCGCGGCATCTCGGCCGACCGCATTCCCTACCTGTTCCGAAAATTCGCCCGGATCCACGGCGAAGAAGGGGAACGCCAAATCTCGGGAACTGGCCTTGGCCTTGCCATCTGCAAAGGCATCGTCGAAGCCCACGGCGGCCGCATCTGGGCCGAAAGTGCCGGTCCGGGCCTGGGAACGCGGTTTACCTTTACCCTGCCCGTTGCCGACCGGGAGTTTGAGAACGCCGCAGGCAGACTCTCGCTACACGCAAATAATTCAGCGGCGTCTGAAAAAGAACCCGCGCGCATTCTCGCCGTGGACGATGACCCGCAGATTCTCAATTACGTGCGCAGAGTCCTCTCCAAGGCGGGCTACGCTCCCTTCGTGACCGGCAAACCCGACGAAGTGATCGACATAGTGAAGTCACACCTTCCACACCTGATACTGATGGACCTGATGCTGCCCGGTAACGACGGCATCGAACTGATGAAAAGCATCCTGGCTACTACAGAAGTGCCTGTCATTTTCCTGTCCGCCTACGGAAGCGATGAAACTGTTACAACCGCCTTGGACTCAGGCGCCGTAGACTACATAGTCAAACCCTTCTCCCCCACCGAACTCGTCGCCAGAGTCAGCGCCGCCCTGCGCCGGCCATAGTCGCCTCTTCCGAGAGAGCACGCAGTGCCTGCCCTCCCTCCTTACGCGGCACTCTCTCCGCTCACCCCCTCAACCCCCGGTAGGGGCAGGCCTCGTGCCTGCCCTCCCCCCTTTCACGCCACCCTCTCCTTCCCCCCTAAAACCCCCGGTAGGGGCAGGCCTTGTGCCTGCCCGCGTACGCTCCTCACACCCCGCCTTCACCTCCCCCACCCCCACCCCCACTGGGATTCTCCCGATCCAACTCCCAATTCCTTGGATTATTCACAATATACTCCCTCACCGCCCTCAACTCAGACCCGTTCCTGATCACACGCTCATAATAATTCCGCTGCCACCACCGCTTCTCAAACCGCACCCACCCCATCCCCCGCACGCCCTTCCCATACTCCACCGTCGTCACAGACTTTAACACACGCACCACATCCCCCAACGTAGGCACATCGCCTCCTGTTTCCCCCGTAAACGCATCCGGCGTTGCCGCCGTCTGGCCGAGAAAAACAACCCCATGCACATGGTTGGGCATCACCACATACGCATCCACCACAACATACGCAAACCTCTCCGCCATCCCCTCCCAAACCCGGCGCACCATCTCCCCCGCGCCATTCAGGCGCATCTCC
>JAPPKG010000360.1:0-3403 GCA_026914085.1 Caldilineaceae bacterium | reverse complement strand
CAGAAGCGGATCGAGAGGATATAGCCGGTGGCGATGCTGCGCCCTGCGGGGGACTTTGACCGCTCTTATGAGCAGGATATGGCGCTGCTGCGCCAGCCGTGGCACTACTGGCTGCTGGGAATCAGCCTGTTGGCGGCGTTCACCTTGCCTCTGTGGGGGGACGCCTACCTGGTCGCCACCGCTAATCAGATCGCGTATACGATCATTGCGGTGCAGGGACTGAACATCCTGACCGGCTACACGGGCCAGATCTCGCTGAGCCAGGCGGCCTTCATGCTGGTGGGCGGGTATGCGTCGGCGCTGCTGGTGATTCACGCGGGGCTCTCCTTTTTCATTGCGCTGCCGCTGGCTGCGCTGGCGGCGGGCGCGATCGGTCTGATTTTCGGGCTGGCGAGTTTGCGGGTCAAGGGCTTCTATTTGGCCTTCGCGACGCTGGCTGCGCAGTTCATCATCCCGTGGCTTAGCCGGCACACGTTCAAGGATTACCTGGGCGGCGCAAACGGCGCGATTGAAGTGCCGCTTCCGCAGCTGGGCGGTGTGAACTTCGGGGAGGTCAGCAACTACTTTTACATCTCGCTGGTCGTGCTGCTGATAACGACCTTCCTGTTGTTTAACATCTCACGGACGCGGTTGGGGCGGGCCTTTGTGAGTGTGCGGGACAATGATTTGGCGGCAGAGCTGCTGGGGGTCAACCTTTTCACGTATAAGCTGCGGGCATTTTTCATCGCGGCGATGCTGGCGGGGCTGGCAGGTGCGATCAAGGCGCACAGCCAGCGGGGCGTCGGCACCGAGTTCGGCTACAGCCTGAACGAGTCGATCATCTACCTGGGAATGCTGGTGATTGGCGGCCTGGGTACGAATCTGGGTCCGTTTCTGGGCGTTGCTTTCATCATTTTGATGGAAGACCTTTCCGACCTGCTGGGCGGGGTGCTGGCCGCGGCCTTTCCTGAAATTTCGGACCAGCTACTGACGTCTTTCCGCCCGATCTTTTTTGGCGTGGCGCTGATGCTCTTTCTTATCTATGAACCGCGCGGCCTTGCGCACCGCTGGCAGCTCTTGAGAGCAGGTTGGCGGCTGCGTCCATTTGCACGTTGACATTGACTACTTTCGTGGGCGTGCTGCTTTACTGAAAGCATGAACGTTTCAATGGCGATTCGCGAGAAAAGGAATTCACACGGGAGGAGGAACTCCACATGAAAAAGCACCTATCTGTAACTTGCATTTTGCTGGCAATCCTGCTGGTCGCGGCCTGTTCGCCGGTCCCGGCAGAGGAACCGATGGCGGCGGCAGAGGAGGCAGCGCCGGCCGCAGAGGCAGAGGAGGCGGCGCCCCCTGAAGCGCCGATGGAGATCGCTTGTGAGAACAGCTACGAGGGGGAAAGCCTGGTTATTTACCAGCAGGCGGGTCTGACCGGACCGCTGGCGACGCTGATGGGAACGGGCTTTATCAGCGCCACGCAGGACGCGATCGATCAGATCAACGCGGAGGGCGGCGTCTGCGGTGTGATGCTGAGCGTGCGCATGGAGGATACACAGTACGCTCTCGAGCAGGAGATCCAAGTCTATGAGCAGTTCCGTGCGGAGGACCCCAAGCCGTTGTTCATCACGACGGCCAACAGCGCGGCGACGATCGCGCTAAAGGACCGGGTAGTTGAAGACGAGATCGTCAACCTGGCCACGGGGGTCCATTCGCAGTCCCTCTACAACCCTGCCGACGGCTACACGGTGGGCATGGTGCCGATTTACCCCGACCAGTTTGCGGGTTTCCTGCAGTTCGTGCACAGCAACTGGGATGAGATCAAGCCTGAAGGCGCGGGAGACAGCATCACCGTGGGCGTTATCGGTTGGGCGAACGCATTCGGCGCGGGTGCGACCACGCCGGAAGCACTGGCCTTCGCCGAGTCTTTGGGAATCACGGTTCTGCCGCTAGAGGAGCAGCCGGTTGATCCGGCCGCAGACGTGACCGGCCAGTTACAGAATCTACTGGTCAACGGCGCGAATGTCATCTATATGCAGGCCATTTCCTTCAGCATTACGCAGGTCATCGGCACGCTGCACGCCATGGGCTTTTACGATCAGGTGGTGCTGGGCAGTGTGAACTGGGGTATGAACCGGGACATACTCAATATTCTGGGCGAGAATGCGCCGCTTGCCATAGGCTACTATGGGGTATTCCCCTATCTGTGGTGGACCGACACCGATGTGCCGGGTGTTCAGAAGGCCCTGGAGACATTTGCGGCCAAGGGATACCCTGACTCGGACAAGGCGTTCACGTACCTGCTGCTTTACAGCGCGATGTACGGGTTGGCGGACGTTCTGACAGTCGCCATGAACAATGTCGGTTTCGACGGCCTGAACGGGACGGAGTTCCTGAAGGCGATGCAGCAGATGGGGACAGTGAGCGCGGCCGGCGTGTTTGAGATGAATGTGGAAGGAAGCAACCGGGCGCCGAACAAGGCCCAGATCAGGCAGGCGCAGATGATGGAGGACGGCAGCATCGACTTCGTCGTGGTCCAGGACTTTGTGACGTTGCCGGATTTGCGGCCGGCAGCAGAATAGTCATCCTGAAAGGATCTTAGTCGCCGGTGGCCGGCGAACGTAGCGGCCACCGGCGCTTTCGCGCATATGTTGCAAATCAACAATATCGAAGTTGTCTATAGTGACGTGATCCTGGTGCTGCGGGGGATTTCGCTGGCGGTGCCGGAGAAGCAGATTGTCTCACTGCTGGGCGCCAACGGGGCGGGCAAGTCGACGACGCTGAAGGCGATCTCGGGTTTGCTGCGCACGCAGCAGGGGGAGGTCACGCGCGGGAGTATCGAGTGGAACGGCGAACGGATTGACGGCAGATCGCCGGACGAGATCGTTCAGATGGGGATTGTTCAGGTGCTGGAGGGGCGGAGGCTTTTCGAGCATCTGACGGTGGAGGAGAATCTGCGCACGGGCGCAGTTTTCCGCAGGACCAGCGACGCGGAGTTGCGGAGGGATTTGGACGAAGTTTACGGCTATTTCCCGCGTTTGGCGGAGTTCCGGCGGCGCACTGCAGGCTATCTGTCGGGCGGAGAGCAGCAGATGGTGGTGATTGGCCGGGCGCTGATGGCAAAGCCGAAGCTGATGCTGATGGACGAGCCGAGCCTGGGGCTGGCGCCGCTGCTGGTGCAGTCGATTTTCGAGGTGATCGGGCGAATCAACGAGGAGTCGGGTGTATCGATACTGCTGGTCGAGCAGAACGCGAACGTGGCGCTGCGCTCAGCATCGCATGCTTACGTGATGGAGACGGGTCGGATTGTGTTGGACGGGCCGGCGGAGCAGCTGGCGGAGAACGCGGATATCAAGGAGTTCTACCTGGGCATGACGCAGGTGGGCGGGCGCAAGAGCTACCGGGACGTGAAGCATTACAAGCGGCG
>JAPPKG010000270.1:0-3410 GCA_026914085.1 Caldilineaceae bacterium | reverse complement strand
AAAAAAAAAACCCCCCCCACAAACCCCCCTCCCCCCCCCCCCTGCTGTGGGGGGGGGGGGGGGCCCCCCCCCCCCCCGGTTGGGGGGGGCCCCCCCCCCCCCCCACGCCCCCCCTACACCCCCGCCGCAGCGAGTGTTTGGTAATGTGACCTTGGCCACCCGCTGCGACCGAACTTCCCCCCACCCCGCGTCGTGGCTCGTACCGAGGCATGGCCCGGCGCAGGCAAGCCATCGCCCAACTGGCCCCAACCTGCACGGCGATGACCATCAACAGCCCGCAACAGAAACCCCGACACTACATTCAGTCATTCCCTATCCAGACAGACCGCACAGAGTACACACATTCAAAACATGGCTTCACAGCTAAGAAAATGCCAGCACGCCCTTGCTGTTCTTCGCGCCCCTTCGCGTGACTTCGCGGATCAAGGAAAGATGTTCTTCGCGGCCCTTCGTGGACATAGAGGTTTTCACCGTGTGGCCCCTCGCCCCGCCGCGACCACCGCATCCAGAATCTTCCGATAACCGGTGCAACGGCACAGATTGCCCGTCAGCGCCTCCTGCGCCTCCAGGCGGTTGGGGTTGGAACGCTCATCCAGCAGCGCCGCCGCCGACATCACTATCCCCGGCGTACAGTACCCGCACTGCACCCCGCCGCTCTCGATCAGCGCCTGCTGCACACTGTGCAGCAACTCCGAGGACTCCGCAGACGAACCGGCCAGTCCCTCCACCGTCACAACCTCACTGCCCGCCGCCCGCTCCGCCGGCACCAAACAGGCCATGACCGCCATACCGTCCAGATACACGGTGCAGGCCCCGCACTCACCCTCCGCGCAGCCCTCCTTCACCCCGACAAAACCCGCAGCGCGCAGGCTGTCCAGCAGCGTCATGCCGCCTTCTAACTCCACCGCACGCCCATTGACCGTCGCCGCCGCGCCCTGCCCCGTCGAGACCGGCCAGCGGCCCTCCGTATCGCCCCATAGCGTCACCGGCCTCTCCAGCCAGCCCTCTCTATCGCGCCCATCCCGCAACTGGCGCAACAGCCGCGCCACCAGCGTCTCCACCATGGCCACCCGGTAATCCGCGCTGCCCCGCAAATCGTCGATCGGCCGCGCATGCCCTGCCGCCAGCCGCGCCGCCTCCTCGATCGTCTCCTCCGTCAGCGTCCTGCCGACCAGAAAATCCTCGGCCTCTGTCGCCCGCACCACCGTCGGCGCAACCGCGCCCAGCGCAACTGCCGCGTGGGTAACCGCTGCCGAATCCCAGTCCTCCCCGCTGTCGCAGCCAACTGAACCGGCCACGCTCAATATGCTGATCGCCTGCGCCCGCCGCAGCCCCAACTTGATAAAATTGCCCCGCCGCACAGGATCCTGCAGCGGAACCGTGATGCGCGTCAACATCTCGTCGTCCGCCAGGTCCACCTGTCGCACCCCGCGGAAAAAACTCTTCAACGGCAGCGTACGGCTCCCTCGCGCCGCGCTCTCCACGCGCACACTCGCATCCAGCGCCATCAGCGGCACGATCGAGTCATTCGCCGGGCTGGCTGTAACCAGATTGCCGGCGATCGTCGCCCGGTTCCGTATCTGCGGCGCGCCCACCTCCCAGCACGCCCGCGCCAGCGCAAACGCCCCCTCCACCACCAACCGGCTGCGCACACACTGATTATGCGTCACCAGCGGACCCAGATGCAGCGCACCCTCCTCTTCCCAGATGTCGGCCAGACCCGCAATGCGCGTCAGATCGATCAACCCCACCTCGGCGCCGGCCCCCGCACCGCCGTGGCCCGCCAATTCGACCAAGAGATCGGTGCCGCCCGCAACAAAACGCGCCGCGGCCCCGTGTTCCGCCTTCAACCTCAAAGCATCTGTCAATGTCAGGGGGGATTCGCAAAAACGGTACATATTCAGTCCACCGCAACAACTAAAGTTCGTTAACCTATATCAAAACAGCGATCCGCCGGAGCAACCTGCGCCCGACCCGCCAAGCACCGCCCAATCACACAAAGAAAACCCAATACGCCACCGCTGTCCTTTGCGCCCCTTCGCGTCCCTTCGCGGAAAGATCCTCAAAACCCACCCGCAAACGTATCGATCATCAACCTCACGTCGCCCAGCGGATAAAGAATCGGGCAGGTGGCGCCGTTATCCATATACTCGCGCACCTTCTTCTTCACGTCCTCCGGCGTACCGCTCGCCGTAATCCGCGTCACCAGCTCATCCGGCACCAGCGGCATCGCCTTCCGCACCTGCTCCATCGTCGCCGGCCAGCCCAGAATCGACTGAATCTGCTCCACAACCTCCGGCTTGACACCGCTGGCCTGCGCAATATGCGGCTGCTGCCCCAAATACTGGGTGAGCAGCTCCCGCGCACCGTCCAGCGCCGTCTCCTGGTCCTCATGCACCGAGCACACGATCAGCTGCGGGCGGTCGACCTCATCCAGGCTGCGCCCCGCCCGCTTCGCGCCAATTTCCAGCCGCTCCAGCGCCATATGGTTATAGTCCGGCGGCACACAGTAGTTCAACACCGCACCGTCCGCGATCTCCCCCGTCAGCTCCATCATCTTCGGCCCCGTCGCGCCGATCATGATCGGCACATTGCGCGGCGCCTGCCGCCCGTGCACCACGTCCAGCTCGATCCCGTTCACCTGGTGAAACTCGCCCTCGAAAGTCACATTCTCCATCGCCAGCAGCCGCCGCGTCACCTCCACCGTCTCCCGCATCGCCTTCAACGGCCTGCGCCGGCTGATACCCACATTCTTCGCCAGTGGATCCCACCACGCGCCCACACCGCAAATAACGCGGTCCGGCGCCAGGTCATCCAGCGTCAGAAAAGTGGCCGCCAGCAGCCCGATATTGCGCGTCCAGTTATTGATAACGCCCGACCCGATCTGAATCCGCTCCGTGACCGCAGCGAACGCCGCCATCGGCACAATCGCATCCCGCACCAGCCGGCTCTCCGCCTGCCACACCGCCTCAAACCCCTTCTCCTCCGCGTAGCGCACATGCGCCATCCCCTCGCGGATCGAATGCTTATCCTGCAGATAAAGCGCAACGCGGCTGTACTTTGGCGCCGTCATAAAAACTCCTGAACCCTTGCGTTCGACATGTCGCTAAAACTACCTCTACCGCCTTCCGGCAGTCGACTTCCTGCAAATTGGGCGCAGCATCTACCCAAAACCGGGAATTTCCCCCGATCCAATCTGCATTGTACACATCTCCCAACACAGCGTCAAAGCCGCCCCAATTCCCCGCCCCCCGACCCGCAACCACTAAGCCATGCCCCGCTCCCGACCCAAAGAGAAGCGAGCGCCGCCGTCTCTAACCACTGATCACTAACCACTGGCCACTGACCACTGCAGTTGGGCGGTCGGGCCTATTAGGCCCTCCCTTGTGGGGGGGGGGGGGGCCCCCCCC
>JAPPKG010000126.1:0-29316 GCA_026914085.1 Caldilineaceae bacterium | reverse complement strand
AGCATTGGCGACGGTGTACAGAACGTTTGCTGGGAAGTATTGGGCGGGGAGTTGACCGTGCGGGAGATGGTATTCGCGCCGCCGCTGGGCACAGAGGTTGAGGGTGTCAAAGTTGAGGTTGGGAGTCAAGCTGTCGCGGCCACTTTCACGCAAGAGGCCAGCCGGATAACTGTCACTCTGCCGCGAGCCATTCAGGCTACTGTCAAACGGGACCTGAGTATCTGCATAAGGCATGGGCAGTTGACATGAGCCGCTTTTGCGCCCGCTAACGATCTCCGTCTAGGCAGTAGAAAGAGTTTGTCACGTGTCAAGCGACTTGCTACCAGACCAGTGAAATCCTTATCTCTTTTGCTGCATCCGGTCCCTGTTGTGAACGCAGCTGTTCCAACTAAAACATGCTCTCCTCAGTGAACTTATGGGTGGTGAGGCCTAAGCCATCCACGGTGTCGACTCGTCCCACGCTGTGAGTAAGTCATCCAGCTCTGCCTCGGTCAGGGCCTGTGCTCCTGTTCCGGCGAGGTTTTTCAACTCATGTGGGTCGTTTCGCAGGTCGAAGAAGGCGGAAGGACCGCCCTCGCCGCTCCCTCCACTCGCGGATACTCGTCGCCCCAGAAGGTGAGTGGGCGTTCTGACGCCTATCTCGCCGCCGTTGGTCTCGATGAAGCCCCAGTTTTCGTCCAACTGCTGGCGCTCGCCTGCCAGTACTGGCGCCAGGTTTCGTCCCTGCACGTGTTCGGGTACGGGGCATCCGCTGGCGTTCAAGACGGTTGGCATGATGTCGATGAGTTGCGCTACTTGCGAGTCGTTGACTCCTGATTTCCAGAGCCAGGGCGCGTGGAAGATCATGGGGATGCGAATCGACTCTTCGATCAGGAGGCCTTTGTTAAATCTGTGATGGCTGCCCAGGTTGTCGCCGTGGTCGGAGGTGAAGACGACGATCGTGTTTTCGAGCAGGCCGTTTGCGCGCAGGCCTTCCATCATGCGTCCTATCATGTCGTCGACCCAGGTGGTTAGGCCGTAGTAGAGGGCAGTGAGTGTGCGCAGGTCGAAGCCCTGGGGAAGGTCCAGCGTATAGGGGAGCCTCTGTGAGTAGTAGAGGAAGTCCCAGAGGTAGACTTTGAACCAGTGTTCGTCATGGGCCATCTCTCCGTCCACGAACACGTTGGGCCTGAGGGGCATGTCATCCGGGTCGTACATGGTCAGGTATTTTTCGGGGGCGTCGGCCAGAGGCATGTGGGGGGGCGAGATGCTGTAGTAGAGGAAAAAGGGATTGTCGCGGTCGGCTGCAAGGTAGGAGAGGACGTTCTCGATTTCGTGGTCGACGCTGAAACCATCAACGAGCTGGGGAGGCCCACCGTTTTCAACGAAATCCTGTCCGGTGTGGCGGTGGTTGACTCTGGGGTGGAGGGTGTAGTCGAAGCCCACGATTTCGGGGGCGGGGTGAATGTGCCATTTGCCGATCAGGGCTGTGTCGTATCCGGCGTCTCTGAACCGTTCGGCGATGGTTGGGTCGGGCAGATGGACGCGGTCCTGGAGGGGCCATGAGGCGACGATGGGTCTACCGTGCTCGTCGGGTACTGAGGCGTTGCCGAGTGCGCCCATGCAGGTGCGTGCGTACTGGCCGGAGATGAGGGAAGAGCGGGCGGGCATACAGACTGGATCGGTGGAGACGGCGTGCTCGAAGCGGACCCCGTTGCGGGCGAGGCGGTCGATATTGGGTGTGTGGATTACCTGATTGCCGTAGCATCCGACTTCGAACGCACGCAGTTGGTCACAAATGCAGATGATGATGTTGGGTTTGTGGTTCATGTTAGGAGAGTTGGAGCGGATTGGGTTGTTGGATGTTAGGTTTGACTACACGAAATTCTAGCTCGTAATCAAACAGATATGGTCTTCCGTTAATCTGGGGAACCAGTGACCTTCTCCGACAGCCTTCGTCGCATGCACTTGCTCGCAGTTAGTGGCTCTCCAGCCACCTTCGGGATTACGCCATCGCAAATAAGATGGTCAGGCGCGGCCAGTCAACGCCCCATGGGGATGGCTAATCGTGCTGGCGGATGTAGACATTCTGCGCGTGCAGAGTCTGCGGTTCGAACAGTTTCGTGACGGTGACCATGTGGATTCCGCGGTTCTTGAGCGCGGCGATAATTGCGGGCACTGCGTCGACTGTGGACTTGTGAATGTCGTGGGCCAGGATGATGGCCCCTGCGGGCGCGTCGACGATTCTGGCAGCCACAGTTGCGGCGTCCCGGTCCTTCCAGTCGAGGGGGTCGACGCTCCAGAAGATGATGGGCAGGCCGGAGGCTGCCAGAACACTGTCATTGTAGGCGCCGTAAGGGGGGCGCATGAAAGGCGTCGATTCACCGATGATTTGGGCGATGAGATTATCTGTCTGTTGTAGTTGTTCGCGAATCTGATCATCTGGAATCTTGGTCAGGTTGGGGTGATCCCAGGTGTGATTGCCAATCTGATGACCTTCCCGGAACATGCGTTGAACGGTTTCAGATTGGATGCGGACCTGCGTTCCGAGGACGAAGAAGGTTGCCTTAACATTGTGCTCCTTAAGTGTGTCCAAAAGGCCTTCCGTGTAGAAAGAGGGGCCGTCATCGAATGTGAGAGCCACGCAGGCGACTTCGTTGCAGTTGATGTCATCCTGGGCCGTTGCCTTAGGCTGTACCGACCTCGGGAATCTCCTAATGATGCTCAAGGCAGAACTGCGATAGATTGAGGCCGAGAGATCACTCGATGCCAGCTCCGGCGAAAGTGCCAATGCTTGTGGGTGAACTGCTGAGGTAGCAACCCCAGATCGGCGGGATTTCGTTTCGGCCTCCAGGCCCAGCAGCTCCCGGATCTCCGGCTTGAGAAGATCGGCGATAGCGTCCAGCGGCAGTACAACCTCAACGACGCCTTCTACACCGGCGGCAACCTGGTACTTGTCGAACCTGACCAAGATTGTACCGTCAGCCAGGAGCAGAATGTTGTCGAAGTTTTCGGCTGCCGGCGCGGTACCGCTCTCCACCCATTCAGGGTCGCTTGCCAACTCTTCTTTGCTTATGCGCTCACCCAGCGCCTCTCTGGACAGAGTCGAGAGTCGCTCCAGGTAGCTGTCATCCACAAAGAGATCGGCGATTGTCAACTCGGCGCCAGTTCGGCGGTCGAAAATGTAGCCGACGACAAAGGAGTTGCCGGTCCCGCCCGTGTGAATCGATCGTACAATGTCGAAGAAGATCAGGTTTTCGTTAGCGATTGATACGTCGAAGTGTTGTCGGTAGTGCGTGATAAAGGTGGCAGCCTCTCTTCCTGTCTCTTCTTTGTACTTCTGATAGCTCGCTTCGGTCTCGGCTGCGACCGTACGCCACTCATCGATGAATTCCTGCGTTAGGGCTTCCATGCGGGCGTTGATCGCAACCTGTTCGGTTAAGGGATAGGATACGCGCAGCAGGGAACGGCCTTCGTGTTCCTTTTCTTCGATTGCGTGAACCCAGACATTTTCATACTTGGTGGCGTCGAAGGATGAGGAATGGACGGGGGCCTTCGCAGCTGCAGGTGTAGAGGTGGGGGCGGAGGTCGCGGTTGTGGCAGACGTAGGGGCAGGAGTTAGAGTCTCAGTGGCGGCAGGCTCAGTGGTAGCCGGAGCCTCATTCTCCTTTGCCGGCTCATCTCTTGACCCGCATGCAGCCAACGAAATAACGGAAAGGAGCATTGCAACGAATAGAGCTACGCTAAATCGTTTCATCTTTTCTCGTCCTTTCGGGAGACCAAGAGGGAGAACGTATTCAGAGTTAAAGACTCTGGGACGGTGAGCGCCACCTTTTGTGGTGTCCTCCTACTATAGCACATCGTCCCACTGAGGCGTTTCCGGCATAACGGGGACCTTGATGCCTAAGGGACGAGAATCTACATGCTTGTAGTAGAATGTCATGAGTTGCTCGGGCTAGACGATTCCTGTCACACAACGAAAGGCGGTGAAAGCATGATCCGAAAAGCATTTGTCATGTCAGTGAATCCCGGTCATCAGGATGAGTACGAGAAGCGCCATTCACCGATTTGGCCCGAACTTGAAGAGGTCCTAAAGGCACATGGCGTCAGCAATTACTCCATATTCTGGCACGCGGAGACCGATCAATTGTTTGCGTACGCCGAGATCGCGAGCGAAGGCCAATGGTCCAGCATCGCCGAAGAGGAGATTTGTCAGAAATGGTGGCGCTATATGGGAGATATCATGCCCTCGAATCCCGATAACAGCCCGGTCTCAATAGACCTGCGTGAGGTCTTTCATATCGACTGAGCAGCAACGATCTTGAATGCAGAGGCAAATTGAGGGCTGCCCCGCCCTTAGGGGCACCTCGAATCCATCCAGGAAGAGGATAGTCAGTTTATTGTCTCAACTACGATGTAGGGAGTGCCAGTACGCCAATCGGGCCAACGGGTCGCCGATCCATCGCTGAATTCAAGCTCGAAGAACAGCATCAGGTCCCATGCAGAGTCAATTTCAGCTCTGGGAATAACTGTTTCGTAGCCCCCTGAACGCGTTTGCAACTCTTTCTCCTGAAACTCCAACGCCTGGTGCGCGATGCGGTGAAAGCAGCGGACGGTGCTAAGTGAGCGCTCTTCAGTTTCCTTCAGCTTGAACCGGAGCGGGAGATCTTGTTTCGCATTGGCTTGCCTCGGGTGGTTGAATTCGATGCCGGGAGCCTGCGGGTGGACGAATCCTCCAGGCCACCTCATGTCTTCCGGTTGCGCTATACCCACCTCGCGGACCAGTTGTCTGACTGCTGCCAGATCACTTTCCACGACGGCCAGATCATCTTTCCAGTGCCCATCATGGCCTTTCTCACGGAATCCGAAGACGAGGTCGTCGGCGTAGTTGCCATCGGCGGCCGCTGCCAGTGCGGCCCAATTCTCCCGGGACTGTTCCAAATGCTGAAGGACGAGAGACAATAGCCCAGGTTCCTGTGTTTGGCGGAAGAGCGCCATGCAGGTAGCCGCTACCATTCTGCTGGCATGGTATTCGGCAACATTACTGAGAATTGAAAAGTCGAGGCAGGTATAGCGCAGGTCGGTGGAAGTCAGGTCGATGAGACCGATGGCGGCTTTCGTGTTTCCGGCCATTTCCCGCAGAAGATTGCTTACCTGGAGCGGGGTCCACTTTCCGCTTATCCGGCCTTCCACAACGTCCTTCACATATTCATCGATGCGGTAGAACTGTGTCGGGTCGCTGGGCTCGACTCTTGCGTCCTCTTCCAGGCTGCGGCCGGCGTACCTTTCGGGCCAGAATGTCCAGAGGCTTGCTGACATTTGCAGAACGGTCGTGAGCAGCGGCAAGATCTGGCTGCCCGCGGAATAGAGTTTCTCGACGGCAGAAGCTGCCTCGCCAAATCGATGCAACATTTCACGGCGCCAGAGTTCGGAGGAGGCGTTGGGATCGTATCCCAGGCGACCGAACAGAAGATGGAAGAGCCAGAAGCGATCACGCTCGTGGACGTGAAGCCGATAGGGGGAATCGTCAGAATATGCGAGCCAGGGGGGTCGACTGTCGCGCACTCCCTTGTTGGTCAGAGGGGCCATCACTTCGAAGCCGTCGCCGCTGGAGGCGCAGGAACGGGCAAAGCGTTTGACCCAGACCGGGTCGGCCCAGAGGAGGACTCGCTGGCTTCCGGCGCTCCACAGGCGGTGGATAAGGGGATAGGAGCGCGGCTTGCGCAGGAGGTCCCAGGTGCCGTAGCGGCGGTAGCTGTGGTGGTCTTTCTGCTGGATCGCCGGCATGGAGTAGGGCATACCCAGGTGCTCGCACCAGTGTTTGGTCGAGACGACGGTATTGGGGACCAGTCTCTGTGCCAGCTCTGTCGTGCTATTGGACAGGCCTTTGGCGCGCAGATCGAGCCGGATAGGCCTGCCGCACGCGGCGATGGCGCGAAACTGGGGCTCGTAGAATTCGGCCTGATGGTCCTCGTCGACGCCCGACTCAACATTCATGCGAAATTGGACGCCGTCGATGTGCGGACATTCGTAAAGTACACGCGCCAGGCCGGCCGCGTTGTAGCCGGCCAGGATATCGGCGGTGAGGCCTTCTACCATCGGTTCCCCGTAGTCGTGGGCATGTTGAGACCAGATTCCGATTGTGAAGTGAAGACCGCGGCGTTGGGCGGCGGCGGAGACGAACCTTAGCATATTGAGGCGAGTTCGGCGCTGTTCCGAGGTGAAGTCTGGGGTGTTTACCTGAGGAAAATCGGGCAGGTCGAACATGAAGGGATAGGGCGGTGACATGTAGGCGATCTGGTGGCCCAAGGTGAGGCTGAGGTTGTTGTAGCGGTAGAGCGCGAGCTGGTCCAGGTAATCTTCCCAGTAGTCCTCATTGTAGAACCATTCGCGCTCCAGCTCGCGATTGCAGAGGAAGAGTTGCATGCTACGCCAACTTAGATGGGGCGAGCCGATTTCGGCTGGAATGTGGTCGAGGATGGAAGGGTTGGCACGCTTCCGACGCGGACTGGCTCCCGCAATTGGGGGTGCGACTTCGATCGCGCGGGCGGCCTCCAGCAAGGCGTAGGTAAGACCGCGTTCGTCGCTTCCGGCGATGAGGAATTGGTTGGGCGGCAGCGGGCTGAGAACAAGAGATTCAGGCGCATCGGGGCACTTTGTTCCCGCCCTTGCCAGGGCTGTGTCCACAGCTTCCGAGTGTCCTGCCAGACCGATGAGAAGCGACGGTTCTTCGTTCGGTGAACCAAGATTTCGCTTGGACTCGCCGCGCGAGGCCAGTGCGCGGGTCAGGCGGCTTAGTGCCAGACTGGGGCCTGGCCCAAGTTCCCTGTCAATGGTCAGGAGCATGGAGGACGTCCTCCTCTGCATTGGTTGGCGGAGGGCGGGACCTACTGCTCTTCGTCGACCGGGAGTCTCTGCAACAAGCTTTTCTCCCGGTCGGACAGCGTATCCAAGTAGGATCGAGCGATCGCGTTTCTGTGCAGACGGTGGCGATGATACCAAGGGCGCAAGAGCGTGAACCCAGCCTGAACGCGCGGCGTGTCTGTCAGGTTGGGGGAGCCGCGGTGCAGACATCTTGGATCGCGGACCATTACGTCTCCTACATTCATGAGCAGCGATTTCAGGGGGAAGTCGCCCGCGTCGATTCGGGTCAGCGCCTCAGACTTCGGGAGCAGATGCGTCCCTGCGGCGATCTGAAACGGGCCGTTTTCGGTTGTCACATCGACGAAGGGCCAGTTCACGACCAGAATGTGCGGAGGCAGGATGAGGTCCGGCCGTTCCGGGAACAGTTCCGGCAGGTCGGCGTGGACTTCCTGGTGGACGGAACCTTTGAAGGGCGTGTCGGAGGCAAAGCCGTCGTTGATCACCTGCTCACCAAGGATGCCTTTTGCGATGGCGAGAATGGTGTCGTCATTGAAGAAGGCTGAATTGTGGAGAGGAGGCCTAAACGGTAAGGGAATGTAGTGGCGGTTGGGCCCCCGGTTTGGGTTGTCAGCGTGCTCTGCCAGGTGGGCGTCGGCGATGGGGCGCCAGGCCGCGTGACAGGCCCTGATGGCGTCGACAGGGAAGTGATCCCGTAAAATGCAGTAGCCGTCCTCCAGGACCTGGCGAACGCACTCTTGAATGTCAATTGTAGTCATTTTGCCCCCCGTGATTGAAGTCAACTTCTGGGTTCGTCGCAAGGGTGTCCGAATCGCGCCGGCCCGGGGGTGACGCTAAACTCATGTGCCTTGAAAGTCTCTCAGTTCGGCCCTGGTAGGCAAGCCATCAATCACACCCAGATGTGTGGTGGTGTAGGCGCCGGCGCGATTGGCCTGCGTTACGGCGGCCCGCAGGTCCTGGCCCTCGGCGAGACCGACGGCGAGCGCGGCGTTGAAGCTGTCACCTGCGCCGGTGACGTCGAGGGCCTGTACGGGGGTCGGCGGGACGGCCTCGATACCGCGTGCGGTTACGATGAGCGACCCTTCTTCCCCGCGGGTCACGATTATGGTTTCGACGTCGAGATCGAGAAGGCGCCCGGCAAGGTCTTCCGTTGGCGTGGGATCGTCGGGTGGCAGGCCGAGGAGGATTCGGGTCTCGCTTTCGTTGGGCGTCAGCACGTCCACATGGGCAAGGGCATCCGGCCGCAAAGTCTGGCCGGGGGCCGGATTGAGGATGGTCAAAACGCTGTGTTTTCGTCCCAATTCCAGCGCCCGAGTCACAGACTCTAAAGGAACCTCAAGTTGGGCCATGAGGATATCGCTGCGGACAATGACGTGCTCGAACTCTTCCACGTGATGGGGATGCAACAGCAGGTTTGCCCCCAGATGGCCAACGATTGAGTTTTCTCCCGAGGGCAGTAATGTGACCATGCCGACGCCGGTATTCGTGCCCGGGATTCTATGAACGTGATCTGTCGCAACGCTCTCGCCGGCATAGAGTTGCTCGGCGGAATCGGCAAACGAGTCGTCACCGAGGCAGGCGAGAAGGTCCACTTGCGCCCCCAGCCGCGCAGCGGCGATTGCCTGATTTGTGCCCTTGCCGCCGGGGCCCATGTCGAACAGATCACCTATCAGCGCCTCGCCCATCACCGGCTTTCTCGGGACGCGCACCGTCAGGCTCACGACATAGCTGCCTATCACTGCTATTTTTGGCACTTGCTATCCTCAGCGTCTTGCTACTTCCGAATAGGCTACCTGAAATGTGGAAGGGTTCCAATCCTTCCGGCAAGAGTTGACCGGACAATTGGGACTCTAACATCAATGAAACATACTTTCAACGGAAACGAACGGAGCGTTCGGCGGTTGAAGGTTCCCTGAGTATCTCCTATACTTACGCTCGGAACGGCTGCAAGCTTTCCGGCATTGTAGATTCCGATGTGCGGGTGTCACTCAATTTTTCCAAAGCTCACCCCTTCAGGACCAGGAATGAGCCAGAACTCGAGAGGCAAACCGATGAACTCGTCATACCAGTTCGCTGGTCTTCAGCGTGCCAAAGAGCCCGGCCTCAGCGTAGAAGAATGCGCTCGAAGGATTCACCGCATGGCCTATGTCGAAGAGCGGCTTATGTTCCTGCAGGCAGCGCATATTGTCACAACTCCGCAGAGAGATCTTAAAGGGCTGTTGTCGCGTTTGCAATACGAGGACGGCCTTCATTCAGACCTCCTGAAAAACCGGCTCATAGAGCTACGCGTATCAAGTTCCAAGGGCCAAGGAGTACCTGACACGAGGCTTGAGGTCGTTATGGATGAGGCGATGGAGTCTGACGGAAGCGTCGAGCTACTAGCCGCCCTGGTGAAAGTGTTCAAACCGGCGCTGCTAGATGCTTACCGGAGCTATATTCGTCAGACGAACGGCCTGGCAGACTATGAATCGGTGCGGTTGATGCGCACGATTATCGCGGAGGAGGAACAGGCCCTTATTCTACTGGAGGCCGCCTTCGGTGACCTGGTGCGTTCGGCCAAAGAGGAGGAGTTGGCGTCGGAGTGGGCTGAAACCCTTGCCAGGGCATTTGAAGAGGCAGGAGGACTTGACGGCGGGGTAGAGACGGGGGCCGGCGGCGTTCACCGGGTGCGCAGCGGGGGTCGCTACATGGTGGCGAGGCGACCTGTGCGGGACGACACTTTTGCCAGTGTTTGGGACTTTATCCACGTCGATGAGGACCGCGTGCCACAGCGGCTGGCGCAGATGATCGCCACCCGGGTGGGTGAAGTCACGATTGCGGAGGCGCTAGCCATTGTCTTGCTGGAGGTCGAGGGGCAACCGTGGTCGTTCTACTTGGCCATTTCGCGTCATATGTGGGACGAAATGCGCCACTCAATGTTTGGGGAGGCGGCCGCCGAGCAGGTTTACGGCGACCGCGCTGCGCTGCCGTTGCGGGACTTCGAGATCGAGTACCTGTTTGACATGACCCCTCTGGAACTCTACGCCATGTTGGGAATCGGTGTTGAAGCGGCCCTGATGAAGTACCCTCCGGGTAAGCGGGCCGAATACGAGTTCTGCCGTGACCGAGCGCGCCACCCCTTGATGACTACATTTCAGGACTTTGATTGGGCTGATGAAGTCGAGCATGTGCATATCGCTCGCCGACAGTTGAAGAGGTGGTTTGGGGGTGACGCCGATGAACTGTCTGCACTGGCCGAGCAGGGCATGGAGTTGCGAGCGCGAACGCGGCGGCTTCACGCTCCCTCTCCAATGCCCGAGTTGCCGGCATAGAACCGGCCGCCCAATTCTAGTTGAGAACTCAGTGTGTAAGGTTTTATACACTTACAGTGGTGAGGATTCAGAAGGTGCTGCTTTTATTTCAGGAAGTCATTCGCAAAGAGGTGAACTGAATGTAGGGAATCGGTTCATCCGGTCCAATCAGGAAGAACATTGGAGGAGCCAACAGGATGCGATCCAATTTTGTACGGGAAAAGGCGCTCAGCGGACAGAAGACGATGGGATGTTTCCTGGGCATGGGAAGTGCGACGGTCGCCGAGTTGTTGGCGCACGCCGGCGCCGAGTGGTTGTTGATCGAGATGGAGCACAACGGCCTCGACATGGCCGAGGTCGAGCGTATTCTGATGGCCATAAACGGGACAAATACAGTTCCGATGGTGCGGATTCCTTCGGCTGATCCGGTCTTTATCCAGAGGTCGCTGGACATTGGCGGTATGGGGATTGCGGTGCCAATGGTCCGGACCGTGGCCGAGGCGGAGGCAATCGTGTCCGCTTCCCGCTATCCCCCTCAGGGGAGGCGGAGTTTCGGGCCGCTACGGGCGTCACATTACACCTTTGAATATGAGGAGTATTTCGAAAAGGCGAATGAGAACATACTGATCATGCTGATCATCGAGACGCCGGAGGCGGTTGAAAGCCTGGAAGAGATTGCCAAGGTACCGGGCATCGATGTCCTGTTCATCGGCGCCTTTGATCTCTGCCTCTCGATGGGTTTGAACCCATTTGAATTGCCGTTGCCTGAGATAGACGCCGTGATGGCGCGCGCAGTGGCTGTCGGCCGTTCCTGTGGGGTGGCTGTCGGCGCTGGGGCCGGCACGCCTGAGGAGTTGAAAGCCCTCGCTGCACAGGGCTTTACGTTTTTGAGCTATGGGCCAGACTACAAGCTTCTGGTTGACGCGATCCGACCCGGTGTTGAGGCATTCAGGCAGGTTGAGGGTACGCGACCTTAAGCGGGGGAGAAAGTCCCTGCCAGCACTTCACTCCTGGCCGGCAGGGACCTGCCAAGCTAAGTGGAATTCTATACTGCCAGAGCTACTGCCCGAACTTCACCAAACTCCCGTTCAAGTTTCGTCCAGGAGTGGCCGCGATCGGTGCTGCGGTAAAGTTGACCGGCCACACTGTAGGCCACGATCCAGTCCGGCGAGGCAGGGTTGTGGGAAACTGCCCAGATCGTGCTGTTGGCCACGCCGCCCAGATTGGCCCGTTCCCAAGTCTTGCCCAGATCGCTACTATGGAAAAGGCCGCCTTCGTCCCCGGGGGGGCCGTTGCCGGCTCCAACCCAGATGCGGCTGTCTCCATTTGAAAGGTGAATGACGCCCCGGCAGTAGGGCCAAGGATAGTGATTCTTCACTTCCAGAGGGGTCCAATTCTGCATATCGGTGGTCACGCAAACGTCGTTGTTGGTGGCTGCGACCAGTGTCTTGGGTGAGCCTGGCACGACGGCGAGGCCATGAATGTCGAGACTGGACAGCCCTTCGCTGCCTTCTTCCCAAGTTTCGCCCCCATCGCGGCTGATGCGCATGCCGTCGATTTCAATGCCGGCGTAGACGGTCTGTGAATCTTCCGGGTCGAAAAGAATGATGGTCACACGGGGCGTGATTGGAACGCCCTCGCACTCTTCGGCCAGCTCAACATCCAGTTTCTGCCACGAGGCGCCGCCGTCCTTAGACCGGAAGAGGGCGGACGGGCAGGTCCCGGCGAAGATCGTGTCCGAGTTTGCGGGATCGACGGCGAGCGCCCAGATCTCGAGGTCGTTCATGGGCGAATCAACGAGGGCCCAGGAGTCGCCGCCGTCACGCGTACGATAGACGCCTGCTTCCGTGCCTGCGTACATGACGGCTGAATTGCCCGGATCTACTGCGATGGCGCGAATATCCGATTCCATAAACAGACCTTGGGAGGCCCTCTCCCAGGTGTCGCCGCCGTCGCGGCTGCGCCATACACTTTGTCCGATTGTGCCTGCGAAGATGGTGGGATTTGCTGTCACCTTAATTCCTCCCCTTTTGGTGATTACATAGAAATCTCAAAAAGTGTTGCCTCAAGATTGCCTCTTCGGCGCGATTCCTGACGACGGATCTGCCTGACAGGCCATTCTGCAGATCTTAACACGCGGGTCGATCCCATGCAGCCGGCGGGCTCGTAAACTATCTCCAGGGCTAATCTGGCCGCCACTGTTCGAATCCTTTACCCGGACCACTAAGAATGCCCCTGAGCTCACGTGTAAGCCAGACATACTGCCGCTCGAACCACTCTGCTGGGAAGCCGCCTCCAGCAGTTGCCGACAGCTCTCGCAAGTGATTTGCCTGCAAGACATAGGTGTGAAGCAGGGGAGCGGCCAGATTCTTTAGAACAGTTGGGTCAGTTGGGTAGGTGTGGTTTAATGCGTCAAGCCAGCCTGCGGGGAAGATCTCCGACATATGTTTCGCCCTCTTGCCGAAAGACAGACCTGACCGTCGCCACATAAGCTTTAGGAGATCATTTCTGGCGAGGTCGAGCGCTGACAGCGCTGATTGCAGCTCTTTGTTGTGGAAGACGGCTGGCGTGTGCACCATCATCAGCAGAAGGAATCTGGTCCGCTGCCAGACTGAATCAGGTGTCAACGGATCTTTTTCGGGCCAGACCTGGTGAGGCGACAGTTCGGGGGCCTTTTGAAAAGCGGGTCTGCCTTCGGGCAGGCGGGAAAAGAGAATCTCCCATTCATACAGTTCCAGGTCATCTACCTGGCTTGTAGGCACCGCGCTTGCCTCCACAAGGAGTCCGTCCGACGTCAGAGCTCGCACAAATGTTGATTCCAGTAGGAGGTAATCCCCCAACCCTGTAAGGAGCGCGACAGGGCCCTTGGCAAGCAGAGGGTTAGACTCCTCACTTGCCTTCCGGAGAGGCAACTGCCATACATGCAGGTACTGGTCGTCAGCAATGGCAAAACGAATATCGATATCGGAAAAGGGGTTGCCGCGACCGTCGGCCAAACTGCCTTCCAGCCACACCAGGTCAAGAGCTGGGATTTCCTTCAGGTCAGCGAGCCACCTTCGTATCAAGGACCACTGGCGAGTCGTTGCATCGGTTTCCGGCATTCAAGCCTCAGCAAGTGGGACCCATCTCAAGAATTGGATGGGTATGCAGTGTTAGGATCGCGACGAAGTTCCTCGCATTACCGCGCATTGGAAGGAGTGCCCTCGGTCGTCAATCTGCAGTGCCTCTCGCACTTCTTGCGGTGAAGCGCTGTAGAGGGCGCGAATGGCAGCGCGATTGACCTCAGGCGTTTCCATGCGCTCGGTCCATTCCTCGAATTGGAGGAAAATGCGATAGGGAAAGACGACTTCCAGGTTGAAACCGGCCGCGGCAAAACGGTTGCTCCACTCTTCAAGCGTGTAATTGCGTACGTGGGAGGGATCCCGCAGAACCTCGATGGCGTTCAGGTAGGTATCGCAGACCGGGTCACCGAAGCCGAGCACATCGCTGAGAAGGAACTGGCCGCCTGCCCTCAGTACGCGATGGAATTCGCGCAGTGCCTTGTCCGGTCGGGCCCAGTGATGCGCGCTGTAGCGGGAAACTACGAGATCGAATGATGAGTCGGCAAAAGGCAGCTTCTCGACATCTCCCAGTCTGGTGCTCAGATTTGTCAGGCCCCTGTCGTCTGCCAGGACCTCGACCTGATTCAGCATTGTGGCCGTGAAGTCGAGTGCTACCACTTCGCCTACGTGGGGAGCGAAGCTTGCCGCAGTATGACCTGCCCCGCAGCCGGCATCCAGAACGCGTTCATCGCCTTTCAGGTTAGCGGCTTCGACCATCACGGGCAGATCCTCGCCCTGTGCATGCACTGCGCTCGTGAGATACTTGGCTGCAACGCGCCCGAACTGCTCCTGTACAGCGTCCTTAAGATTGTTTTCTCTAACCATTTTCGATTGGCGACTCTGCTTTCATTTCGCGTCGTCCTGCCCATATCGTTCCAATACCGTTGACATAGCTTGTACACCGAATTCAAGCGCCTCGACGGGCACGCGCTCATCGGCTGCATGTACCGTAGCGCTGAAGTTTGTGCCGGGGGGCAGTTTCATTGGCAGGAATCCGTAGTTCTGGATGCCCAATCGGGAAAACATACGGCCATCAGTGAATCCGCCCACCATGGAAGGAATGACCACCCCGTCCGGGTCGAGCTCTTCCACGACTTCTTTCAGCATCGAAAAGAGGCCCATGTCGACACCCGCCTGGCCAGGGTCGTGTCGAATAATCTCAAAGGACAGGTCATCGCCGAGCAACTCGTGCAGTTCAGAAATGAGACTGTCGGAGGTAAAGCCGGGCAGAACACGACCGTCCAGTTCCAGCAGAATCTCGCTCGGAATGACGTTCGTCTTGATACCGCCGCCGACGACGGTGGCATTGACTGTGTTGTGGAGCAAGGCGTCAAGGCTACGGGCCTGGGGCAGTCCATCGGCCAACATCCGGTCGAGGGTGGCGTCGGTGCGGTCGGGGTCGAGTAGCGCCAAGGCCGCGTCAGCCAAATGGTCGGGCGCGTGTTCGGCCAGTGCCGGCAGCATTTGCTCCATAACAGGGGTGATGTGTACGGGCAACCGGTTGTTGTTGAGAGTCGTCTGGACCTTGCCAAGCCGGGCCATGGCACCGTCGCGCAAGGGTGTCGAGCCGTGACCGCCCGGACCAGATAGACGGGTCTGCAGCCAACAGACCTGTTTTTCGGCGACCATCAGTGGGTAGAAGCGCTGGTCGCCCATGTATTGGGCGCTTCCGCCCCCTTCGCCGATGGCATATTTGGCGCCGTCGAACTGCTCGGGATGTTGTTCGGTCAGGAAGCGGGCGCCGTAGTCGCTGCCGGCCTCCTCATCGCTCATTATAGTCAGAATTACGTCGCCGGCCGGAGTGTGCCCCTCGGCTGCGGCGCGCAGGACGGCGCATGTCATCATGGTTACGCCGCTCTTCATGTCGAGGCTGCCGCGGCCCCAAACCGTGCCGTCGATCAACTCTGCGCCGAAAGGGTCGCGTTGCCAGTCCTGGTTGGCAGTCGTAACCACGTCGACATGGCCCTGAAATATCAGACCTGGCGCGTCACCTCGACCGGGAAGACGCGCCACCACGTTCGGTCTATTTGGATCCTTCGCCAGAACAGTTGTCGCCAGCCCACCTTCCTGCAACAACCCGTTGAGATATCCGATACACTCGGCTTCATTGCCAGGTGGGTTGGTCGTGTCGTATCGGATCAGAGTTTGCAGCAGTTCGGTAGGTCTGGCGTAGGTCGGTGTTGCCATCTCGTCCCTGTTTTCCCTTGCTGTGGCTGAGGAGCGATTCCTTATGAATCTTTCGTCTGGCAGAATGTTTAGGCGGTTTCCGGAACAGGACCTGATTCAGCCTCCTCCAAACGGTTCTATCACTGTGATGTGACTGCCATGACCGCAAGCCTATCCCATCAAGCCGGTAACCGCAAGAGCGGGCGGCTGCAGCGCGCTGACTGGGAGCCTCTCCTACATTTGGCAAATGCATGGTAGAGACGGTCGCCACTCATTCAAGAAAACCAGGCGCGCCCTGGTCACGTTGTGCAGGTTGCTGACAGCGTAATCTCGCGACACCGCGACGGGTCGGACCGGTCGGCTAGTTCTCCTTTCTTGACGCGCCTGTTACAATAGCCACGAAAACTGCCCAAATGGAGTGGCGGGGAAGCGAATTGGCTTCTAGCCGGAAGCCGATCCAGAGCGGTCACGATTTGGCTCCATTCTGATTTCCGGACTTGTGTCATAATGAGAACCATCAGCGAAAGACTTGAGGACGACCGGGTCATCCTAATGGACGGCGCCACCGGAACAGAGTTGGAGAGCAGAGGCGTGTCCATGCACGGCATCGCCTGGAGCGGAATCGCGGTTGCAACCGATCCCGATATTGTACGCCAGGTACATCTGGACTATATTCGCGCCGGCGCAGAGATTATCATCACAAACACGTTCGCCACGGGCAGAAATATGCTGCGCCTCGCGGGAGAGGAGAGCAGAACTAAGGATCTCAATCGTCAGGCCGCTCGCTTGGCACTTCAGGCTCGAGAGGGGGCTGGGAATGCCAAAAGCAATGCCCGCGATGGGTCTTGGCAAACGGCGCCGGACTCGGTTTGGGTGGCTGGATCGATCTCTCCGATGTCTGGGGGTCTTGGGGATGAAGCAAATCGTTCCGCAAGCCAGATGAGGTCCGATTTCAAGGAGCAGGCGGAGCTGTTAGTCGAATCCGGCGTAGATTTCCTGATTTTGGAGATGATTCGAGACATTGACTATGCCTGTGTTGCACTCGAAGCTGCCACGGGCACTGGCCTGCCCGTTTGGGTGGGGTTCAGCTGCGACAGGGCAAAGGACGGCGGCATAAGACTGGCACCTGCCATCCATGAAGAAATTCGTTTGGAGAAGGGCGTAGCCGCGGTAATGGCCGACGGGGGTTCCCTTGCAGCCGTGATGCACAGCAACGTTGACATTACCGGTCCGGCTCTGGAGATCGTCCGGTCCGTATGGGCGGGGCCGACGGGGGCTTATCCGGAGAGCGGCTACTTTGTGAAGCCGAACTGGCAGTTTGTCGACATCATTGCGCCCGGCGACTTCACACAACGGGCGCTGGACTGGATAGAAAAAGGAGCAAGAGTGGTGGGGGGGTGCTGTGGAATCGGCCCCCGCCACATTCGTGCTCTCGCCGAAAGGCTATCCGTTACCGATACCAGCCCCTCATAGGTTTCCCCCAGACAGGCCGTTCTGGGTCCGGGTCCCGTGTTTCGATTCTCTTCTGATTGAGAGCTACTTCTGCGGGGAGTGGGAGAATGCATGCTTCAAAGATTTTCGAATCGTTCGTGTTGCGGGGCGCGACTGTCTTTGCGTTAGCCGCACTAATCGGACTGCTGGGGGCTTGTGGTCGGGAACCGGAGGAAGAGTTCCTGTTTGCGCCAGACAGTCCTCCGGTGACGCTGACTTACGTATCACCTAACAATTCACTCTTCAGCGCGCCTGAACAGGTGGCAATCGAACGCTTTCAGGAACTGGCGCCAAGCATTCAGGTCGATCGACAGAACTATCGCTTCAACGTGGGGAACTACCTGCTGGACGAACAGCCCCCTGACGTACTGCTGATGTGGAACGGCGATCAGTTGGCCAACGCGGCCACACAGGGGTTATTGGCCGACGTCTCTGAAGTATGGACTGAGGGAAACTTTACGGAGGCTTACGGGAGACGTTTCCGGGATATCAGCCGATTCGAAGGGACTCTACGTTTTGTGCCATCGGGCTTCAGCTGGACGGGTGTCTATTACAACAAGGAAGTCTTCGACCAATTTGGGCTGGAGCCTCCTGAAACGTGGGAAGAGTTCATCGGCATCTGCGACACTCTTCTAGCCAACGGAATCACCCCGATGTCACTGGCAGGTCAGAATCCCTTTATCAGCATTTACTGGTTCGACTATCTGAATATGCGACTGAACGGCCCCGAGTTCCATCGCGACCTTATAGCAGGCCGGGTCGACTTCTTTGACCCGCGAGTTGCTCAAGTGTGGGAACTGTGGAAATCGCTCCTGGATCGCGGGTATTTTGTCGAGCGGCCGGGGAGTACTTCAGAGATGAATAGCATGACGGCCTTGATTCGGGGGGACGGCGATAGTCCATTGACCTGGGAAAAGGCCGTGATGGCGCTGGCACCCCATTACAGCCTTGCAGATTTGCCGCCCGTATTTGCAAACGAACTCGACTTCTTTCAGTTTCCCCGGATAGACGACACGCAGCCTATGGGTGAGGTCTCAATTGTGTTCGGGTACGTTGTTCCAGCCGATGCACTGAACCGGATTGAAGCCAATGCATTTGTAGGCTTTATGGGTTCTGCTGAAGGGCAGGAGCTGCAGCTCAAACAGATAGGGGACGACGCCAGCAACATCGGCTACGTACCGGTGCATCGCGAGATTGACCGGGAACTGCTCTCAGCGGCAGCCTACAAGGGAGACCTGATTGTGAGTGAAGCGGATGAGATCAGCCCGCCAATGTTTCTCTTACTGGCTGACAGCATGCGTGCGAGTTTCAACCAGGTCCTGAGGAGGCTATTCCTGGCCACGAACGAGCCCCTGGACGTAGTTGAGATTCAGTTGATGCTGGAGGAAGGACGCCAAAGAGCAATCCAAAACGGAGAGCTGCTGCAGTAGGCGCCATGTTTGCCTGAGGGCGCCCTTGCTCCATGTGAGATTCGGTTGCCAGGGTCAGATTGCTGGCACCTTTTCAAGATCCAATCCCATCGCTTCTCGAATGCCGGGCCATTCTCGCCAGATGTCGGTGTAGCCGGCCTTTTCGTTGCCCTCCACCTCTTTGTGTCGCAGCCGGCAGATGACCGCCTGGCGGACGTTAGGCGACGCGTTTGGTCCGCCCGTGTGGAACATCAGGTAGTGGGCAAGAATCAGATCGCCGGCCTCAGCGGTGACCATTACCGGACCCTCCGGTAGTGCAATATCGGGCCTGCCGTTGGCCAAGACTTCATGGCCGTTTGCCTGGAAATATTCTTCGAAGGCACGGTGGGACTTGGGCCAGACCGTGAAGTTGCCGGCGTTCGTGTCGAGCAGATCTTCAAGATAGACGACCGCGAAGGCTGTAAAGCCACGATTATAGTACCCCTTGGGCATGCCGTTGGTGCCGCTACCTATGCCGTCGATGTGGCCGCGCGGCTCCGGTGCATCTTCTCCCAGTGGGAGCGGGAAGCGGGGATACGGCTTGGCCTGAACGACGGGCACCACGTTGCCTTCGCCCATCAGTTCTTCTGCGATTTCGATGACCGGGGATTTCTGGAACAGGTCCAGAATGACCGGCGCCCGGAGCAGTTCGGCGCAGAAGAAGGCGGAGCGGTTGTTTTCCATGTCTTCACCGCCTAGCCCTACCTCGCCGATCGAGTGATTCACGGCACGCAGCGCTTCATTGATCAGCACTTTGGGGACGACGCCGGGTATTTTCACGTAACCTTCTTCATAGAAATGGCGCTTCTGGGCAAGAGTTAGCATGGGTTTCTCCTGATTTGAAAGGAAAGAACGGGAGTCCAGGAAATCGTACACAAATTGGAGGCGCAGGTCAACTGCACCAAGTGTCAGGTCTGAAGAGGTTTCGACGCATATCGGTCCTCTTCATTCGGAGCGGACGCGCACCGAAATTGCGGGCGTGGAGCGGCTGTAATAATATGCCTAGACAGTTTGACAGTGCCAGACGACGCAGCGAAGGAAGGATCTGCAGTGCAGGAACGAGCCCCTGAACTTGACAGCGCACTCAGTTTTTCAGGAAAAGTTGCCTTAATCAGCGGCGGAAGCCGGGGCATCGGCGCGGGTATCTCGAAGCGTTTTGCTGAGGCAGGCGCTTCGGTCGTGGTTAGCTATGTGCAGGCGCAAGAGGCAGCCCAAGAGGTGGTCGAGCAGATTCAGGCAACGTGCGGCCAAGCTCAGGCAGTTCAGGCAGACGTTTCCCTGGCAGATGATGTGGAGAGGCTGATTTCGCAGACAGTAGAACGGTGGGGACGGCTGGATGTTCTGGTCAACAGTGCCGGTGTCTATCCACTTTCGCCATTGCTGGAAATGGTTGACGACGAATGGAATCATGTGCTTGCGGCCAATCTGACCGGGACTCACAACTGCACACAGCGAGCGGCACGGGCGATGATTGAGTTGTCAGCGAGGCGAGGACATAGCGAATGCAGCGGCTCGATCATAAACATCTCATCGATTGAAGCCGCCTCCACTGCCTTTGCACACAGTCACTACACTGCTGCCAAAGCGGGGGTAGAGCAGTACACGAGAAACGCAGCCCTGGAACTGGGCGAAAAGGGAATCAGAGTAAATGCGGTTGCACCGGGGCTCATCGACCGGCCTGGATTGGCCCAAGCCTGGCCAGAGGGAGTAAAGCGCTGGCAGAGCCGCGTTCCGCTGGCGCGGCTGGGAACAGCGGAAGACATCGCTGACGCGTGCCTGTTCCTAGCGTCCCCGCTGGCACGGTGGATTACCGGCGTTACGCTTGCCATTGATGGCGGGATCCTAGTGGCGCCGGCCTTTTAGAAGACTATGCCAGCAGTTGACCTTACCGCGGGTGACGTCATCCGCCACTTCGACCTGAGACCGCTGCCGGTCGAGGGCGGCTATTACCGCGTAACCTATACGGGGGACCTGCGGTTGCCGGCCAGTGTCCTGCCTGCTTCCATCAGATCAGCGCGGCCGGCCAAGTCTGTAATCTATTACCTTCTGACTGCCGACACTCAGTCACGTCTGCACAGGTTAGAGACTGATGAGATGTGGCATTTTTATATGGGTGACTGGGTTGATCTTTATGTGTTTGGGACTGAAGATGACTACGCGAACATCCAATTGGGGCATGATCTCCTGGAGGGTCAGACTGTCCAGGCGGTAGTCCCCGCGCACAGTTGGATTGGTGCACGTTTGCAGAGTGGAGGGCGTTGGGCGTTGATGGCCTGCTCTCTTGCCCCGGCCTACAGCGATGAGGACTTTTCGCTCCCTGACGATGAAGAGTTTGCCTCGCTGCTGGCCCGGTTTCCCGCCCAGGAGCAGATTCTCCGCGAGCTGCGCTAGATTCATGCATTCACCACCGATGAACCGTAGAGGAGTCCTACGTCATGCGACAGCTGGTTGAACTTGCCCTTTTCACTCAGGACGTGCCCGCGCTTGTCGCGTTTTATGGGAATCTTCTTGGCGGTCCTCCTGCATTCCAATCCGAAGGCATGGCACTGTTCCAGTTGGAGGGCCTTCACATAATGATCCATCACCGCGAGCCGCCCGAACCCGGGTATGAGGCGGACCCGGACTGGCCCCCCAACGAGGATCACTTTGCGGTCGCAGTCAGGTCGCTGGATGAGGATTGGGTCGAGTCCACCTTTGGCAGCGACCCGGGTTCAATCCCGCCCGCGACATACCCATGGGGCAGGTCAGCCTACACGCGTGACCCTGATGGCCGCCTTGTCGAAATGCAAGAGACTTGAATTCGGCCTGGCTCTGGAAAGGGTTCCTCCCCTCTACAGGCTGCAGCTAGACATGTTTTCAGGGTTCACCCAGCGGGTTGTAGGTTGGACTCGGTGACCTATCTGACCCTGCCGGAGCCTGGCAGGCCAAGGACATACATGGTCTCTAAGTCCAGAACCGGGGACGCCAGAACTGTTTCCAGCTCTGGCAGCCTGTCATGTCAGAAGGGCAACTTTTGCATTCAGTGGGATCTGTGTTAGATTTCAGCAGAAGTTTGGCTACTTTTCTTGCAGCGTTTGGCGCATTTTCCTGCCACCGCAACCAGCGAAAGGAGGCTCCATATGAGAACAGTGAACAAGATAAATAGTGGTACGGGTTTCTGCCTGCATATGGAGCGCAGCTAGCTGATTCTTTCGAAAGGCGCGCGGAGATTCCATTCCGTGCGAGCAAGTAGAATCGGTTTCTGTCTAGCCGCTATGCTGTTTGCCCCTCACATTTGAGGCTGCCGGCGCTACCCCGCCCGCGGCCTTTTTTGATCTCTTTCCATAACTCAATTTAGATTTGCGGCGGAGCGTTTCGGCGATCTGCGTGGTAAAGGGAACACTGGCCGTGCCTGTGACTGTTTCCAAGCGCCGTTAACTGTGCCATGGCCTTACTCTGCTGGCTGAAGGCCAAAGGCAGTTCATGGTATCGATTCTAGGCCTCGCGCCCAAATTCAAGGATGGGACTTACTTTGAAAGATCAAGAAGAACGAGAAAAGGACAGTTGGGATCAGTTCGGGCCGAACGACAGTGCTACTGACCCGGATTCGGACGTCCAGTGGGAGGAGGAAGTGGCGGAACTGGAATACTATGAGAAGAGGTTTGGGCTGGCCGAACCTACTTTTCGCGTGCCGCGTGCACCAAAGAATGAACGAGAGCGATTCGAGATGCACCGCGCAGAGGTGCAGCAGGTGGCCGAAGTCGCGGACCTGGAGAGCGTTTGGGAGATTACGTACACTCCGGCGCGCTTTGAGGGCGGTTTCCTGAGAACCTCCTTGAGGCCTTTTTATCAGGAGGACCAGATTGTAGACGTGATGGCGCAGGTGAAAGGAGGGAAGGAGGCCAATGCTTACCGGTGCAGAGCACACGATTCCCTTGGTGTGGAGTGGATTGCTGCCAAGGTTTACCGTCCCCGCCAGTTTCGGAACCTGCGCAATGATGCCATTTACAGGGAGGGCCGAGACCTTCTGACTGCAGAGGACGGGCGGCCGCAGGCAGTCAAGCGGCGTGATAGCCGCACTGCCAGGGCAGTCAACAAGAAATCGGCGTTCGGGGTACAGGTCCGTCATACTTCCTGGCTGATGTACGAGTTTTCTGCATTGCAGACGCTCCACGAGGCCGGTGTGCCCGTTCCGAAACCCTACGCAGTGGGAGAAAACGCGATACTGATGGAATACATCGGCGATGAACAGATGGCGGCGCCGACTCTTCATGAAACGCGTTTGGAGGACGATGAAGCAGGTCCACTATTTGAACGGACGCGAATGAGCATCGCCGTGATGCTGGAGAAGGGATATGTACACGGGGACTTGTCAGCGTTCAACATCCTCTACTGGGAGGGTGAAATAAAGCTGATCGACTTCCCGCAGGTTGTAGACATCCAGGCAAATCGCAGTGCGCAGGCAGTCCTGAAGAGGGACGTGGAACGGGTTTGCCAGTACTTTCGACGCTACGGGATCCGAGAAGATCCCGTCCTGCTGGCAGATGAAATGTGGACACGATATGCCGCGCCGGATCCCGACGATCTGGCCGCCGATCTGTCCAGTATCATGAATGAGGAATTTGAGGAGCTTTTCGAGGAAGAAGATTAGTAGGACTTCGACAAGGAAACTCAGTTCAAAGTGCGGTGTCACCACGGCAGGCGGCGAATGTCTGTCCGCATTGCCCGCCAAAGTTCAACGGCGCGTTCCAGCGCGGCCGGGCGGATGGCCGCGGTACCGTAGCGCTCCTGGCTGACGGCCGCGGTCAAACCAACTACATTTCGGGTCAACCTGCGTCGCCGCTCGGGTTCAGTTTCATGATCTGCCAAATGGGCGGACAGGCCCTGGCCGTATTCCAGTTCGGTCTGGTTGAGCTGGTGGGGCCAGCCGATGCGGCGTCCCCAAGCCAGCAGGCCATGCCAGGGGTCCTGCGGCCTGTTTTCGAACCACCTGCCCGCCAGGTAGAGGAGACCTGCCACAGGCAGTAGCCAGAAGAGCATTTGCCAGTTCCAGGACCACTCGTCAGTGCTGGTTTCCTGTGGAGTATCGCCAGCAGGCTGTCTTGTGAAGCTGTCTGGCATCGTTTGCAGTGCCGCCTGTCGTTGCAGAGTGGGCCTCCCGGCTGTTGGTTCGAATTGAACCCAACCGATCTCCGGCAAGTAAACCTCCGGCCAGGAGTGAGCTTCTGCCTCTGTAATCGTCCACTCGCCCGATTCCAAGTCCCAGTAGCCGCCAATATGTCCGGTGGCAAAGCGGGTGGGCAGGCCGTTCAAACGCGCCAAGACAGCAAAAGCCGTGGTGTAGTAATCGCAGTACCCTTGCCGCAGGTCAAAGAGGAAAAAGTCGGCCACGTCGGCGCCGGGCGGGGGACCGGGCACTTCGAGATTGTACTCGATGCCGCGCAGATGGGCTTCAATGGATTCGGCGATGGCAAAGGGCCCAGGTTGACCCTCGGCAAGCCGATCGGCCAGGTCGCGCGTTCGCGTGGTGACGGATTCGGGGACCCTGAGATGGGGAACCATGTCCGGCGGCAGCACGGCCCCCTCATTTCCCCATGCCGGCAGAGCACGCAGACTTTCGACAGACATGGCGGGAACGAAGGAAACGACTTCGTATCTGTCCACGGGGCCGGTGCCGGACCACACAGATACCAGGTCGTCACTAGCGCGCCTCTCCAACTCATATTCTGTTCTGAACATAGCGGGCTCGCCGGCAGCCGGAAGAACGGCAGTTGGCGAAGTCAATCTGACACGTTGCGTCAGCGCAACCCGTCCCGGCCAGTCCTCTTGGCTTCGCCAGTCCCGATTCGCTTCGATAGCGTCCTCTCTCTGTTGACCGCTATTGTTCCAACCTCTCCCGTCGTAGTTGACAAACGTCCCCCGCCGCATGTAGAGGCGCGGAGGCATGTCACCCATTTCCGTGACTGCGCCAAAGGGGTAGTTGGTGGAGACCCGCATCACTTCATACTGTCCCAGTTCAGTTCCGCCTTCAAGCAGGAACCGGTTTGGGAGACCACTACCCAGACGGCCAAGACCCCTTCTTCCTCCCTTCAGGTCCGGAAACATACGCTCCGTAACTTCGTCAACCGAGTCGTAGACAGGTGTCATCGTCTGGTACACCCTATAGGCAAGTGGACTGATGACGATGTTGGGCATGAAGGCAGCGACAAGCCCGATAAGGACTGCACCAGCACCGACAGACAACATCCGGTCTGTCAGTAACATTGGGCTGAAATCGGTCCGTTGACGGGCCCAGTTCCTTTCCATGCGCTGGTGATCGAGCAGGACGTGCAACAGTAGTGCGGACGCAAACCCAATCAGGATCAGTAGGCGGCCTTGACGGCCATAGAAAAGAAATGTAGCCAACACCCAAAGCGCCGGAGTGCCAACGATGAGGCCGTTGCGGGTTGAGAGAGCAAGCAGGGCTGTGATTCCGCCGAGATACCACAGAACGACTCCGAAAAGCGTGAGAAAGACAAAGTCGTCCTGGTATGCTCCTCCGGCCTCCACACCTCTAGCCCAGTCCGAGTAGCGCAATACCAGGCTGTTCAGTTCAACCGAAACCCCTTCAGCAAGCGGGCGCAGATCATAGGCCATTGCTGCTCGCCACAGATCGATTGGGCCAGGGATCCAGTGCACAAGGACCTGCGAGACGGTCACTGCCCCCAGAAGGGTCCAGAGCAGAAAACACAGGCCGAATATGAAGAAGGCGGCGAGCCTACCTGAGCTGCGATGCGCCGGCAGGTCGGAATGGCCGTTCTCGTCCAGGGCCGGGTCGACTCGGGAGGGAATGGTGCGTTCCCACAAGTCACGCAGCCGATCCACCAGTAACCAGGCGCTCACCAGCCCGAAAAGACTCACCCATTCGGGAGTGACGCGAACGCGACCCAGGTCGATCCATGCGGCTTCCCGGATAGCAATAGCCGGCAGGAGTGCTATCAGCAGCCCAACACACCAAACAACCCAACCGAGGGGAGGACGGAATCGATTCACCACATATAGAAAGAAGCGGACAAATACGTTCTTTTGGTCGACGACGAGTTCGTTGGTCACCCTACCTCTTCCTCGACTTCATGGACAACGACCCCGCCGCTTGGGGTCGTGCGCAGAATCGTACGTGTGCGACGGTAGGTCAATGCGGGATTCAGTCGAGCACCGGCCTGCAAGAAACGAAGTGGAATCTCATATCTCGCCAGAATATCAACGAGATTTGCTTGTGACGCTGCGTTAAATCTATTGGGAGCAGTATCCGCTACATCCGTCAGGTGTTCCTGTGCGGAAGGGTCCGCGGAGTCAGATTGAGGTTGTTCCTCGCCACTCTCTTCTCCTGTGTCCAGTGTTTCCTCAGCTATTGTGTGTGCTGGCGTTACCGCAATCACACTTGCTGGTACGCCGGCATGACGCAGATGCAGCAACTCAGCCGTCCAGCTCTGGACTCCTTCCCCAATGTCCGACGTGATTGCCAGGACGGTCTGGCCGGCGGTGAAAATGCCCCTGCCGCGACGTAAGAGTTCGTCGAGTGACAGATCGCCTTCCTGAACTGGAGCAAGAGCCGCCAGAATGCGCCAAACCTGTCCCTTGCCAGGTTGCGGCGGGACATCTACCAGCAGAGACTGAGAAGCGTCGCCGAGACTTATCTGGCCGTTTCCCGAAAAGATCCTGTTTGCGCTCTCACTGGGACCAGTCGTTGGTGTAGGATCATCGATAGCGTCACCTTGCCAGTCCAACTCGAGGGTTGGCAATTCAGCGCCCGATGCCGCAAGCAGGCCAACCGACCTTCTTTCTCCGCCGCCCAGAAACTCTGCTGCAACACTTGCAGCAAGGACGACGCTCGTCTCAAGCGTACTGTCCTCAGCCTTGCCGGACTGTACATGGCGGTTGACGTCCAAAACGATCCAGAGGTCACCGCTCGGTTCGGTTTCGACGTCAGTAACGATCAGCACCCCTTGCCTGGCGCTGATAGGCCAGTGTACGTGGCGCAGGCTGTCTCCCGGCTGATATGCCCTCACGGCCTGGGCGCGTTCCGAACCGCTATAGGTTCGCCGGCGCCGGTCCTGGCCTGATGAACTCCCCCTGGGTAGGTCAAGGTCAGGAATGTGCGCCACCCTGGGATAGACGAGTAGAGATTCCGACCTTGTGTCTGCAAATTCCAGGCCGAATAGACCAAAGGGATCTCCAGTTCTCAGCGTGTGCGGTCCCAGTCTAAAGACGCCGCGTTGCGTACACTGTGCCTCAGCGCGCCATTGGTAGCTGCTGCCGCTACCGCAACTGACAACCTGTCTTGGATTGTAACCGGGCAGGCGCGAACTGTCGGCGAACTCGAGCCAGTGCAGAGGCAGCGCGCTTTCGTTGCGTACGACGAACCGCTCCTGCAAGGCATCACCTACTACCAGCATCGTTCCCTCGCGGCGGCGCTCGAAGTGAAACTGCTGGACCTGGTTGCGGACCCAGCCAAAGCTGACTGCATAGAGGCCGACCAAGGAGATCAGGAGCGCGACCCAGATTGGGCTGGGTCCCAGGAGCTGCATGAAAATGAGAAGAGGAATGAAGAAGAGGGGCCAAGCGCTTCGCAACTCAATGCGCCATCCTGCGGGCACATTGCGATTCAGCAGCCTGTCGATCGCCTCTTGAGGGTTGAGGCGGCGGGAACGCACCGAGGAGCGGCTCATGTTTCAGGTTGTCTCAGTGACTACATTAAAGGTTGGCTGGATTCCGTTTGCTATGTGAGAATTGACGCAGGCGGCGCAGGCCGGTCACGGCAATCCGGAGCCGAACGAGACGGCCCCGAAAGGGAACCATTTACGAATATCATTCCCCCGGATTCGGTGGCCCAGTCCTGCTCCCCGGGCGAGACTGAACAGATTGTACCACAAAGTCGGGGCGCTTCCAGGAACCGGAATGCTGTCGGTCCTCTTGCGGTCCCGACGGGCATGCACTCAGCCGGCCGAAAGATGCTTAACGAACTTAATGCATTTAGCAACACACACTTGTTTGTCAATCTGAGCGCAAATGGTCCTTGGTCCGGTCTTTGGCAGATTCTGGCGGGCCTGGCCTTGGGGGGAGTCGTTCTCGTGTTGATTCTGGCAATCATCGAGCCCGGGCCGTTGGTGAAGAGGCGACCGTTTCCCAAAAAGCAACGGTCCGGCAGGTCGAAGTCAGACGGCGTATGTCGGACCTCTGTGGAACAGGCTACTTTATCTGCCAGAATAGAAGGGAATCCTGACCGGAACGATGACGAGTAGGAGGCACGCCGATACCACAGAGGCGAACTTCGATCTGCCGTGACTGAGACTACATGGGAAACGAGTCCACCCCTAGTGGGTCAGATTGATAGTGCGGTCCAGCCGGGTAATACGTTCGCGGTCCGCCTTCCGGCCGATTTAATCCCGCAGTTTGAGACTATTGCCGGCCGCTATTTCCTTCTGCGATGCAGCGGTGCGGCCGGCAGTGAAAGAGAGGGCGACTGGTCGAACTTTCTGCGCCGACCTCTCTTTGCTTGTGGCCGCCAGGCGCTCGACCGGCAGGAGCGCTGGCAATTCTATCTTCCCCAAGCCAGGTTTGACGAAGGCGGACAGCCAGTACCGTGCCAAGCCGAAGGTCACAGTGCGTCCGATGGGGGTTGGGCATGGCTGGCAAAGCGGGATCTGGGTGACCTGCTCAACCTCCTGGGGCCGTTTGGGAACGGGTTTACTCTGTTGCCAGAGCTGCAGAATCTTCTCCTCCTGGCTGACATCGAAGACGACGCAGCCTGGTTCTGGAGGTTGCTTCCTCTGTGCGAGCAGGCGTTGGACCGAGGCGGCAGGGTTACAGTCCTCATCAAGGCCAAGAGCGAAGAGGCGGTTACCGACCTGATGCCTTTTCTGCCAGTACAGGTTGAAGTACGAACGGCGACAGCCGAGAGCCAGTGGCTCAAGCAGATTGGCAGCACCTTGGGTTGGGCGGACCAGGTCTGTGCGGGCGTTTCTCCCAGTATGTTTGGGGAGCTACTGTCGATCATCAGGCAATCTCGGTTCCGGGTTGACCGGAACTTTGCCCAGATTCTGGTCGGGGCAGACCTGCTGTGCGGTGTGGGCGCCTGCCTTGTATGTGCCATTCCGACGGTACGCGGCGGCGTTACACGTGCCTGCGTACATGGCCCGGTCTTCGACCTGGTAGACTTGGCTGAATAGCCTGTCCTGACTAGCCAGTGGGTTTGTTACATTTTGCCCGCCCGTTGGCACCAAATCACCTTCAAACCACGCGTCCAGCCTTCCCTTCCTAACTGCGTGGCCACTCAGACATGGGATACGGTACTCGGACAGGTTCAAGCAAGGGCTCTTCCAACTCTTCACTCCTCTTTACCCTCTCCTCGCTCTTGTGATCGGTCTGGACTCCGGCTCTACCTTGTGGAGTGGAGGAGGGCCAACGCAATCACTTGCTTTGACTAGACCGCCGCCAATGACAGGTTGAACGATTGAGGCCAGCGTTCGTTTCCTTATTTCTCCACCTTGTTGGAAAGGATGGGTTCTGTCCGTCTATTGCGTCAGTAGACTCAAGCATCGTGTCAGGCGAGCTGCATCTGTCCTGCAATTACGGATGCGGCGAACTCACACAAGAGTTGACCAAGAAGCTGTCAGTCTGCCAGACGTCCAGAGCTTGTGCGTCCTAGGCTTGGGGAGGACAGTCTGACTGGGAATCAGCGACTGCGGTGGCTGCGGTAGTTTGCCGGCTCTTGGGGAGGCACTGGGCAGGCACAAGGCCTGCCCCTACGGGACTTTTGAGGGGGTGTGATGGTTTAGCATGGAATTGGATTGGTAGGAACAGGGCCGGCACCTGCGGGGACCTGTTGGGACTGGCGGGACGGGGTCTGGCTGGACACCTTCGACATGGCACCTGTTACGAATAGAGACACCAGGTCGATGAGGCACGGCATGGTTTAGGGGGGGCGTTGGGGGGGGGGGG
>JAPPKG010000320.1:0-3420 GCA_026914085.1 Caldilineaceae bacterium | reverse complement strand
ACCGGGTGTCGATATTCGTAACAGGTGCCTATTCGAACGTGTCCAGCCCGACCACTTCCCGCCAGTCCCATCAGATCCCCGTATGTGCCGGCCTTGTGCCTGCCCTCGCACTCTCCCCAACTGACGCACGCCACCGTACGGCCGGGCCTGGCTCCTGCACTGCGTCTCGCCCAAAGACGGTAATCGACTCCAGCCACCGCTGGCGCCGATTCCCCGCCAGACTGATCCCACCCCAAATCTGGGATGCCCCCCCTTGTGCGGGGGCTCCGCCCCCGCAACGCCCTCGGTCCTATTCGCGCCGCAGCGAGTATGTGGGTGATACGATGTTGTCGTCCCGCGGCGACCCGCACTTCCCCCGCGTCTTGGCAGGTTCCGAGTATGTGCCGGCGCAGGCAAGCCAGGCGAGGCAACTCCCAATTGGGTCCAACCTACACCACTATGACCATCGAGAGCCCGCTACAGAAATACTGATGGTACGTTCCGTCATTCCCTATCCAGACAGACCCCACACAGTACACATACAGTACATGGCTTGGTAGTTACCTGGAAACTGAAAACTGCACCTCTAACTGCTCTCCCGGACCACCAGCCGCGTCTCGCTAATGTGCGGCGACTCGATATCAGCCTCACTGATCTGCTCATTGATCAGTTGAAAAAGCGTGCGGATTGCCAGCTGCGGCTGGCTGTCCATATCCCGGTGAACCGTCGTCAGCGGCGGGCTCGACACGCTCGCGTCGGGCAGATCGCCAAAGCCAACCACCGCCAGGTCATCCGGCACCGAGATCCCCTCCCGCCGCGCGCCGCTCAGGATCCCCAGCGCCCGCACGTCACTCACACAAAAAACCGCCGTCGGCCGCCGGCGTAAATTCCAGATATTCTGGAACGACTGGTGACCGGCCGCAGGCACGCCGCGCGCGTGGACGATCTGCACCGCTGTCGGCGGCAATCCCGCCTCCTCAACCGCCTGCGAAAACGCCTGCACTCTGCGTTCGATCGAGGGTATCACCACCCCGTCGCGGCGCGGCGTCATCGTCGCGATCGCGAACTGGCGATGCCCCTTCGCCAACAAATGTTGCGCCGCCGCATACGCGCCGCCGCGGTCGTCAATGTTGAATGTCGGCGCCTGCAAGTCGTCGGCGCTGTCGAGCAGAACGATCGGCCGCAGCGAGCGTTGCACCGCTTCGGCCAGCGGGTGGGCGCGGTTGATGCTGAACATCAGGAAACCGTCCGCCGCTATCGAGGCCAGCCACGTAATTGGCGCCACTGCTTCGCCGCCTTGGCGCGAGTCATGCCGCCACGACTCGTGCATCGACGCCAGCACGATCCGCTTCTCCTCCCGGTCGCAGGCCGCGCCCACCTCACCCAGAAAATGCGTGAACAGCGGATCGTGCAGCATCCAGTTCAGACTGGTCGCCACCAGCAGCCCGATCGCATTCGTGCGACCCGTCGCCAGCGTGCGCGCCACCGGATGAGGCTGGTAGCCAAGAGACTCCGCCGTGTCCAGAATATGTTCCCGCGTCGTGTGACTCAACTGGTGCGGCGCATTGTAAGCGAACGAAACCGCCGTCGGCGATACCCCCGCATGCCGCGCCACATCGCGCAACGTAACCCGCTTCCTCTTCCTGCTCAATACCCCATTCCCCTCTCTCGCTTCCCGTATTCGCAGTCTGGTTCTCAGTGAAGTAGCCCTCAGCAAACGGCCGAAAACCACCGCCCGTACGCGTCAAGGGGTTACTAAAAACTAGAAACTGAAAACTAAAAGCTAGAAGCCAGCCTCAGCCAGCGCGCGCCTCTGCAAACGGATCAACTCCTCTATCCCCATCTCCGCCAGCAGCATCATCGCATTGAGCGCGCCCTTGCTGAACGGTTCCCCCTCAGCCGTACCCTGCGCTTCCACAAACTCGCCGCTGTCCGTCATCACCACGTTGAAATCGACATCCGCGTTCTGGTCCATCTGGTAGTCCAGGTCCAGAAACGCCTTCCCGTTCAGAATGCCCACGCTCACCGCCGCCACTTGGCGGATCAGCGTGCCCGGCTTCGCCCTCCTCCTGCGCTCCAGCCGCTTGACCGCCAGCGCCAGCGCCACGTAACCGCCCGTGATCGCCGCCGTGCGCGTACCCCCGTCCGCCTGGATTACATCGCAGTCGACCACAATCTGGCGCTCGCCCAGCCTGTCCAGGTCGACCGCCGCCCGCAGGCTGCGGCCAATCAACCGCGTGATCTCCTGTGTCCGTCCTTTCGGGCGCATCGTCTCCCGGTCAACCCGTTGGTGCGTGCTGCGCGGCAGCATCGCATACTCGGCCGTCACCCACCCATGCCGGTGCGAAGACCGGTGCAGCCAGCGCGGCAAACGCTCCTCCACCGTCGCATTGCACAGCACCTTCGTGTTCCCCATGCTGATCAGCACCGAGCCTTCCGGATGCAGAATATAGTCAAGTTCAAACCGGACCGGGCGCAACTCATTCTCCGCCCGCTGTTTCGTAGCCACGACTACGCAGCGCTCCTTTCCCGCGTTTCCGACCCCTGCCGGCAGCGGCCAATGACGCGTTTACTAAACTGTTTAATGAACCGCGCAATCATACGCCCTAACCCGCTGGGGCGCAAACCGGCCAGAGGGCAAGCTTATGGGGCCTGTATGACAGTAAGTCCGGGGATTCCGCTGAAGTCCCGGTCGTGCGAGGCCAGCGGACACTGTAGCAAAATGGCAGTTGCGGCAATCCAGGCGTCAGCCGACTGCAAAGTACGCCCGGCAACTTTCCGATCGGCGCGCAGTTAGGCACATACGTTCACCAATCTGTCGCTGGGCCAGATCACCGTGTATCCTTTGAGATGGTTGGCGAGTTCATGTCTGCGCTTGTGGCCCTATCCTCCGAAGTAGGCGCCGTGCCAGAGTTCCTCCAGCGCCTGGAACGAGATCAACGCGCGGCGTCCTTGAGCCTGCTGCAAGTAGAACAAGGCCCTGCTGTCTTTCTTGAAGATGTAAGATACAACGCTGGTGTCCACATCTATCAATCTGGCGACTCCTTTCCGCCCACGTCACGGCCGGAGTGGATAATACTGACGAATTCATCGACGTCGAACGGCTCGCTGGCGGTGACCAGATTGTCTGGATCGAAGATCTTCGGGTCCGGATCGGTCAGGAATTCGTCCATGTCGAAGGGCTCGCCCCATGGGCGCCCAGTACGAATCTGTTCTACGGTGACGGACATCCAGTCCCCTTTCTGGTTGAATTTCCCGTGGCCCCTAACTTCCACATGCTGTCTTGCCAAACGCTGCATATCTTCGGCGTGCTCCTCGCTGAAGCGAAGACGCACGAATGAGCCTGCATAGTCGTGCAGTTGGGCTGTCCCCCTGTGCCAGTTCACCTCCCAGGGCATACGCATCTTATTGGGAGAGAACTTTGAGGAGATAGTCAGTTTT
>JAPPKG010000104.1:0-3424 GCA_026914085.1 Caldilineaceae bacterium | reverse complement strand
CGCAGGCCGGCGGAGAAGGCGGCATGGCAGATGAGCCGGTCGAGTTGGAGATTTCCATCCTGGCCGGGGCGCCTGTCGAGCCGGTAAACGAGCTGATCAAGGCGTCGTTCAACGAGAAGCACCCGGACGTTACGGTTACGTTCAACATGGTGTCGGGCGACCTGGCGGAGAAGTATTACACGGCGGCGGCCGCGGGCACACTGTCCGACGTTTTCTTCAGCGCGGATCTGTTCGTGGTGCCTTTTGCCAACAACAACGTTACGCTGGACTTGACGCCGTACACTGAAGGGGACCCCGACGTCGACATAGACGACGTATTCCCCAATATGCTCGGGCTGGGCGTTTTCGACGGCAAAATCCAGATGCTGCCCTCGGCGCTGGACGTGGTGACGATGTATTACAACAAGTCGCTCTTTGAGGAGGCCGGCGCCGAGGTGCCAAGCGACGAGTGGACGTGGGATGATTTCATCATCAACTGCCAGAAAATCACTGAACTTGAGACTGAAGACGACGGCACGCCGCGCTACTGGGGTCTCTCCAACGCCACGTGGAGTTGGTGGGCCACGGTCTATCCCTGGGTTGTGGGATACGGCGGCAAGATTCTCGACATTGAGAACAATCAGTCCACCTGGTCGGACCCGAATACGGTTGAGGCGCTGACCGCCTATGCTGCGCTGTGGAACGAATATAATATTGCCCAGCCTTTGGGCCTCGACGTGGGGGGCAACGCCTTCTTCCTCGGGCGTGCGGCGGTCTACACGCACATTCAGAGCTTGCGCGGCCCGGTACGTGAGGCAGCGGCGGACAAGTTTGACTGGGACGTTCAGGTGATGCCGCTCATGCCAGACGGCCGGCACCGAACCGGTATGGGTACCTGGGGCATGTCGGCGTACGCGGGTGGGCAGAACCTCGATACGGCGTATGAATATATCAAGCAGTTGATCCGGCCGACGGTACAGCTGGAGGCAGCCAGGGCCGAACTGGGTGTGCCGCTGCTGCGATCTGTGGCCAGCGATCCGAGCTGGATGGAGGGTCTGCCGACGCCTCCGCACAATCTGATGGCGTTCATCAACGGCGCAGACGACGCGATCTTGCCGGTCATCGAGCATCCAGGGGACTGCGGCAGCTTTTACGCCGGGATGGTGAGCGACAGCTACCGGCAGGCGCTGGAGGCGGTGATCCGCGGAGATGCGAACGCAGCAGACGCGTTTGCGGAGACGGATGCAACGATTCAGTCTTGCCTGGACCAGAACGCGTAGATGCAGTGAAAGGTTGTAGTGGCTGGTGGTGCTCGCGGCCACCAGCCATCATGTAGAAGAGAAATGAGCGGGTGCCGGAATCGTCCGAATTGAAGGCGCCCGCTGATCCCATTTTCCCCATACCCCCCGTTTTCACTCGCAGGACAGACTCAGCTCATGAACAGTCGAATGCGGAACACAGTCCAGGGCTATCTCTTTATCAGCCCGGTGGTACTGGGACTGTTGATTTTCACAATCGGGCCGATGCTGACCTCCTTTTACATGAGCTTCACCAAGTTTCCGCTTCTGCGCGCGCCGGAATGGATTGGTTTGCGCAACTATGTCGTGATGTTCACATCGGACAAGAATTTCTGGCAGGCCTGTAAAGTCACGCTCATTTACGCGGGTACTTCGGTGCCTCTTGGTCTTGTTGGGGCCTTTGTGCTGGCGATTCTTCTGAACCAGCGCGTCAAGGGTATTGCATTCTTCCGCACCAGTTTTTATATGCCCGCGATCGTTCCTGCTATTGCCAGCCTGATTCTGTGGGGATGGCTGATGAACCGCGATTACGGGCTGATCAATGCCATTCTCGTGCGCCTTGGCTTCTCCAAGTTTTCATTCTTTGCGGAACCGGAGACGGCGCTGGCGTCGATGGTGATGATGAGTCTGTGGGGGGTGGGCGCCGGCATGATCATCTACCTGGCCGGGCTGCAGGGGATTCCCGAGTCTCTGTACGAGGCGGGCAAGCTGGACGGCGCCAACGAACTGCAGCTGTTTCGAAGCATTACAGTTCCGATGATGACGCCCACGATCTTTTTCAACCTGGTCATGGGCCTGATTGCGGCCTCGCAGACGTTTATGAACGCGTTCGTGCTCACTTCGGGCGGGCCGTTGAAATCGACCTATTTCTATAACCTGATGTTATACGAGCGAGCGTTCAACTGGACGCAGATGGGCATGGCCTCGGCGATGGCCTGGTTTCTGCTGTTTGTCGTGCTGGTGCTGACGCTCCTGGTCTTTCGTTCTTCCGCGCTGTGGGTTTTCTACGAAGCCGAGGTCAAGTGATGGTCAGCGATCAGGAAGTTTACCGGGGAATCCTGGACCTGGACTGGCGGCGGAGGCCGAAGGACAGCAACCGCATCCTGTTCGTCTATCTGATATTGATCCTGAGCGCGGTCGTGTTTCTGCTGCCTCTGTTCTGGATGGTTACGACATCTCTGAAGACGCAGGCCGAAGTCTACGTTTTTCCGCCAACGTTTTTCCCCGAGACCTTTCGCTGGCAGAACTTCCCGGAAGGTTGGACATACGAGAGCATGCAGTGGACGCGCTGGCTGGTGAATACGCTGACGATAACGGCTGCGGTCATGGTGGGCACTTTGATTTCGGCCACGTTGTGCGGGTATGGGTTCGCGCGGATCAGCTTTCCGGGGCGAGACGTTTGGTTCATCATGGTGCTGGCGTCGATTATGCTGCCGGGCACGGTGACGTTGATTCCGCTGTTCGTCGGATTTCATCGCGTGGGTTGGCTGGACACCTTTCTGCCGTTGACGGTACCGGCTTTCTTCGGCGGCGGGGCATTTAACATTTTCCTGATGCGCCAGTTTTTCAAGGGGATTCCGGTCGAGTTGGAGGAGGCCGCTCTGATAGACGGCGCGGGCCGTTTGCGCATTCTGTGGCAGATATTCGTACCGCTGTCGGGGCCGGTCATTGCAACGACATCGGTGTTCACGTTTCAGGCGGTATGGAATGATTATTTCGGGCCGCTGATTTTCCTCACCAGCCAGGAAAACTACACGCTGGCTCTTGGCATCACCTTTTTCAAAGGGCTCTACAACACCCAGATTCCCTATATGATGGCCATGTCATTCCTGATGGTTATACCGATGATCATTGTTTTCTTCTTCGCGCAGAAGCTGATGATTCGCGGGGTGATCCTGTCGGGAATCAAGGCGTGACTGCAGTAGTCAGTGGTCAGTGGTTAGTGGTTAGTGGTTAGTGGTTAGTGGTTAGTGGTTAGTGGTTAGTAGGTGGCTGCACGATATTGTATGGCGCTGCCGTTGGTTGGTAGATGTCAGACGCGATTGTCAGGAGGTAAGCCGTGCCAGAACTCAGAATTGATATCCCCTCAACTTTTGTGGAGCGCATCGAGCGGTTGGCGGCTGAGGAGAATGAGTCGCTGGAGGATA
>JAPPKG010000074.1:0-3427 GCA_026914085.1 Caldilineaceae bacterium | reverse complement strand
AGGATGTGGACCGGGGTCGTGCATCCACCTCAACTGCGCTCGGGAGGGGGCTTTTTCGGGCGGCCGATTTTGCGTTATCGCTGCACGCGCGTGTACGCCGATGATGACGCTGTCCGCGTTGTATGCAGTCATACCGCTTTGGCCGCCTTTCCGGGTTGTTGTACCGATAAAAATAACAAGAACAGTTCCCTGCGACGCGAGGGGCGCGAAGGGATCCTGATCGTAGAATGGTGTACCGTCGGTGTCAAGCCTTAGGGACCGATTTCGGTTACTAAAATGCTGCGGGGCCGGGGCGGGAACAGAGGGCGGATTCGCGTGCGCAGAGGCCGGTTTTCCAGTGTAATGGAAAGGCGGCGCGTTGGAATTGCGTAGGCAAGGGGCATGGAAGCCGGCGCCCTGCCGTCCGCGTAAGGGGGTCAGTCCGTCTATTTCGTAGGCAGATCGTATGCAGATCGTGGATCACTTTTTGCCAGCGAATGCAGGGGAGACAGAAGCCGGGCGGACATGCGGAGGAACAGGCGCGACATGAGGGGGCATCTGCACTGAACCGGCGAGCTCGGAAGGGCTGATGGGGGGTTGTCGCGGCGGCGCTCCTCCTGCGAGGAATTGAACGGTGGAACGAGATCGTTTATCATCCTCGCAGCCGCGGCCTGAACAGTGGGAGAGGCCGCTGTGGGAAGGGCCTATGGCTCGGTGGCTGAGCGCGGCGCGGTATAGCGAGGAGGGAGATGATGGGGGATTGCAGGTACTGCGGAAAGTCTGCCGGCTTCCTGCGCAAGGAACATAAGGCGTGCGCGGCCGCGCATGAGCGAGGGCAGGAGAGCATTCGCAAGGTCTGTGTGGATGCGGCGCTGTACGGGGTTGATGTCGACCGGCTGACCGACAGTGTGCGGTCGATCGGGGCATCCTCCTTTATTGACACGTCAGGCGCGGCGATGACGGCTGCTCTGGCGCAGGGCTGGGGGCAGGCAGTCAAGGCTGCCATGGATGACCACTTCCTGTCGAACGAGGAGAAACGGGCGCTCAATCGCTACCGGGCGCAGTACAATCTCGGCGCCCGCGATCTGGATGGCAACGGGTACTTTACGCTGTTCAGAATGATGAACCTGCTGAATGCGCTGAGCGAGCACGGGGTGGTGCCGCGGTTTGACCGGCGGCGGGTGCGGACGCCTTTCAACCTGATGAAGAGCGAGGAGTTGCTGTGGCTGTTCGGCGGCGTAGACTACCTGGAGCAGGTGACGCAGCGGGAGTTTCGAGGCGGATCTTTGGGCGTGAGTTTTCGCGTGGCAAAGGGCGTTTACATCCGGCCGGGCGCGTTTCGCGGCCGCTCGGTGGCGACCAGCTCGATGCAGCATACGGACTCGGGCGTTCTGGGGATCACGACCAAGCATATCTATTTCAAGGGGAACAGCAAGAGCTTCCGGGTGAGGCTGGAAAAGATCGTTTCATTTGATCCGTTCCGGGACGGGCTGGGCTTCATGCGCGATACGGCGCGGGCGAAGCCGGAGGTATTCAGGATGGGCGAGACCGACGCCTGGTTTTTGCTGAACATCATCGACGCGGTGATGAGTCTGGACCGGGTCAAGCTGCCGAAGGCGGGTGATCCGACGCTGGACGATATTGTTGACGGGGATCTGGTTTGAGGGACGAGAGGGGGCCATACAGATGAATAGACTGTATCTCACATTCGAAGGGCCGAACGTCGGCGAAAGCGGCCTACCCGTAGATGCCTTTGCCCATGCGCTGACAGGTATGCAGGACGCGATGAGACTGATGGTCGAACATCTAGGAGGACGCCAGTCGGGGCCCGGGCAACCTCCCCGCTGGGCGCGCGAGCAGAGCAGCTTACAGTTAACTGCCGTACGGCCAGGCTCGTTGGTCGCCGAACTGACATTGGCGGAGGTCGATGGGCAACTCTCCTTGGAAAACCTGGGGCAGCAGGCAGTCGAAGCTATCTACAGCTGGGATGGCAGCCAGGATTCAGCGCTGCCGCCAGAGGTGGTCAACAGACTCGGAGCCATACCCTCTGAACTCCCCGCGGACGTGCGGGTCTGGCTTGGTAGCGCCGATACTCCCCATAAGACGGAAATCAAACGCCCGAGTGCTGCTGTCCGCTCTGTACCACAGAGCGAAGAGGCTCTCCTGCAGGGCTGGCTCAGGGAGGTGAACCAGGGCAATTGCATCTAAATTGGGCTGAGAAATGGTTCAGATGACGTAATCTAGACGATTTGATACGATTGAGAGTCCTTTCACAAGACAAAGGGGGGACTCATGGCTGAGACAAAGGGCGTATCACTGGTTGAGCACTTCGAAGATTTGGAAGATCCTCGCGTTGAACGCACAAAGTTTCATCAGTTGAGTGACATCATCGTGATTGCAATCTGTGCAGTCATATGCGGAGCGGACAACTGGGTCGAGATAGAAGAGTTTGGACACGCCAAACGGGAGTGGTTGGAAGCGCTGCTGGGACTCCCGAACGGAATTCCATCGCATGACACCTTTGGCCGGGTCTTTGCCAGGCTGGATGCAGAGCAGTTTGAGGTCTGTTTTATGAGATGGGTGCAGCATCTACATGAATTGACGCAGGGACAGCTGCTGGCTATAGATGGGAAGACGGTACGTCGTTCGCATGCGCGCAGGCAGAAGCAGGGGCCGCTGCACTTGGTCAGTGCCTGGGCAACGACGAGTCGGCTCGTACTGGGGCAGACTGAGGTGGCGGCAGACGCCAACGAGATCACGGCAATTCCTGAACTTCTGGAGATGTTGGAGATATCTGGTTGCATTGTGTCAATCGATGCGATCGGCTGTCAGAAAGCGATTGCGCACCAGATCACAGAGAAAGGCGGCGACTATGTTCTGGCGCTCAAACAGAATCAACCGCAGTTGCATGAAGCTGTCGAGACCATGTTCACACTGGAGAGACAGAACGAATTTGCCGATGTTGCCCACGACTTCCACCAGACGATAGAAAAGGACCACGGTCGCATCGAAACCAGGCGCTGTTGGGTTGTCTCTGACCCCGAATTCCTCGCCTACATGGACCCTGACCAGGCGTGGTCACAACTGCAAAGCCTGGTCATGGTCGAAGCCAAACGACAACTGCCCGAAAGCACTTCGTATGCAACGCGTTACTTCATCTCCAGCTTGTCTCCCGATGCCAAATTGCTCTTGCATGCCACCCGCAGCCACTGGAGCATCGAGAACTCTGTCCACTGGGTCTTGGATGTCGCCTTTCGTGAGGACGACAGTCGTATCCGTAAAGGCCATGCGCAGCACAACCTGGCCATCTTGCGCCGCTTGGCCCTCAACCTCCTCCACAGAGAGAAAAGCGCTAAAATCGGTATGGCTGCCAAACGTAAACGAGCCGGTTGGAAAACTGACTATCTCCTCAAAGTTCTCTCCCAATAAGATGCGTATGCCCTGGGAG
>JAPPKG010000287.1:3250-3431 GCA_026914085.1 Caldilineaceae bacterium | reverse complement strand
TCAACTGGTCGAAGGCACGATTACGCCGGGGACGATCGCCTTCCACGAGATCCCCGAGGAGTTCGTGCAGGATGGAAAGGCGTTGTACACCCGGTACGGTTGCACCGTGTGCCACGGTCTGGACGGCCATGGCGACGGCCCGATTTCCTACACGCTGAAACCTCCGCCGCGCGATTTCCGG
>JAPPKG010000287.1:1060-3129 GCA_026914085.1 Caldilineaceae bacterium | reverse complement strand
TCAAGATCGCCATGTACGTGGCTTCGCTTCAGCCGTCTGCGGACGCGCCTTCATCCGATGATTCGTCCGCGGACGCGCCTTCCTCTGAACCCTAGTACCCCATATGACAAACATGACTTTGCAACGGTGTGTTTTCAGTATCTGGATGCTGATGGCGATCTTCACGGCCGGCTGCCAGCCGGCGGACGACCTGGAGATCGACGGGGCCTGGATCCGGGCCACACCGCCGAACAGGGACGTCACCGCCGCCTACCTGGTGATCACGAACAGGTCGGACCGGCCCAGGGAACTGCGGTCCGTGGAGACGCCGGCCGCGGCGTACACGGAGCTGCATGCCATGCGCCTGGTCGACGATATGATGGAGATGGAGAAGATCGAAGGCGTGGTGGTCCCGCCGCGGGGCGCGGCCGTACTGGAACCCGGCGGCGACCACATCATGTTGTTTGGTGTGAAACGGCAGTTGGCGGAAGGGGAAGAGGTTACGCTCACGCTGTGCTTCGACGATCAATCGACACGGACCGTCACGGCCGAGGTGTTGAAGAGCCGTCCGTAATACCTACAATATGTTGTATGTCGTAGTGGGGCGACGTACAACATGTTTGTAAGATGGTATTTAGTTGGTATTTAACGTCCCGTTCTGCTATTTTATAGACAACTTCCTTACTCCGCTTACCCGATCCCCCGGGAGTATGTACATGCCTCAATCAGAGTCCAAACGCGTACAAGAACACGAAGCATTGCTCAGAGAAGCACTATCGCGACCAGGTATTAAAGAGGTCATGGAGGTCTATCAAGGATGGATTGAAGTAGATCAGGGGTTGACTCCCTATAGGGTGGCTACCAAGGAACCTCATCGGATAACGACAACCAATTCCACCAATCAATAGTTATGAAATAGCTTAACGCGGGAGCAGTTCGTTGCCAATTTGGAGCGAAATCCTTAAGGAGCTTGCACCGAAACAAAATGGACTTCCGGTTGATTTTGATGGTGTTCGAAGGAAGTACCTACTGAAACTACATGAGCACTCGGAACGGAATGTAATCCTGTATGCCTCAGGATGGCTTCAAGGGGAAGCCGCTCCAACGCTTGTTTCAATAAATGACGAAGACATTCAGGCGTTCATGGAAGTTAGTCACGGTCTGCAGGGAGATCAACTCGACCTGATCCTGCATAGCCCTGGAGGTTACCCCGAGGCAGCCGAGGCAATAGTTGCATACCTGAGGTCTCGGTTTTCTCATATAAGAGTAATTGTTCCACAGCTCGCCATGTCTGCAGCAACTATGATTGCGTGTGCTGCCGACCAAATCGTGTTAGGTAAGCATTCATTTCTTGGTCCCACTGATCCTCAGATTATGCTGGCAACACCTTTAGGTGTGCGTTCAGTTCCGGCTCAATCCGTCCTAGACCAGTTTGATCGAGCCACAAAGGAATGTTCCGATCCGGCCAAGTTATCAGCTTGGTTGCCAATGTTAAGCCAATATGGTCCGGATTTGCTGGTTCAATGTGAAACTGCGTTAGAAATGTCTAAAGTTCTCGTAAAGTCTTGGTTGGAATCGTACATGTTTAAAGAGATGGATGATCGTAAATCAAGAGCGGAAAACGTCTCGAATTGGCTCGCCGATCACATGGGATTTAAAAGCCACAGTCGACACATACCACGCAAAGAACTTGAAGAACATCAGTTGTCGATTCTTAGGTTGGAAGAAGATTCGATTTTGCAGGACATGAGCCTCTCAGTTTTTCATGCTACAACGCATACCTTTTCCGGTACCCCCGCAGTTAAGATCGTCGAGAACCATACTGGACGTGCATTTATTAAACAAAACGTTTCTCAGCCTGTACAAGTTGCCATGCAGCCAATCCAATCATTTGAAATTGCTCCGGGCCCTCCTGCAATCCCCGAACAAAGTGCTGATAGATAAGCCTACTATAGGAGGCGGGGTCCTCACTCCTGTTCGACGGCACTTTCGGTTTTTTACGACAACATTCCTTGCCGCGGCCCTGCTGCTCATCCCCGGATGCCGCGCCGAACCGCCGCCACCGCCGCAGATCGACATCCCCGAACTGC
>JAPPKG010000287.1:0-1050 GCA_026914085.1 Caldilineaceae bacterium | reverse complement strand
CGCCTGTCCGCTCATGCTTTCCAAGCTGGCGGCCGTCTACGACGTGCTCGATCTGGAGCCCGGCCAGCGCGTGCGGACGATTTACATCACCGTCGATCCTTCACGCGACACGCCGGAGCAGCTCAGGGAGTATCTGGCGTACTTCGCCACGGTGGACGTCCGCGGTCTCACGGGGTCGCGGGAGGAGATCGACGAGGTCGCCGAACGGTACGGCGTGCTGTACAAGTACCAGGAACCGAACGAGGCGGGTCACTACCTGGTGGCCCACACGACCACCCTGTTCCTGGTGGACCGGGCGGGCCGGCTGCGCTACCGGTTCCATCCGAGTGACAACCCGGAATACATCGCGGCAGGTATCAAACTACTCTTCGAATAGCCTGTATAACATGCCTCGCGGGATCGATTGTGGGTTGCGGGATTGATCGTGGTTGCGGGATCGATTGTGGGTTGCGGGATCGATTGTGGGTTGCGGGATCGATTGTGGGTTGCGGAACTGGCGTGCTGGAGGCTCAAAGTTCCCGGCGCACGGAATCGATCGGGTTCATTGCGGCGGTCCGCAGCGTCTGCGAACTGACCGTCAGCCACGCGATCAACAGCCCGAGCAGACCGGCCGCGGGGAAAAGCAGCAGCGAGATTTCGGTGTGGTAGGCATACTGCCGCAGCCACTGCTGCATGACGAAGTAGGCCACCGGCCAGGCGATGGCGTTCGCGATGACCACAAGGACGGTATACTCCCGGGACAGCAGCAGGACGAGTTGACGTACCGACGCGCCCAGGGCCTTTCGTATGCCCACTTCCCGCATGCGCTGTTTCGCCGTGAAGACCGCCAGTCCGAACAGGCCGAGACACGCCGTGAAGACCGCCAGCCCGGCGAACATGGTCACGAGCCGGCCCAGCAGCTGGTCCGAACGGTAGAGCCGATCCACGTCCTGGTCGAGGAACGAGTAGGTGAAGGGGATCTCCGGCATGGATGCCTTCCACATGGATTCCAGGTCTCGCAGGGTCTCGCCGGGATCGCCGGGAACGAACCGCACGGCCCAGTAGCCGGAG
>JAPPKG010000168.1:0-3439 GCA_026914085.1 Caldilineaceae bacterium | reverse complement strand
AACGCTCATGAACTCTCGTCCAACACTCATACGAGACAACCTGCTCCGGCAAGACAACCGTCACCGCCCGTCAGCCATATCCAATGATCTGTCGTTAAGACAACAGGAAAACGCTTGCAAACTCTCGTAAACGCTCATGAACTCTCGTCCAACACTCATACGAGACAACCTGCTCCGGCAAGACCCCGTCACTGCCCGTCAGGCATATCCAATGAGCTGTTGTTAAGACAACAAGAAAACGCCTGCAAACTCTCGTAAACGCTCATGAACTCTCGTCCAACACTCATACGAGACAACCTGCTCCGGCAAGACCCCGTCACTGCCCGTCAGGCATATCCAATGAGCTGTTGTTAAGACAACAAGAAAACGCTTGCAAACTCTCGTAAACGCTCATGAACTCTCGTCCAACGCTCATACGAGACACCCTGCTCCGGCAAGACCACTGTCACTGCCCGTCAGGCCTATCCAATAGGCTGTCGTTAAGACAACCAGGAAACACATGCAATCTCTCGTAAACGCTCATGAACTCTCGTCCACCACACAGATAAGAAATCCGCCAAGCTCGGCATCGCTGCCAAACGCAAACGGGCCGGCTGGAACCGGAAATATCTTCTCAAGGTGCTTCAAAATCACAATGCAATTGCCCTGGCCGGTGTGTCTTGACCCGTGTATGCATCGCCTTTATAATCCACTTGTAACGAAATTCACTTGCTTTTCCCCCTGCGATAAGGTATATTTGCAGTACGGTGGGCAAATGGACGCATGGGGCGTTCCGTTTTTAATCTGTACGCGGCCCGAGCCCTGAGGGGTATGGATGGACAGGGGCCGCGGGAGCATTTGACAGGGATCCCGGCATGGCATCACTTCCGCCCAATTTTCAGCAGCTGAAACAGGACCAGCTACGACCCTTCCTGCACGACGAGATCAGCGTTCCCGATGAGCTGGAGGCGAATGTCCTGATCACGACGGTCGACAAGATCTATAACTGGAGCCGGCGCTCCAGTATGTGGCCGCTTCTCTTCGGGCTGGCCTGCTGCGCAATCGAGATGATCGCGACCGCCGCAAGCCGCTACGACCTGTCCCGCTTCGGGATGGAGGTGATGCGGCCCAGCCCCAGGCAGAGCGACCTGATGATCGTCTCCGGCACGGTGACGAAGAAGATGGTGCCTGCCATCGTGCGCATCTATAACCAGATGGCGGAGCCGCGCTATGTGGTGAGCATGGGCGCATGCGCCACCGGCGGCGGGCCCTTCAAAGAGGGCTATAACGTGGTCAGCGGCATCGACAAGTACATCCCGGTGGATGTCTATGTGCCGGGCTGCCCGCCGACGCCGGAAGCGCTGATCTACGGCCTGATGAAGATGCACGAAAAGGTGGACCGCCAGAGCGTGGTGTCGGTGCCCTGGTACCAGAAGGACTCGTCGCAGTTTGTGCCGGTGCCCAGGCTGGGGCCGGACGTCTTCGACCCGCGGCAGGTCGAGCTGATCAAGGATACGACGCTGAAGGCGGCGTCGAACGGCGCCGCGGCTGCCAGTAACGGTGCCGGCGGCGAGGGAGCAGCAGAAGCACGCGGGCCGGTGCAGCTTTCGGAGAAGGCGATTGCGCGCATGGAAGAAGCGAAAAGACGCTGGCGCGCGAAGCAGGGGTAGGGCAGTTCTTAGTCAACTGCTTCCTGGCAGCGGTGTGACCGAACGCTAAGAGAACAGAAAAGATATTTCAGAGATATATTGAGAGCTTGGGATGACTGAAGGAACTGCTGTGGCAGAGGCGCCCGTTAGCGACTTGGGGCTTACACCGGAACTTGCGGACGCGGTCGTGGGCACGTGGGCCGAGGATACGGAGACGGCCTATGTGATCGCGCCGGACAGGATCCTGGACGTGCTGACCCATCTGCGCGATGCGCAGGGCTATGACTTTCTCTCCAATCTGACCTGCGTCGATTACCAGGGCTACGGCGGCAAGCTGCGCGGCGACGTGAGCGAACGGCTGGAGATCGTCTACAACCTGTACAGCACACGCCGCGGCGGCGGCTCGGTCGCGCTGCACGTGCGCGTGCCGGAGGACGATACCGTGCCGACCGCGACCTCGGTTTACCCGGGCGCCAATCTGCAGGAACGGGAGGTCTACGACCTGTTCGGCGTGAAGTTTGACGGGCATCCGAATCTGCGGCGCATCCTGCTCTGGGACGGCTTCCACGGGCACCCGATGCGCAAGGACTGGCATGAGGCCTACTACGAGGAGGACGCCAAGCCGTTTCGCAGCCGCCATCCCAAGGGCGACTACGAGTTCCACGAAGACAAGCTGCCCTGGGCCAAGAATACGACCTATCCGGCCGGATGGGACCCGGACTCGTGGCAGGAGGCTGTCGCCTATGTGCCGGTGAGCCAGGCGCCCCAGCACGAGAGCGAGCCGCACCTCGACACCGAAAGCATCGTGGTCAACCTCGGCCCGCATCACCCGAGCACGCACGGCGTGTTCCGCATGCTGACGCGCGTGGAGGGCGAGACGATCCTGGCGCTCGAGCCGGAGATGGGCTATCTGCACCGCAATCACGAGAAGATCGGCGAGCGCAATACCTGGCTGATGAACATGCCGTTCACCGACCGGCTCGACTATCTGAACTCGATGAGCAACAACTGGGCCTACGCGCTGGCGGTGGAGAAGCTGGCCGGCATCGAGGTGCCGGAACGGGCCGAATACCTGCGCGTGATCATGGCCGAGTTCACCCGCATCGTCAACCACGCCTGGTCGATCGGCTTTATCCTCAACGACCTGGGCGCGCTGCAGACGCCGGCCCTCTACGCCATCGAAGAGCGGGAGATGATCCTTGACCTGTTCGAGGCGGTTTCGGGCGCGCGCATGATGTGCAACTACATGCGCTTCGGCGGCGTGGTGCGCGACCTGCCCGAGGGCTGGCACGAGCAGGCCGCCTATCTGGCCAACGAGCGCCTGCCGCGCGCGCTGGATGAGTTGGACCGGCTGCTGACCGAGAATGAAATTCTGAGGGCGCGCGGCCGCGGCGTCGGCTACCTTGCGGTCGAGGACCTGATCGCACTCAGCGTGAGCGGGCCGATGATCCGGGCCGGCGGGCTGGCGTACGACATCCGCAAGGCCGAGCCCTACGGCATCTACGACCGCTTCGATTTCGACATCCCGACGCTGCCCAACAGCGACATATTCGACCGCTACTACATCCGGCTGCTGGAGGCGAAGGAGAGCGTGCGCATCCTGCAGCAGGCCCTGCGCGACATGCCCGAGGGCGAAATTCTCGGCGGCCGCGGCGGCTACACGCTGCGTGCGCCCGAAGGCGAAGTCTACGGCCGCCTGGAAGCGCCGAAGGGCGAGCTGGGATTCTACCTGGCCAGCGACGGCAAGACGCAGCCCTGGCGCTATCATATCCGTTCGCCCAGCTACATCAACCTGAACGCCCTCGGCCCGA
>JAPPKG010000060.1:0-3440 GCA_026914085.1 Caldilineaceae bacterium | reverse complement strand
TCAGTGTACGGGATGCGATCCGGGTCGGGCAGGCGCTGGAGGAGTTCGACCTGCTCTTCTACGAGGATCCGGTGCCGCCCGAGCATGTTGAAAACCTGGCCAAGGTGGCACGTCATGTCAATCTGCCGATCGCGGCTGGGGAACGGCACACGCAGATCTACGGGGTGCGCGAGCTGATCGAGCGGGAGATCGTGGACGTGATCCAGCCGGATACGGGCCGGGCCGGCGGTCTGATGCAGATGAAGAAGATGGCGGCGATGGCGGAGGCTCACGGGATTGGCTTTGCTCCGCACGACGGCTCCTTGGGGCCGGTGGCGGAGATGGCCGCGGTGCATCTGCTGGCGACACTGCCCAACTTTCTGATCCTGGAGCATCTGGAGGATGACGCGCCGCAGCGGTACGAAGTGATGCAGCCGCAGCCGGAGATCGTCGACGGGTCGATCGTCGTGCCGGATACGCCGGGGCTGGGCGTGGATATCGTCGAAGATGCGATTGCCCGCTATCCTTCCACTGGCAACGTCTCGACGCCGCGGCAGGATGAGTACGTCTACTTCCAGGCGAAGTACGGCCGGGCCAAGTGGCTGGAGCAGTAGCTGTTGACGGCCACTGGATGCCGTAGAGCGGTTCACCCTTCGGGCCCGGCTACCCTCTCGAGAAACATTCAACATAAGGAGTAGAATGGCAGCCATGTCAGTCCGAACCCACGAGCTTTCGGCTGATGCCAAGAGGAAGCTGCGGTCAGTTTCGACGGCAACGCTAACCAGCCAGCTACAGAAACATGGCCTGCGCAACACATTTCTAGCCGGGCTGTATCCTTTGCGGCCCGATTTGCGAATGGTGGGTTATGCTTTCACGTTGCGCTATATTCCGGCGCGGGAAGATCTGGCGGACGAGCGTTATGACAATACAAAGAACGTGCAGAGGCTGGCGGTGGAAGCGGTGGGAGCGGAAGACGTTTTGATCGTGGACGCGCGGGGCGACATCAGCGCGGCCTCGCTGGGCCACATTCTGGGGACGCGCATCACACGGCGCGGCGCGGCCGGCTTCGTTACCGACGGCGCGTTGCGGGATACGCCCGGCTTTCGGGAGCTGGAGTTGCCGACCTATATCCGGGCGCCGCACGCGACAACGTCATTTGTGGCCCACCACCCGGTTGAGATGCAGGTTCCCATTGGCTGCGCGGGTGTGGCGGTGACTCCGGGCGACGTGGTCGTGGGTGATGCGGAGGGGGTGGTGATCGTTCCGGCCCATCTGGCAGAGGAGGTTGCCCAGGGCGGGTACGAGCAGGAGATCAGAGAAGAGTTCTTCCAGGAGAAGGTTGCGGGCGGCGCCAGCATTGTCGGCGTCTATCCGCCCAATGACGAGACCCTTGCTGAGTTCGAGCAGTGGCGTAGCGAGAGAGGCGTTTAGCGAGCCTCATGCGGGCGACGGTCTCTTGTGATCCATGATAGGGTATATCAGGTACCGCAGACAGCCGCGCGTGTCAGGTATTGGGAAACCGGTTCTGAGGCGCTAATCCCCTCGTAGTCCGCGCAGTTCTTCCTCCAACTCACGAATTCTGGCGGTGTTTGCTTTTTGCCTGCCGCGGCCAAAAAAGTTAGCGGCGACGTTGGCCAGAATCGCGGTCAGCATTACCACGATGATTTCGTTGAACAGTCCCCGTCTTTGCTCCTGATCGGCCACAAAAGATGAGATTAAGGCTTCGTCGACCAGTTCACTCTCCTGAGCGAGTTCCTGTAGCGTCATTGTGATCCCGGTTGTCGTGTCACGTAGCCTCGGTCCATCAGTGATTATCTGACTCAGAGCATATAACATCGCCACAATCGTGATTGCATTGAAGATCACCGGCGGCAGCAACTTGCCTTCCATTTCCTGTCCTCTTTGTCCAAGCAGTTCGTTTGCATTTCAGGTTTCAGAGTACTGCATATAGTTATTTTGTGACAACATGCAGGCGACGGAAGTCGGTAAGAGGCACTTGGGAATAAAGGCCGCACTGGGTGGGCAGTAGATTTGAAAGGCCAGGAAAACACACAGGAGAATTCTGATAGGACCAGTTATTCGCGGTAGATTGTCGGGTTGAAGCCAGGGGGTCTTCGTTGATGGCCCCAACTGATGTCAACTGGCGTGCCCCCGCGTGAATTGCTTTATGCGAGACAGAAGCCGCTACCACGGCGTCGGTTCTCGTGGAGGCGAGGGGCGGTCCGCGACTGAGCAGGCGGTATCGAGATTGAGGACAGGAGCGAACCGCCTTGGGGCAGGCAATGGCAACTTCGGGTCAGTCTGTGACGGTTTGGGACAGGGGCGGCCAACCCGCCGTACAGGTCACGGGCTTCTCGTGAGGTACGGAGGCGTAAGGCGTCGTTGGCGTTTGTCTGACCTGGGATTGGGAGGCCCATATTGTTGTCATCCTCGAGGGTCACAGAGTTTCGCTAAGCTCTCACGAATGGAAAGACCACGAGGGCACCCACAAGGGGTGCCCCTACGGATGGAATGGGTAGGGTGGCGCGTTTGGGGTGCGGGCTGGGCACCCACAAGGGGTGCCCCTACGGGGGGTTGGCCGGGTGGAAGGAAACTGCAGCGGACCTTAGTCCCCTCGCAGTGCACGCAGCTCCGCCTCCAGTTCACGAATCCATGCGATGTTCGTGTGTTGCCTTCCACGGCCCAGATAGTTGGCGATGAAGTTTGCCACAATTGCAACAACCATCACTGCAATGATTTCGTTAAACAGACTTCTCCGCTGTGCCTGATCTGCCGCAAAGGTGGAAACCAGAGATTCATCCACCGTATCACTCTCTTGGGCGAGCTTCTCAGTTTCAATCATGATTGCGGTCGAACCGGAGAGGAGCCTCGGCGCTTCGATGACCATTTAGCTCAGGGCATACAGCATCGCCACAATCGTAATCGCATTGAAGATCACGGGTTGCAACAGTTTGCCAGTCACTTCCATTCCTCTCTTTTCATGCAGTTCGAATTGAAGAGCCGTTACAAAGTGCGGCAAGCGGCTGCCCTATGTAAACGTGCAGGCGCCGCTTGCCTGGTCAATGAACTACCAGGGCAAGTGAAGCCCTGGATGTAGTGCCAGTATGGCAGGTCAAGGCATAGGCTCTTCACAGGTTTATGGCCTCGCAGAGTCAAGAGACCGGCCGGGTTAGAATACTCTTGTCGTGCGTATTGCGAAGAGAAATCGGCCCTTGAACACCGGTTTTCGGGGCCCATCAGGATTCCGATGAACTGTCAGCGACGCGGAGGCCTCGCGGCGCGTTCGTGCGATGAGCCGAGACTTAAGCATGTTTGACGGTTCCGGTTTCGCCAGGGCGGGTGCCCTGGTCGACAGGAAGAGATGAGGTCATGGCCAGAGCGACACGCCAAAAGGCGACCCACTGAACCGGAAGAGCTAATCCTCTCGCAGCCCGCGCAGTTCTGCCTCAAGTTCGCGAATC
>JAPPKG010000481.1:0-3445 GCA_026914085.1 Caldilineaceae bacterium | reverse complement strand
CCGGCGCATACGAAGTATCCGATACCCCGGCAGCGACACCCAACTCGTACAACTGCGTAACAGCGTCATACTCCTCCTTCGGAGTAGAGCCGCTTATATCCCCAAACGGCGTACCGATAGAAGCGTCCATGTCATTGTCCACAACATCGGAAGGCGTATAACCGTACTGGGTGGTGCTGCTCAAACCGATCTCTCCATCAGCCTGGGGACTCATCTTGTCCATCAACCGAGAGATGAACAACGCCATCTCACCACGGGACACATTATCCGCAGGCGCATACGTGGTAGCCGAGGTGCCCTTGGTGATCCCCAGATCAGCCAACTGAGCAATCGCCATCTGCGACTCCTCACTCAGGTCACCGGTGTCAGTGAACCCAGGATCAGCCGGATCGTCATTGACGTCGATGCCCACCCTGGCAGCCAAGCGCATCAAGAACAGCGCCATATGCTCACGGGAAACCGACATCAACGGCGAATAAGTAGTGCCGTCACCAGTGCCCTTGGTGATCCCGTAATAGGCGATACAGTTGATGTCACCAGCGTTGCCGTGACTCGCAGGAACATCCTCGAAACCACCATCGCCGCCGGCGTTACCCACACACGCATCAAAAGTAGCCTTATAGTCTGCTTTCGGGTCGGCAGCAACAGCAGGTATCGCTACCAGCACGCTCGCCAAGAGCGCGAAGACAGCAAGCGTCGCTACGCCCGACCGGAGACGTTTAAAAATAAACATCTCTCTCCTTTCCTTGCTTCTTGGTGCAAGACACCTCCTTGGGCGTCTCCACACCCTTACCCTCCCCAAGACCCCCAAGACCCCCGTACGTTACAGCCGCCCGTGGCAGCATTTTCGCTCACTATGTCAGGATCCCGACCTTTTCAAAATTGGGCCGGTAGGGGACAGGAGGTCGTCCCCGGCCGGCCACTGGTGCCACAAGCTTGCTATTACTTTGAGGCCCGACCCAGACTAACAGCCGGGTTAGTGTGCGATTGCCCAAAGCCACGCCGAGGTCGCACTCACGTCTCCTGCTGGTAGGGTTAAGGTCCAATGTCTGCACGCAGGAACAGCAGGTCCTCGTCCCGGGTGCTGATCCTGCTGGCGGTGATGCTGGCGGTCATGATCGGGTACTGGGCGCTCACCGGCAACGACAATCCCACCAAGGACGACCCGGTTGCTTACACCCAGCATGTGGTTTCCGAAGCCATCAAACGCTACCAGGAGGACGGCCTGGAGCTCACGATTGCCTACCACAACAATCCCGCGAACGTCGACGGGTCATGGTATGTGTTCATAATCAACGAGAACGGCTACACCATCGGGCATCACAACCCGGACTTCAGATACCAGGATCCGGCCCTTCGGGTGGACTCAACCGGCCACTTCTACGGCGACGACATGCTAGCCGCCACCGAGGACGGTCACTGGGTCTCCTACGTCTTCGTGAATCCCGATACCGGAAAGGAACAGCGAAAGCACGCCTGGATGGTCCTCCATGACGGGCTCCTATTCGGCTCCGGTTGGTACGAACCAGTCGAGCCCTAGTGGTGGATATATTCCTTTGTGGGATCGCCTCCCGGGCGCCGACGGCCGCTGTGGGGGTGGCGGATCCACCCGGCTGGTTCCCCTCCGGGCTCCATGGTCATCAAGGCGGCGACCGCCGCTCCCCAGGTTTCGTATCAGTACGAGTCGGAGATGCCGATGCCATCCGTCCACACTAGGCGGGCCCGCCCGAAGGTCAGAGGCATGATGTCCCAGTAATACTCGGGCTTCGCCTCAACGTTGTTCAGTCGCATTTCACATCGACTTGCACTTGGTCGGCGTCCCATTCGGGGAATCGTTCTTCCAACACAACCGTGTCCCCCTTGTTGACTCCACCAGACAACAGTTTGTTGGTCCAGTCACCAGTGCGGCGGCCATCCAACAGGAAATGCGCCTCGGCGTACAGATAGGAACAGGCTTCGTTCATCCTGATCTCCACCACATACCCACCGGCAAGGGTCGTATAGAAAGACACGATGTCGAACGAACCAGACGACGGCTGCGGATTGGTCGTTGTGGAGGGGGTATTGTTCGCGTTCGGGCCGACTGCCCGGTAAAGAAATGTGACCGCCTGGTGATCCCATTTGCCACCGCCCATTCTATGGCATCTTCGGCGAAGTGCCCCTCCGGAACATCAGTAAAGCGGGGAGTTTGGAAAGCCCCGATAGCTGCGCCACCGCCGAGAAAAACAAGGACGACAATGACCAGGATGTGAGTTTTTCGCATTGGAATCATGGTGCTGAAAAGCCTACCCCCTGGCGTTTGTGACCGGGTGTCCGATAATCGATGTTATGTCCAATTGGCAGGTTTCGGAGTCGGAAAACCGAAAGGGGAAAACCACGAAAAAAGCCCCGGACGGCGGGAGCATCCAGGACCCTCCCCCGCCGGGGGACAATCCGCTAAAAACCGCCGGAAACTGGCCGGGATCCCCGAAAACCCCCCAATTTCGAGAAAACAGAAACCCCTCAGAGCCTTTCTAAGGCCCTAGAAATCCTCGCCTGGCACTCTGGTACCCCCACAGTCCCCAAATGCACGAAACCGGGCCAGGATTGGCGGCTGGTGACAATCTGGGCCATATCCCGAACCCCGAAATTCGGCCCGAAACGCCCTCCTCCGCCGGTTGGGCCGGGCGGAATGCGGAACAGGCGTCCGGGCCTCGAAGGGGAGGCTACCGGCGCTGGTGGTGGACGATCACTTCTTGGCGGCCGTCGGGTCGGGCGGGCGCGGTCGGGTCGGTCTCCTGGTCGGGGTCGCACCAACAACCGTCCAACAACCGATGTCGCCGCCCGTCCGCACTCGGGTCGGGCAGCTGGTGAACATACCGGCGTGAACCGGTGAGAGTAACCCGGGTCTGCATCCCGGGCCGACTGTATCAACAAACCCCCCGGGCCGAGTGGCCATTCCCCCCTAAGCCATTCCGTGTCTCCGCTCCCAGAGACGCTGCAGGCAAGTGTCGCAGGTCGCACGACCCTCGCGGGCGGATCGGCCGCACCGGCAGCGGCCTTGGCGGCGCAGTTCTTTGCGCCGGGCTGCTTGGGCATCGAGGCAGCGACGACACGTTTTGGTCTCTCCATACCACGGCCGGGCGCAGCTGATGCAGACGTGGTTTTGTTGCCTTCGGCGAGCCTGCCCTTCGGTGGCGAGTTCACGATACAGTCGATGTCACCAGCGTTGGAATGGTTGTCGGCCACGTCTTCGAATCCTGCCGCCGGCGCACCAGCGCACGCATCAAAAGTAGCGCGGTAGCTCGGCGACGGGTCGTCAGCAGCCACAGCAGGCGCGGCGACCATCACACTGGCCACCATGGCCAAGGCTGCCAGCACCGCGACCTGTCGCCGGTACTTAAGCGTAGTAAACATAAGTTTACATACTGTGAGAACACAAAAGGGCCTCGTCCAGTGTATAACA
>JAPPKG010000571.1:0-3445 GCA_026914085.1 Caldilineaceae bacterium | reverse complement strand
ACCCGGGGCCGCGCGCCGCGGGGGGGGGGGGGGGGGGGGCGGCCCCCCCCCCCCCCACAAGGGCGGGCCTAATCGGCCCGACCGCCCATAAATGCAGAGGTCAGTGGTTGGTGGCCAGTTGGCAGAGGGATCACTTCCCCTGGCCCAGTGCTGATCGCGGAGTGGCTACGGCTTAGTCGTTGCGGTGAATGTCTAAAGGGTCAGAGGTCATAGATGCTGATGACAGAGGCGATGATGAAAAGAAGAGCAGTCGCCCCGATCAGCATTCTGTTTCTGTGGAGGATTTCATTCCAGGTGGGGGGCGGCAGCAGATCCGTTGTTGGATCCTTTTTGACGTTTTCGGCACCGAACAGCGCCTGCCGCAGGTCGGAGACACTGGTGGGGCGTTCGTCTGGATGCATGGCCAGGGCCTGGAAGACGGCCCTTTCGGTTCGCGTCGATATAGCCGGATTCAGCTGGCGCAGCGGATCGAGCAACCCAGATTTAAGGAAGCGTTCTCTGGCATCCTGTGGGGGCGTGCCGGCGAGCAGGTGATAGAGCGTGGCGCCGACGCTGTAGATGTCGGAGCGGACATCTGTGTGGCCGGTGTCGCCGCCATACTGTTCGAGAGGGGTATAGGCAACGGTGCCCCGCCCCTGGACGACGGTCACGGTGCGAGCGTCGTCCGGTTGCAGCACTTTAACGAGGCCGAAGTCAACCAGTTTCAGTCTATTTTCGGGCGTGATCTTTATGTTACCCGGCTTGATGTCTCGGTGGAGCACGGGCGGGTCCTGGCTGTGCAGATATTCCAAGGCGTCCAGGAGTTGTGTGGCCCAGAGGAGGACCTGGGCTTCGGAGAGGTGTTTATTCTGTCGAATGGCTTCATTTACGATTTCTTGCAGATCACGGCCTTCGATGAAATCCATGACCAGGTACTCGCGGCCATCTACGGAGAAGTAGTCGGAGACTTTGGGGAGGTTGGGATGATCGAGCCGGGCGAGGACGCTGGCCTCCTGGTAGAACTGTTCGATCGTCTGACCCAAGTCCAGTTCGGGCCCGCGCTGGTCGATGAGGAGGGCAGGCAGGATTTCTTTGATCGCGCAGACTCGACCGTCCAGGCGCAGATCGTTTGCCTGGTAAACTGCACCCATTCCACCTTGACCTACAAGGCGAACGATTTCATAACGCCCGCGCAGGATTGAATCTGAATCCAAAACTGTAGCCAAAAGACACCTCTGCTGATTTTCCGGAGGAAGAAAGCTGCCGCCCGCTGCGCGCCCGTTGGTGAGGCGTGGCCGCTGAGCGTTGCGGCAGAACGCTGAATTTGGCGCGACGGTGCGTCAACGAGTTCGTATTCTACAGCCGAGCTATGCGGCTATTTTGAAAAAGTGGTTGACGGATGTAAACCGCTTCGATATAATGAATTTCTCCCTCGTCATCATTACGCCAAGTTTACTGAAGAGTTGTTGCCACGATCGTTGGGGGCTCGCACACAGGGAATCATACTATAATAATAGACTGAGTAATATGCAAGTGACGTTAAAACTTTACCTTGCATGCTATTTTAACGAGGGAAGGAAATGACGCAAGAGGGCCCCAACGCTGAACAACAGTTTGTAGAGACACGGAGGGTTCGACCCGTCGACAGGCAACGTGAGACGGCAATGCTGATCCTGCGCCACGGCAATCAAACCGGCCAGGGCTGGCCCCTGAGCCGTACCACGCCGCTGATCATCGGGCGCCACGAAGAATGCCACGTTACGCTGCCGGACCGCCAGGTAAGCCGGAACCACGCGCGCATATTCTGGGACGGTTTTGGTTATTCGATTGAGGACCTGGGCAGCAAGAACGGAACCCATGTCAATGGCATGGACATTGCCGACGGGTCGCATAGTCTGTCAGATGGTGACGAGGTGCAGATCGCGCTGCGATTCAAGCTGTCGTTTGTCGACGACGAGGCGACCACGCCCCTGACGCTGGACTCCAGCGATAGCGATGCGCAGTCGGAATCAGGGTTACGCATTGAAGAAGAGACACGACAGGTGTGGCTGAACGGCTCGCTGCTGGAACCTCCTTTGAGTCTGCATCAGTACCGGCTGCTGAGTGCCCTCTGGCATGAGGGGGGCGGCGTGATGACTCGCGAACAGATCGTGCAGGCGGTCTGGCCGGAGACCAGCGGGGCGGGTGTCAGTAAGCAGGCCATCGACGCTCTTGTGCGGCGGTTGCGGGAACGGCTCAACGAGCACGACGAAAGATCCAACTTCATTGTAACAGTGCGCGGCCACGGGTTCCGGTTGGAGAATCCCTGACCGTAAGGGCGGGGAGTGAAAGGCGAGGTACCCTCTCTTGTCGTTCCTCTTCGTATTCTGCGCGCCCAAGGAGCGACGACTCAGGGCTGATGAACGACTTGGCTGCATTGCGTCCGGCATATTCAAAGCACCGCGCAGAGGAAGAGGAGGCGAAGGTACCTGAAGCCGGCGTCGTCATGCCGAACTCCTTGAACAGCTCCGCTGCGGGCGTGGTTCAAAGCGGCCGGGAGCAGGAATCCAGCCAGTTTGCAGTTCCTGCCTTTTCAGCAACCGGCGAAGAGCCATTGGGCCTGTACATCCACATACCATTTTGCGCCCGCAAATGCCCCTATTGCGATTTCAATACCTACGCCCGTCTTGAACCACTGTACGAAACGTATACTCAGGCTCTTTGCCGGGAGATGGGCCGGTGGGCGGCGCGCCTTGCGGGGCGCACCGTGCACACAGTCTTCCTTGGCGGCGGCACCCCAACTGTGCTCAATTCGGGCCAGTTGAAATGTATTCTGGAGCTGGTCCACGACCGGTTCGCGCTGGCGGCCGACGTTGAGATCAGCTGCGAGGCTAATCCGGGCATCGAGGACCGGGGGCAGTTCGCGCTGCTGCACAGCTTGGGCGTGAACCGGCTGAGCATGGGGGTGCAGAGCTTTCAGGAGGAGGAGCTGGGCTTTCTGGGCCGCATCCACGACGCGGAGGATGCCTTGCGCGCCTATGAGGCGGCGGTGGACGCGGGCTTTGCCAACATCAATCTTGACTTCATGTTTGGGTTGCCGCGGCAGTCGGTGACGGCCTGGCATGACAGTTTGGACAAAGCACTGGATCTGGCGCCTCGGCATGTCAGCCTATACAGCTTAATCGTCGAGCCGGATACGCCGCTGGCGCACTGGGTGGAGACCGGACAGACGCCGGCGCAGGACGATGACATGGCAGCAGAGATGTATGAAACTGCGATGAGCCGCATGGGGGAGGCCGGATACGAACAGTACGAGGTGTCAAACTGGGCACGGGGGGCGGGCTATGTGTGCCGGCACAATTTGCTTTACTGGCGCAACCAGGAGTGGGTCGGTGTTGGGCCCGGCGCGCACAGTCATATGCGCTTGCCCAGCGGGTTGCGGGGCGAGTCCATTGGGGACCTGCCATTCAAGAGTGGTGACGCCTGT
>JAPPKG010000415.1:0-3463 GCA_026914085.1 Caldilineaceae bacterium | reverse complement strand
ACGCCTTCCTTGACCAACCATTCATCCCTGACACCATTCAGGCTTAGTAGTTACACAAAAACTGGAAACTACGCTGAGGTGAGCAAGGGTGTCATCTCTCTCCCTTCTTCACTTCCTGTCTCTTGGGCGGTCCGGCTGCTCACACCTGAGGATGGTCGGGTTGACCAGCGGTACAACCGTGCAGTCTCCGCCCCTCCAATCCGCTTCAATCTCTTTGACACCGTGCTGTTCCTCGAAAAATAAGGGCTCAGAGACCTTGTACGCCCCCTTTGACGCCCACCACCGCAGAGGACTTGATCACTTCCTGGGACGTATCTTCGCTCGTGGTCCCCGGCTGTGCCGTCCCCCCGATAACGAAGCACAGTGTATCCCCGCTGCCGCCGTCGAACAGGCGGAAACCGTCGCTGTCCTTTTCTGCATCACCGGCGTCGTCAGGAAACTGGTTGGCCATGTCCGGGTCGTACACGATGCAGGCGTCTGCCTGCTTGAAGTACGTCTGCGCCGGGCCATCTCCTTGAGCTGGAGCGGGGCTGCTGCCTGACGGCATACTGAACGACTTGCCACCCGCTACGAAGCCCGGGCATACATGGACCTGGAGCGAGTCAGTGGCGACTGCCCTCTGTCGAGCTGTCCCAGCACGCTAGTGCTGAATGTCTGGGTGTCTTTGTGACTGGCAGATTCTGTCGAGCGCAGGGCGGGCAGACCGACACGATCCGGACTCACTCCAGCAGAAATCCTCGAATTACCCTGCCGTGGCGCTGGTACAGGAACCCGCCGACGACAAGCAGAACGCCCAGACCGATGAAAGCGGTCACTCGGTATGCCAGTCCCAGGCTGAAGGCGTCGTAGAGGAAAAGCTTGGCGACTGGCACTGCCAGCAGCCCCAACCCGGCCAGCCGCGGCCAGCGACTGCTGCGCATGATACCCAGGACAATCAGCGCCGCCGCGTACAGGGCCCACAACGCGCTCAAAGACAGGCTGATCACATTGCCGGCGCTTTCCGGAGCAATGGCGAAGAAGCCCCGGTTCACCGCGTCTATCAACTCTGTGCTGAGCGCGACCAGCGTCAGGCCGTTACCCGTGACCAGCAGAATCGAAGCGACAATAGCGTCCCCGGGCGATGCAGACCGGTCTCCCCAACGCTGCGTGAAATAGGCCGACAGGAAGATCGCGGCGATTGCGGCGGCAGGCGCCATGAAACGCCGGTTCACCAACGGCCAGTAGGTGCGGTCCTCACCGAAAAAGGTTGTCTCCCAGTCGGGCGTGATGAAGTAGCCTATAAGCTGATGGAAGAGAATCGGCGCGAAATAGCTTACGATCAGCTGGATGGAAACCAGGGCGAGGATGACGAGAGCCGCCCAGCGCAGTTGTGGCATGCCCAGTAAGAAGGACAGCCAGACCAGTACGACCATCTGCGCCGCCCAGAGTATGGTGACCCAGGGGCCGTCAACCTGCACGGGAACGGTTATGGTCAGAAAGGCCAGGGCCATTCCCAGGGTAAAGAGACTGAGCCGCACCTGTTCCCGGTACTGGGCCAGAATCCCGAACCCCAAGATGCCGTAGAACAAGGCCAGCAGCAAGGTGAACCCGCCTATCCAGGCGCGGTACTCTTCGTGCAGTATGCCGTAGCTGATTCCGAAGTAAGCCATCCCGTTCAACACGATCAGGCACTGGTCGAGGAACTTCGGGGGGCGGCGCCAGAACAGGTGAAACAGTGTCGTCGCCGCCACGAATATCAGGAATATGAGAGTGATGCCCACCTGGGCTAGCACCAGGTCGGGGTTCAGCTCCTCATACCAGAATCCGAAGAGCGCCAGGGAACCGAGCAGGGCCAGCAGGGTGAACCAGCGCCAGTTGCGGGCGACGGCGAGGGCCAGGACGCCCAGATCCAGCATCAGCACGTAGGCGAGTATCTCCCAATGCCCCGGCAATCTGTCGGCCAGGAACAGTGGCGTGGCGAACCCGCCCAGAATCCCGAGGACGGCAACGGCCCGCGCATCATGGCGCAGCGCCAGAGCGGCAGCGGCCAGGGTCACAAGGCTGGATAGTGCCAGGGCAGTCGTTGCCGGGACCAGAAAATAGAGAACGTGGGCGGCGTATATGGTTAGGTACAAGATGGCTAGACCGCCACCCGTGACCGCCTGGGCCCACGCCGGATACCTGCGAGCCCAGAGCTCGCCGCCGCCGAGTAGGGCTGCCCCAACCAAGAGTCCCAAGACTACCCGCCCAGTCTCCCCAATCCAGTCATTGTCGAAGGCCAGTTTAAGAAAAAAGCCAATCCCGATGATCAGCGCCAGGATGCCGACGCGGGCTAGCCAGTTGCCCCCTACCAACCATTCCCAGTCGCGGGAGGACGGGGTTCTCTTCTCATCAGCGGGAGGCGCTGTGGTCGAGGCCGGCTGCTGAGCAGCGGGCGCCTGTGCGGTGCCTGCAGGCGCTTCGACCGGGCCGGCTGTCTGGCTCGTCGCCTCTGAGGGCGGTCTTTCTGGGGTAAGGTCTGGGGAGGCGTTTTCGAGAGCGTCGATGCGCTGCCCCTGCCGGATCATCTGCGCTTGCAACCGGCTGATCTGCGACTGCAGACCGGCAATGACGCCATGCAAATCGTCGCCTTCTGACGACTTGGATTCGGACCAGACGCCGGCGTATCCCAGGTCGGCATCGCAATGGGGGCAAGTGTTGTCTCCTGACGAAACTTCACGCCCACAGCTAAAACAGTTCATCTCTACCCTCCCTGAGGGCCTGCCTGGACAGCAAAGGAGTTATGTATACTGGTCCCCATATACCGAGCGCGAGCTAAGCAGTGTGTTGGAGCGGTTCACCATGTACCTGAAGGGCCGGCTCATCGCAGAAAATCGCTTCGCCGCCCGCGCCCTATCGGCGATCTTCGCCGAAGAGGCTGTCGCAGTAGACGCTGCTGAGCTCGGCGTCCAAAGTGAGCGGGCGATTCTGTTGGTTAGCGTGACTACGCTTCAATGGTGACGGAGAGCGTGTAGAAGTCTGTCCCCGAGACCGCAGTGAGATACAGCTCGTATTCACCCGATGCCGGGCCGTACTCATGAACTGGAGCCGCGGCTGGCTGCCTTCCCCGATCTTGGCAAAGGTGAGTCCGACGGAGAATTCGATGCTGACAAGGGCCTGCATCTTTGCAGGTGAGGACCATGAAAAGGCGCTGTTCATCGGCGCAGGGAGACCCTCCTCTGTTTAGTTCGTGGATCATCCGGCGCCGCGAGTACCTATTCCCCAGACGTATCTGTGCTCTCGCCCAGGCCCAGCAGTATGCGCATAATCTCTGTTGCGCCTTCCTCGGCCGCAAGACTGAGGGGCGTACGATCAAAATAGCCCTTTGCCTCGACATCCGCGCCGGCAGCGACCAGGATCTTCACGATCTCCACGTCGCCTTTCTTCACTGCTTCATGAAGGGGCGTATTGCCGCCGAAGCCATCGGCTGCGTTGATGTCCGCAC
>JAPPKG010000315.1:0-3470 GCA_026914085.1 Caldilineaceae bacterium | reverse complement strand
CGGTACGGCCGCCGACACCGGTGCATCAGAGTTCGTCCCCGCCGCCTCGGAGGAGACAGCCGCTTCTCTGGTGGACGCCCATGTGGGATCTGACGATCAGTCCCAATCCCCCTTAGCCTATTTCCGTGAGGGACGGTTGGTCACACTGCTGCTGCTCGGATTCATCTATGTCATCCTGGCGCTCTCGCTCAGTAATGCCGGCTGGACCAGCGCCATGAGCATGAGCATGCTGGTTGCTGTCGTTCTGGGCGCGCTGACCATGGGCGCCCTGATCTCCTTCAGCCGCTTTGACAGCTTCTTCATGCTTTCCCACAGCTTTGCCACCGGTTTGGCGTGGGTGTTCTTCCTGATGACCTTTCTCGTGGAGGATGAACAGCGTGTCCAGGCCTTCATTGAGAGGGGCATCCCCGTCCTGCAAGCCCGCGCCTATTTCCTTCTTGAGCGCTGGCTGGAATGGATCGAAGCCGCCATTAACCGGCAGGCCAGCAACGACAACGTCGTCTTCATCTTTGAAATCGGCTTTCTCGTCTGGTGGCTCACCTACCTGGGTGTCTGGTCTGTCTTTCGGCACGGCCACGTCTGGCGGGGCGTCCTTATGGCCGGCATCGCGCTCCTGGTCAATACCCACTACGCGCCCGTGTCGGTGATGGGGTTCCTCGTTGCCTACTGCATTGTCGCACTGCTGCTCCTGGCCTGGACCACGCTTGTCGACCACCGCCAGCGCTGGCGCTCCCAGAGCATCTATTTCAGCGAAGACATCAACTTCGATTTCATGCGCTCCGGCTTCATGTACACCATGGCCGTGATCGCCCTCGCGTTTATCGCACCCAACATGGGGCGCAGTCTCCCCTTCCACGACCTGCTGCAGCCCGTCAACATGCGCTGGGAGGCGGCAATGCAGGAGTGGAACCGCCTCTACCAGGGTTTGAATCGACAGACCCGGCCGGTCCAGACAGGTTTTGGCCGTACCTTGACCTTGGGCGGTGAACGCACCGTAAGCGACCGCCTGATCATGGAGGTGGAGGCGCCAACCGGGCGCTACTGGCGCGCCGTCGCTTTCGACCGCTTCACCGGCCGGCAGTGGATCAACACCGCCGAGGGCGAGAATACATACCGGTCGAATCAGCCCATCCCGGCGAGGGAGTGGACTGCCCGCTCGCCGGTCACTCAAACCGTCACGATTCGAACTCCCACCGGAAACATCCTCCTGGCCATGCCGGACGTTGTGCAGGCAAGCATTCCGCTGGCCGCGCTTCAGCAGCCGCTTGACTACGTTGACCCGGCCGATTCGGCCTCACGCGGTCGAAGGGACAGCGAACTTACGTGGGCGCGCTCCAGGATAACGCTGGAGGCGGGCGAAAGTTACCGGGTCATCAGCAGCCAGACTAATGTCACAATACGCGAGCTGCGTGAAGCCGGACTTGTCGAATATCCGACACAAGATCTTACCCGCTACCTTCAACTTCCCATCACTTTCTCACCGCGGGTAGCAGAGTTGGCTGAGCAGGTTATGGCCGGCGAGTCCACAACCTACGACAAAGTCAAAGCCCTGGAGCGATTCCTGCGTACCTTTGCCTACGACGAAGGGATCAAGGCTCCAGCCCCAGATCAGGACCCGCTTGAGTATTTCCTCTTCGACATCCAGAGCGGCTACTGCGATTACTACGCTTCGGCCATGGCGGCCATGCTGCGCAGCCAGGGGATTCCCGCACGCGCGGCCAGCGGCTACGCCGAGGGAACTTACGACCCTGAGATCGGCACCTATCTGGTTACGGAACGGGACGCGCATACCTGGGTCGAAGTCTACTTTCCACAATATGGCTGGATCGAGTTCGAGCCCACCGCCGGCGAGAGTATTCTCGATCGCCCCTCCGGCGTAGAACTTCAGGACAGCGGCCTGATTCCGGGTATGGATGAGATCATGCCCGAGGACGAGGACTTTCTGTTTGACGACGCGTTTGATTTTGAAGAGGAGTTCCCCCAGGACATTGCCGGGCCCGTCACCGGCATCGGCGGACTCCCAACTCGAACACCCGTCGTCACAACCAGCTTCATCCTCGTCGTTCTGACACTGATCGCAGGTGTTTGGCTTCTACGGCGGCGCATGTATCAGGGTCCCAAGGCCTTCATGCAGGAGCCGCAGATCTACTACGAACGGTTGCTGAATTGGACTGCGCGGCTGAAAATGCCCCTGCGCTCGCGGCAGACGCAGGATCCACCGAACTCGCAGGACGGCCCATCCTTGCGACTGGTCTCAGGCGAAGTAGCTCGACAGGCGCCCGTCGAGCAGGCGATGACACCCTATGAACGAGAGGCGCTGCTGGCAGAAGGTCTTCCCCAGGGCATCCCGTTCATCCGGCGCATCATTGAAATCTACGTTCAGTTCCGCTACGCGCCGCGCTCGGAGCATTTCGAGGACGAAGTCCGCTACGAGCTGAAGAACAACTGGCGTCGACTTCGTCCTGTCCTGTTGAAGGTCTGGTTGCAGCAGAGGTTCAGCTGGCGCACCTCTGCCGGGGGCAATTAGAGGGATTGTCGATAGCGTCACGCACAGTTGCAGGCAACCACTAACTGCGATTAACCGGGGCGGGCCGCTCCTGTCGGGCGCAGAAGCACCACCTGTGTCTCTTCCGGCAGGCCGCTCTTCGTCAGCTTGAGGGTTTCCGTTACTTCCGGGTCGCTGATGCCCAACTCCTTGAGAAAGCGATCGACAGGTTCAAGCGATTCCGATTGCTCGCTGCGTATACCTTCGTCGCTGTATTGCATCGGCACAACGATGCGCGGGTCCAGTTGACTGATCACTTCGGCGATGCGGGAAACGTCCGGTATGTGCGGTCCGCTCACCGGCGCCAGCAGTACGTCGATATCACCCAACTCCTCCCCGCCGGCGCTGGCCGGAACCTGCCCCAACTCTCCCAGATGGCCGACCGTGAGGCCGGCGAAATCCAGGAAAAAAGCAACGTTGCGTGTGCCGTTCTGAGAGGTCGGCAGGCCGGTCACGAGTACCTGTTTGACTTCGTAGTCACCGGGACCTCGCAGGATCTTCGGCTCGCCGCTGACGCCGTCTGTGCCTTTAGCAAGGGCCGACGAACTGCTGCTGATAGTCACAATGTCGGCTCGAATCCTGGGCAGCTGAATGCCCGTCGCCTTCCGGTTTAAGGGATCACAGATTGCAGTGACGCCGCGCTCTCGTAGACGAAAGCAGGAGAAGCCGTACCAGTTGATATCCAAAGTCCTGTCCTTTCAAAAATGCCGTAACTACTAAGCCCTAATCAGTGGTCGAGGTTGAACGAGGTTAACGAAGTATTCTCTTTACTCAACCCTCTTCACTCAATCTTTTATCTTTTGGGCGGTCGGGCCTTTGGCCCTCCCTTGTGGGGGGGGGGGCCCCCCCCCCCCCCCCCCCCCCCACCACCCCCCCCCCCCCCAGGGGGGGGGGGTGGTGGGGGTGGGGGGGCGGGGGGGGGGGG
>JAPPKG010000224.1:0-29728 GCA_026914085.1 Caldilineaceae bacterium | reverse complement strand
ACAGTTTTGTCGAGCAGTTGAGGCAAAGCGCAATGCCGGTGGCGGTTCTCGGTTTTTTCCAGGCCGCGATCCTGGCCCGCTTTACACGCTCGTCGATGCTCGACAACATTCCTATGGACTACGTCCGAACGGCGACGGCCAAGGGATTTAGAGAGAGATATGTCGTAATTCGCCACATCTTGCGCAACAGCCTGATCCCTGTTGTTACCCTCATCGCGTTGGGCATCCCCGCAATATTCAGCGGCGCAATCATCACTGAACAGATTTTCCGCGTAAACGGCCTGGGGGCGCTCCTGATCGGCGCGATTCAGTTGAACGATATTCCTTTGGTACAGACGGTCACCTTTATCTTTGCCTGCTTAATTGTTGCTTTCAATCTTATTGCCGATGTCATCTACGGAATTCTCGACCCGCGTATCCGGTACAGCTAGAATGCAGTGGCGACATTTCACTGAGTTTCCAGGCCAGGCTTCTTTGACTGCTGGCCGCAGGAGCGAAAATGGCCGTAGGCACGGAAACGGCATCCGCTGAGAACCTCGCCTCAGAACTTCCGCAACGCCAGCATCGTACCTTGTGGGGGGATGTATGGCTGCGCTTTCGTCGCCACAATCTGGCAAATGTCGGCGTAGTCGTACTCGTGCTGCTTGTAATTGGCGTCCTCGCCGGTCCTCTCATCTACACGGTAGACCCGGAATACAGCTTCATCGTCGATGACATTGACTCGATCAACCAACCCCCTTCGGTGAAGTATCCGATGGGCACAGACGATCTGGGGCGGGACACACTGGCGCGCAACCTGTTCGGCGGGCGCATCTCGCTGGCGGTCGGTGTTGTCGCCATGTTCGTCTCCATCACCTTTGGCACGCTGGTCGGCGTTCTATCCGGTTTTTTCCGCCGGCTGGACAATCCGCTCATGCGCTTCACCGACCTGATGCTGGCTTTACCGAGCCTGCCCTTGCTGCTGGTCATCATCATGCTGTTTCGTGATTCGCTCAAGGCACTGTTGGGCCCTGAACTTGGCATCTTCCTGCTCGTGGTGCTTGTCATCGGTATTTTGGGTTGGATGCCGACTGCCCGTGTCGTGCGTGGTTCGGTGTTGTCAATCAAAGAGAAGGAATTCGTTGAGGCTGCGGTCAGTGTGGGGACGCGCGAGCCTGTGATCCTTTGGCAGCACATCCTTCCAAATGTCCTGAGCCCGATTATAGTGTCTGCAACACTGGGTGTGGCTGCAGCGATTCTTACCGAGTCTGCGCTTTCATTCCTCGGCCTTGGCTTTCCTTCCAACGTGCCTACGTGGGGGCGCCTCCTCTTCGAAAACAAGGATTTCATCACCCAGAATCCCTGGCTGGTCATCTGGCCGGGCATGTTCATTTCCCTCACTATTCTCAGCATCAACTTCATAGGCGACGGCCTGCGCGACGCGCTCGATCCCCGCCAGCGCCGGTAAAACTCAAGATTGAAAATGATACTGGGGAGGCATGCCCTGGGCTGGCTAGGCTCTGCCGATGTCAGAGCAGGCGGCTGACGACCTTGCCCAGCACCAGGTCCAATCCGACCGGCCCGAATGTACGGCTGTCGGATCCGGCCACGGCGTTTTCGCTGGCAAGAATGAGCAGAATTGTTGGGGACCCGCTTTCGGTAAGGCTCTCGATTACTGCTGCCACCCGTTTGACAATTTGGAGCTCGGCTTGGCGGGGGTGGCGTACGACGACAATCTCATGCTCTTGCGGCATCTGCCGGCGATAAGCTTGGGGATCCAGCATCACCACGGCGCCGGACATAAGGGTCGGCGTCATCGAGTCACCGGTCACGCGAAAGAGCCGACGCCTGCGGATCAGCCACAGCGCCATCTCCCTCCAGCCGCTCCGGGGCACCTCCACTTCCATTTCCCTTTCCAAAAGAGAGACCGGATCCAGTTGCGGATCCGGCCGCTGTCTCTTGGTATACGTTGTGATCGGTCTGCGTGGTCAGACCGGTTCTGGTGTGCCAGGATCAGGCAGCCACGTAGTAGGCTACGTCCCGGCCCTTGGTGGCCCAGTAGACGTTGTGGATATCCTCGATGGCCGCCATCAGATCATTGGCTGCATCGACATCCACGCCCTGCTTTACGGCCGAGCAAAGCTTGGCAGCATTCCAGAACTTATCATGCAGATCCGGGTATTGCTCCAAGTGCTCCGGCTTGAAGTAGTCGGTCCAGAGGATGAGCAACTCCTCCTTAGCCAAGTGTGCCTGCTGTTCCTTAATCGTAACGAAGCGGCCATAGGTGTTGTGGTCGGCGGACTCTGCCGGGCCAAGGTCGATGATCTTTTGGGTCATCGAAAGGGCCGCTTCGGCGGCGATGCGTGCGGAGGCCGGGTCATAGACGCCGCAAGGGCCGTCACAGTGAGCACTGGCGGTATCGACCGCGGTCCTGGCGATGAGCTTGGCAATGGCTTCCTGAAACATGTGGAATCCTTTCTGTGTTCGTGAAGGTCAGAATATGTGACTCACTTTGAGTTCCTACTGCAACTCTTAATCCTCTTGATAGTCATGTTTGACCGCCGCGCCCTTGGCACGGTGTCAATCGTAGATCATGTTGACAATGAGAGCTACTCAAATCACGGGTCAGACAGTTCTCAAACATTACAGGCAGAGAGAGTATACCGAAATCAGTGGAATGAGTCAACAATTTACAGAAAGTTGGCCGCCGGTCGAGCTGTGGGTTTGCAGTGGTTGCCAGCGTCATAAAGGGCTTACCTGTTGCAAAGCGTGTGAAAGGAGCTCAGTCCTGCATCTCGAAGATGTAGTGCCACTCACTTTCAATCAGTGTGCAGCCCACCAGAGCATAACCAGCGCCCAAACAGCTCTCTGCGGCTTGACGCACGAAGTAGCGCCAATCAAAAAGAAGTGTGCCCCCAGCGCGACGCAATGCGCCGACATTGTCGGGCAGGGGAAGTGCGTAGGGGCGGCCATCGGGTGGGGGCGGAGGCCCGAGAGGGGCTCGCGGATGGCTGTCGCCAGACGAACGGGTACGTGCGCGCTGCAGAGAACCAGTGGGGCATTCCGGTGTCGGGCGGTCGGCGTTGAGAGCTCTTTGAACGCGAGGGCTGTCCAGATACCAGTCCACCTGAAACCGGTCAGTTGGCATACCGGCGTTGAGGCTGTCCGTCATTTCGCCGTAGACGTTGCGCAGGTAGGTGGAACTGATGCCGCCGAGCCGGCTGATATTGAGGCGCCCGTTCACCCTCTGCAGCGGGTCGAAAGTCCACGAAACCCAGTTGGTCCAGCCCTGACTCAGCAGCTCCTCCCTTTGGGACAGCTTTAGACGCAGCCCAATGCCGCGGCCGTGCCATGCGGGCAGGACACCCATGATATGGCTGCGAAACTGGAGCATTCGCTCGCCAGCGGCGTCATATCCAAAGGCCGGCCAGCCGAAAGAAAAGCCGATCAGCCCCTCCGTGTCCTCGGCTCCCCGGTCGACGAATGCGCCCTGCAGCAGACCGCCGCTTTTGGACTGCGTGACCAATACATGAATCGACATTGTGTCGCCATGCCCGCCTCCCCAGACAAGATCCTGGACCACCTGTACGCGGCGACAGTCTTCAACTGATGTGAGGGTGCGGATCTCGATTGTATCGCTCATCTGTCCTTTATCCCACCTTGTGTCGATGCGGATTGCGGCATCCCGCTTCCTCTAACTGGCTACTTCAACTTACTTTCTGTCAAAGCGAGCAACAAGCGTCGAACCTGGCTGATGGGGCTGAAGATCGACCGGCTGGACGGCCGCCAGATGATACCCCTCTTCTTCCAAGGCGGCGAGCGCCCGCGCCAAGCGCGCCGGTTCGTCAGTGATGAGGGCACAGCGACGGATTCGCATGCGGGTGAGCAGGGAAAACAGTTCTGGCTCGATTTGGCCGCCGGGCGGCGCGAGCAGTGCGGCGTCAAAATGGTATCGACCGCGACGCAGCTTTCGTATCGTGGGTAGCATCTCCCCATGCCAGGCGTCGGCATTGTCGAACTCTTCCAGATTGGCTTGCAGAGCGGCTGCGGGCAGTTCTGCCTCTTCCACGGCCACGATCGTGGCGACCTGTTCGGACAGGATGGCGGCGCGAGCACCGATGCCGGGCCACAGTTCGAGAAGGTGTTCGTAGGCCTTCAATTCGAGCAATTCAGCCGCCACGGCAGCCAGGACTTCGTCTGCCATCAGGTGGCCGTCGCAGGCGCTGCGGCTAATCGGTGGATAAGAGATGAGTTGATAATCCCCTACTTGCAGGCTGTAGCCCCAGTCGCCCACGAGCAACTCCAGCGAAGGGTCATCAGCCTCGTGAAGGAAGAAAACGTTCACCGGAAGGTCCAGCTCCAGGTTGGGTGGATTGTCTTTTTCGCTGTGCAGAATGAGTACGCCCTTGGCAGAATCACTCAAAGAATCGGCTGTACCGCCTACGGCGAGCGTCACGCGGTTGACGGCGGGGGTCCCGGGTTGGGGAGAAAGGTCCTCATCATGTACTCGTTCACTGCCTCCTCGATCGCTACGAAATCCTGCGAAAAGTTCGGCCAGCTGCGAGTGGTGGAGAAGACAGGCATCGACGGCCATCGGTCTTTGGTCGCGGCCGGCCAGGGTGAGATGTTGGGAGTCTGCCCAACCAAATTGCATCTGCGTGCGGAAGCCGAAGTCGAGCACAGGTGGCGCGTCATCGGACTCATTGCCTGCGCGTGTGCCAATGGCTATAACGTCCGCCACCAGATGTTCGGTGATCTGCCGGCTCTTCTGGCGAGTATTTCCAGGGCGTGCTTCGCGGGCCAGGACGTTGACGACTATCTCCCTTTTCAGAGACAGCTGACGTTCGTAGTCTATATGTTGCCACTGACATCCGGCGCAACCGGCGCGCTGCCAAGACGGATTGAGGGGTTGGCCCTCAGCAGACGTCACAGGATGCCCGGGACCGAAGTGGGGACAAGGCGCCTCGACGCGATCCGGGCTGGCTGTCACGACTCTTCGAAGGACACCGCGTCGCCAGCGTTTTGCTTCTGCGGCGGTTTCGACTTCGACCGTTTCTCCTGGGACTGCGTCGGGGACGAAGACTGCCCGGCCATCCTCGTCGCGGCCAAAGGCTTCGCCGCTGGCGGCTATTTGTGTCAGTTCGATCGTCATAATCGACTTCATCGCTGAATTCTACCCGTAGACTGAGAGTCCTGCCAATCTGAGCTTGAAAACAGAGGAGAAAACAGGTTACGCCACCGCAGACTCCGTCTTTGCACCCACTATCATGATGCGGTACAGTGAAAGGTACTTTCCTGTTAGAACGCCGGATCGGCATCTCCGGTGGGCCGTGACTTCTCGGTGGGCGGAATCTGTCAGGAAATAGCGGCATTTTGCTTGTACACGAATTTGACACGAAGTATACTGATTGGCACATCCACGAATGTCGCCGTGGGTTTTTCTGTCGCCGGGATCCGTGATGCCGTTCTCTGGACATAAAAGGAACGTGCCGACCTGTAGCGTGGAAGATAGTTCACGGTTAGAGGCGACATTCGTTCGCGATTTGTTGCTAGGATTGATGGAGATCACGGACGGGCAAAGATACTTTCCCCTGTGAAGCGGCCGGCGCCGCTCCAAAAATTCAAGGGGCGTCCGATGTGGAGCATTTTGGTTCGGGATTAATCAGCATTTGCAACAAAGAGGAAATTGCTGTTAGAGGGCGCGGGAGAGTTTGATGAGGTTGGGGATACGGTTTGTATTCTTGTTGATAGCGCTACTTTGCCTGTTGCAGTTCGTTTCTGTTTCGGCTCAAGAGGGCGGCTATACATACATCGTGCAGCCAGGCGACAGCTGGCCTCTGGTGGCGCAGCGCGTCGGATTGACGGTGAGCCAACTGCAGGAGGCAAACCCGGATTCCGTGCGTCCGAACGGATGGCTGATTGTTGGCGAAAGCCTCTTTGTCCCATGGAGTCCGGATGGCGACGAGGAGTTTTACATCGTCCAACGGGGAGAAGGCTGGATCTCAGTGGCTGAGAAGTTTGGCGTGCCCGTCAATCTATTGCAGGCGGCGAATCCTAAATCAGTACGTCCCAACGAATCGCTGCTTGTAGGCGAGAGGCTCCTGATCCCGGCGGGCCTTGTAACTCCGACAGGCGTGCCGACCCCAGTGCCGACTGTCGCGCCAGCCGAAACACAGGGAGAGGGGCAGGTCGAAGCGTCGGCAGAAAGACCATCTCCTCTCGTTACGCCGACGCCGGTCCTGGATATCCTGTCCATTCTCTCGACGGACGGTGAGCCGGAACCCTTTTTCATGCCCCGCATCAGCCTTCCTTTGCCCAGGATTGTGACCCTTCCCCCTTGTCCGGACACGCAAGATGGACTTAGCCAGACTTTGGCCGACCTCTTCAGGATTCCAACGTCCAACCGCCACGCACAGCTGACCTCATTTCTGGCGGATTGCGGAGCCGAATTTCGCACTCTGGTCAACGCCGATCTCACTTCCGATAACGTGAATGACGCAGTTCTCGTATTCACGAATGGAGAAGAGAGTCGAACCGGCGCAGTTACGGGACGAGGGAGCGGGATTGGCACGGAGCAGCAGGAACTGGTGATTCTCGACGGGGGAGAGGGCCACTCTCTCAGCTACAAGATCGCCGCTACCGGATCGATCGATCTGCTGGCAACTCAGGACATTAACGCCGATGGTCTGACCGACGTTGCGTGGACGGATACGGTTTGCGGACCGAATTCCTGCTTCGTCACGGTGCACGTTCGCAGCTGGGATGGCATTGAATGGCGGGATTGGACAAAGGGAACGATTACAATGGCTGGCGCCAGCGTATCATTGACCCCCAGCGACAAGCCAGGCAGGCCCAATGAGATTCGTCTGATAGGGGGCCAGTACGACGGGGCCGGCGCCGGCCCGCAGCGAGCGCGGCTTGCTGTATGGGCGAGCACGGACGGGGCACCTTACGCCTTGAGCAGTGAAAGGATGATGCCTAGTCTCTGCCTCTACCATACAGTTATAGATGCCAACCACGCCTTGACGAGCGAGTTGTACCTCGAAAAGGCACAGTGGCTCTATACCGATGCTGCTGAGAACCAGAACTTGCAGGCATGCGGGGAACGGAGCAACGAACTTGCCGAATTGCGTAGCTTTGCCCTCTTCCGCCTTGCTATGATTGCAGGCTATGAATTGAAACCTGAACTGGCCGCGGAACGAGTGGAGAGACTTGCGTCCACTTACGAGAGGCAAGTCTATGCGGAGGTGGGCGTCCGGTGGTTAGCCGCGTACCGGCAGAGCGGGGATGCCAGGACGGCCTGCGAGGCGGTCAGAAATTTTGCTGAGGCGAACCCTGAGGTGGTGAATATACTGGCCGAATACGGTTACGCCAATCCAACATTTTCAGCCGAAGACGTCTGCCCGTCCCTTGAAATACAGCAGGAAGAAGAGCCTGAGCAACGCCTGACCGAGACCGAAGGGCTGCCACCCTGCCCAAAAAGTGTCGCAGAGTATCTCACGGCCCTTCCCGGGGTCATCGACGAACTAACCGCAGGGCAGAGTTCGGACGGAAATCCGGGCGGCGAGAGGCGGGAGGGTGAAATTCTGAAGCTAAGGATTTTCCTTGACGCTTGGCTACAGGCCTGTGACGCGCTGGGCACTGGCCGAGGTGGACTGCTATTCTACGATCTGAACCAGGATGGGCTGAAAGATGTCATTGCGATGCCGTCAGTTGTCAGCGATGATGGATACGGTCCGGGCGGGGCGGACGGTGTTGTTCTAATCTTGCACCAGCAGGATGACGGCAGCTTTGAGACTGTCTACACACCGGAAATAGAGGGACTACCCGGCATTCTGGCGATTGGTGATGCCAACGGAGACGGCCGGGCAGAGTTATTCTGGCAGTTGGAGCGTTGCACTACGTTTTGTCTGCTGACAGTAGAAGCCATTACCTGGAATAGCGAGACGGCGGCCTACCAGTCCGTGATTGGGCCGGGCGCCGCGGTAGCCGAGGGCACTGTCTTGGTTGACATTGTCGAAGACGAGTCATCTGATCTTCCTCGTGTCAGTCGTCTTTGGTTCAGCGGCGGTGTCAGCGGCAGGGAGGAGAAGGGGCTGGTTATACCGCATACGGAGATCTGGTACAGCATGGACGGCTCGCCGCTGCGTAGGCGCACGTGGTCCTATGACCGTGCGAATGAAGCCAGCAACTGTCTGGGGCTGCGTTTGATCGAGGCGAATATTGCGCTGCAATCGGCGGGGCCAGAGGGGAACCGGGCGAGCTATGCGACTGCTATTGAGTTGTACAAGGATGCGCTGGAGACGCCAAATCTGCAGCCATGCAGCGTTCAGGGGACGGACCCCGAAGAGGAGACGGCGCTGCTAAGGGGGCTGGCTAACTTCCGGCTGGTGCAGGTTCTGACGCTTAACGACCAGCGGTCAGAGGCTGAGTCGCTGCTGGAAACGCTGGGAGAGGAACATCCGGAGAGCCGATACACCGAAGCGGCGGGCGCCTGGCTGGCCGCCTACACATCGGTGCCCAACCCGGTGGCGGCCTGCGCTGCAGTGATGTCAATTTTCCTGGACAGCCCGGAACTGTGGCAGATCACCGAGGAGTTTGGGCGCGATCACCCGTCGCTGAACATGCGCCAGGTCTGCTACACACCAAATAGCGGCGAGGAGTTTGAGTTCCGCCTCACTCCGAACTGGTAATGACCGGCGAGCCGGCGGCCATGGCCTCCAGCAGCATCATGCCGAATCCCTCATACAAGCTTGGGAAGAGAAAGGCGGTTGCGCCGGCGAAGAGCGGCTCCTTATCTTCCTCGTCCACCCAACCGATGAAGCGCACATAGTCGGTCAGTTCGAGTTGGCGGACGAGCCGCTTTGGATCCGGGAAGAAAGGAGTATGCGTCTGCGGCGGTTTGCCCGCCACGACCAGCTTTACGGCTGGATCCCCGCCGAGGTCGAGATATCGGCGATAGGCACGCACGATCCCCAAGAGGTTTTTGCGCACGTCAAAGCCCCCCAGGTAGAGAAAGTAGCGTTCTGGCAATGCGTACTTGCACGCTATCTGCCGGCTGGGGGAGAGGGCGGCGTCGACTTCACTACGCTGCGCGCTGTCGTCGTCCCTGTTTGGGCCGTGATAGACCGTTACCACGCGCTCATCTGGCAGGCCGAGATGACGGACAATGTCCCGTTTGCTGGCCTCGCTAACGGTCAAGACGGCTGAACAACGCCGAGCCGAATTGGCGACCAGAGTGGTATAGAGGCGGTTCGTCCATCCCCCGCGATAGGGTGGTAGAAGAAGGGGGATCAGGTCGTGGACAGTGACGACAGTTGGTGCAGGTTGCCACAGGGGAGCCGCCCAATAGGGGACGAGCAGTAGATCGGCGCCCAGACTGCGGGCGCGGCGGGGCACGGTCAACTGTTCCCAGTAGAACTTTGCAAGTTGGCGGGGGAGCGGAGGAGGCGGGGCAACGACGGCGGTTAGCTGGGAAGGGTACGCGGCCAGCGCGCTGAAATATTCGCTGTCCACGGATTCGCCGGGAAGGAGCAGCGTAAATCTGGTTTGGTCCAGGTTGTTTGCCTCTTGGTCCTGGTCGAGAGGTTGACGGTGGCCCGGCTTGTCTGCGGCGTTTCTTTCCCTTGACGGCGCATTCAGAGCCGCCAGACGGGGCAACAGCCTGTGAAGATATTGTCCGCTGCCGGTGTAGGGTTGTCCCCAGAACCAGCCACTGACGACGACGTGCATCGAATCCCCAATAGACGGCGAACGGAAGGCAGGAGATCGCGCGGCAAGACTGCGGCTAGGCCGTAGCCGCTGCCTTTCTGGCCCACTCCACGGTGCGGCGCAGGCCCTCCCGGAGGTCAATTTCCGCTTCCCAACCTAACTCCTTCCCGGCTTTGGAACAATCCAACCAGGTAGCGCGCACCTCGCCTGCGGGACGGGGCCGATTGGCGGGTTTGCGGCCGTACCCGGTCAGGTCCGCGAGCAGCCGGTACAGCGTGTTGATATCGGTTGGAAGGCCTGTGCCCACGTTGTAGGTGCCGGTCAGATCACCGTTGAGAGCGAGAATGTTGGCCCTGGCGACATCGTCTACGTATACGAAGTCACGCTGCTGGCTGCCATCGCCGGTAATGTAGGTGGTTTGATCGGCCAGCATGGCACCGGAGAAGATGGCAACGACTCCGGCCTCACCCTTCACATCTTGGCGTGGACCGTAGACGTTGGCGTAGCGCAGGATGACGTAGGGCAGGCCATAATTCTGATGGTACAGCTCGATGTAGTGCTCGCAACTGAGCTTGTTGGCGCCGTAGTTGTCCATGGGCTGTGGAGGGCTATCCTCGGTGAAAGGCAGAGTCGGGTGACTAGGGTCCAGGCTGGCTTCCTCATCGCCTTTAACAGCAGACTCGTTCGGCAGCCGGCCTTCTCCATAGACTGCGCCGCCGGTACTTGCAAAAATGAACTTGGAGCAGTCGTAGTCTTTCACCAATTCCAGGAGATGCAGGGTACCGATAGTGTTGACCTCGGCATAGGTGATGGGGTCTTCCATACTTTCACGTACGTTCGCCATGGCGGCCTGGTGCACCACAGCCTGAGGACGTTCGGCCGCAAATAGATTAGCAAGGCCGAGTTGATCGCGAATGTCCACTTCATAGAACGGCACGTCGTCGGGGAGATTGGCCCGTTGGCCGGTTCGCAGATTGTCGGCTACAACGACCTCGCAACCGGCCTTGCGAAGCCAGTGCACGATGTGGCTGCCGATAAAGCCTGCTCCGCCTGTAACCAAGATTCTCACGAAGCGCTCCCCTGAGGTTAGTACGGTTTCAGAGAATTCAGTATAAGGAGTTCGCACGGTTTGCGAAAATCGGGCTCGCTGCGTGGTACTACCCGCGAGCCGTTGTGAGATTGAATCTGGCCCTAAGGGAAAGGGTTCCCGCAGTAGACGCACCTGGACTGGAATCGGTGGCGGGCCCGTCCCAGCATTTGCGTTTCCAAAGGGCAACCGTATACTTCTAAACTTTGGTGGCCAACGGTGCATTGTTTCACTGACTTCAGGTCACCCTTCGATATCCTGTTCAGGGGGAGATAGGTAGGGAATGCTCATTCACAACGCGACCGTTATCACTTTTGACAGTTCCAACCGAATCCTGACAGATGGCGCCGTCTATGTGCGCGGCAACGAGATTGTGGAAGTTCGGGAAAGCGGGATCTTGCTGGGCCGCTATCCTGAGGCCGAGCGATGGGATGCGCAAGGCAAACTGCTGATGCCCGGCATGATCTGCGCTCATACGCACTTTTACGGGGCATTTGCCAGGGGGATGTATATCCCGGGGGAGCCGGCAAAGGATTTCCCCGAGATCCTGCGGAAACTGTGGTGGCCGCTGGACCGGTCGCTGGACCTGGGAGGCGTGCAGAGTTCGGCGGAGGTCTGTCTCGTGGATGCCATCCGCAACGGCACGACGACTTTGATCGACCACCACGCCAGCCAGAATGCGATCGACGGGAGCCTGGACGCAATCGCTGCGACCGTCGACGCCATCGGGCTCCGGTCGGTGCTCTGTTACGAGGTGACGGACCGGGACGGTCCCGAGGCGGCGCGGGCCGGGATTCGCGAGAACATACGCTTTGCGGAGGCGGTGCGCGGTACGCCGCTGGCGGAGCGTGTGGCCGCCACTTTTGGCTTACACGCCAGCATGACACTCTCGGACGAGACGCTGGAGGCCTGCCGTGCGGAGAGCGACCGGTTTCATGTTCACGTTGCCGAACACCAGGCTGATGCTTGGGACAGCCTGAGCCGGAGCGGCAAACGCACGGTGGAGAGATTGCACGGGTTCGGCATCACAGGGGGAGAGACCATATTTGCCCATTGCGTTCATATCGACAGTTGGGAAATGGAGTTGCTGAGGGAGACGGGAACATTTGTATCGCATCAACCCCGTTCGAACATGAACAACGCCGTGGGCGCGGCTGATGTGCCGGCTATGATGCGGGGAGAGATGCCGGTCGTACTTGGCAACGACGGTTTCAGCAATGACATGTTCGCGGAGATGAAGGTGACCGATCAGCTGCACAAAGTTACCAGCGGCGACCCGCGAACGCTGGGCGCGGATAGGGTGCTGGAAATGGCGGTTTACAATAACCGCAGGCTGGCCGGCGCCTTTTTCGACAAGCCAGTTGGGACTTTAACCCCCGGCGCTTTCGCAGACCTCATTCTGCTCGACTACCACCCTACGACGCCTCTGAACAGCGACAACCTGCCGTGGCATATCCTGTTCGGCATCAGCGGTGGACATGTGAACAGCACTATCTGTCATGGCCGCGTGCTGATGCGCGATCGGCAACTGCTGACGCTGGATGAGGCGGAGATCAGCGCGCGCAGCCGGCAGCGTGCGCAAGAGACGTGGGAGAGGTTCTGGCAGCCGTGACGGCCGGCGCCACTATTTTGAGAAAGAGGAGGTCACAATGACCAAACCAACGCTCGCCGTAATCGGTGGTACGGGCGAGGAGGGATCGGGCCTGGCATTGCGCTGGGCGGCGGATGGATATTCGGTCTTGATCGGAAGTCGCAGCCGTGAACGAGCCGTTGCCGCGGCGGCAGAACTGAAGTCGATGATGCCGCCTGAACTCCCGGCGCGAATCAGCGGCGATTCCAACGCAGGGGCGGCGGCCGCGGCGGATGTGATCGTCCTCAGCGTCCCGTACAGTTCGCAAACCGGAATTCTGGAACAGATCCGAGCGGGTTGTCAGGGAAAAACGGTAGTGAGCGTGGTGGTCCCTTTGAAGCCGCCGCGAGTGAGCCGTGTATGGCGTCCGCCGGGTGGGTCGGCGGCGGAAGAGGCACAGGCACTCCTGGGAGAGGAGGCGCGCGTCGTGGCTGCATTTCAGAATATCAGTGCTACCCATTTGAAGGAGTTGGAACACAATGTCAACTGCGATATCCTCGTGACGGGTGACGACAAAGAGGCAAAGCAGACGGCGATAGACTTGGCGCGGGCGGCAGGAATGCGGGGTATTGACGCCGGCCCGCTGTTAAACAGCAGCGTCAGCGAAGGGTTGACAGCGGTACTCATCGGAATCAACATCCGCAATAAGGTGAAGGGCAGCGGTTTCCGGATCACTGGCGTGTAACAAGGGGGTAGTCGAGAAGCCCGCCTAGCCGCAGTAGTCCACCAGCAACGATCATGAGCATCGGAGATGTCATCGCCGAACTGGGCCGGGACGGAGGCTTTATGGCCAACGTCACCGCTTGGGAGACGCTGCCGGCCCGCGCCGGCCAATTGGAAGAACTGCCGGCAGAGCTGCATCCGGCGCTGAGGGAGGCGCTGCGGCGCCGGGGGATTGAGCAGATCTACAGCCATCAGGCCGAAGCCGTAACCTCTGCCCTGGCTGGCGACCCCTCAGTCACAGTCGTTACGCCCACAGCAAGCGGAAAGACGCTCTGTTATGTTCTGCCGGTGCTGCAAGCCCTGCTCAGCGATCCCGACGCAACGGCTCTTTTCCTCTTCCCAACGAAGGCGCTGGCCCACGATCAGCTGGCAGAGCTTGGAGATTGGATTGGCGAGGTAGCCGCATTAGACGCCACCGGCGAAGACGGGCTGGCCGGTGCGGGCTCTGTCGCGGCTTACGACGGCGACACGCCGTCTGCGGAGCGACGGCCGATCCGGCAAAGTGCCCGCGCCGTTCTCTCCAATCCGGACATGCTGCACGCAGGGATACTGCCCTATCACGGCGAATGGGCGCGCTTTTTCGCGGGACTGCGCTACGTCATCATCGATGAAATGCACAGCTATCGCGGGGTATTCGGCAGCCACGTGGCCAATGTTCTGCGGAGACTGCGGCGGGTCGCGGGCCACTACGGCAGCCATCCCCAATTCCTGCTGACCAGTGCAACGATCGCCAACCCACAGCAACTGGCTGAAAGCCTCAGCGAACATCCAACAAGAGTCATCGACAATAACGGCGCGCCGCAGGGGCGAAAGCACATTGTGTTGTACGCGCCGCCCCTGTTCGACCCGGTCCAGGGTTTGCGCCGGAGTAGCGTATTGGAAAGCCAGGAACTGGCGATCCGGTTCTTGAAGGGCGGATTGCAGACGATTGTCTTCGGCCGGGCGCGCCTGACAGTCGAACTGCTGCTCAGCTACATTCGGGAGGGCCTGCAGGGAAGGGGCAGCGAGGGGGAGGAATACGCTGCTCACGTCTCTCCTGGGGCAGTGCGAGGTTACCGGGGAGGGTATTTGCCGTTGGAGCGCCGTCATATCGAGGCGGGTCTGCGGAAGGGTAACGTTCGGGGCGTGGTTGCTACGAATGCGCTTGAGCTGGGGATTGACATCGGCCAACTGGAGGCGGCGGTGATCTGCGGCTACCCGGGTACGATCGCGGCGGCGTGGCAGCAGTGGGGACGGGTTGGCCGCACGGCCGGAGAGTCTGTGGCGGTGCTGGTGGCAACGGCCGGGGCATTGGACCAGTATGTAGTCAACAATCCGCACTATCTCTTGCAGCGGTCACCGGAGAGGGCATTTGCGAACGCGGACAACCTGGTTCTGCTGGTGGACCAGATGCGCTGCGCGGCGTTTGAACTGCCGTTTGCAGAAGGGGACCGGTTTGGGGGTTCCCCTTTCACTGGTGAGGTATTGGAGCTGCTGGCTGAAGAGAATAGCGTGCAACAGTTCGGTAGCCGTTTCATTTGGCGGGGAGAGGGATATCCTTCGCGGCAGTTCGGCCTGCGAAGCGTTGGCGGCGATCCTATAGTAGTCCAGGCGGGGAGTTCGGACAGGGCGACTGATTCCGCCAGCGGTGGCAGGGAGGAGAGTACGAGCGGTCGGCGCACGACTTATGCAGGCGTGACACGCAGACAGAATGGAGAGCGGTTTACGGTTGTAGGAGAGGTGGACGCGGCCAACGCGACGTTACAGGTGCACGAGGGGGCGGTCTATATTCACGAAGGGCGCAGCTTTCTGGTTGAGAAGCTGGATTTGGAGGAGAGACAGGCGTGGGTTTGGCCGGCAGAGGTCGAGTATTACACGGAGGCCAGCGGGGAGACAGAGATTGAGGTGATTTCGGTGCATGGGAGCCGCGTGAGCGGCGGTGCGGAACTGGGTTACGGGGAGATTTTCGTGACCTCGCAAGTGACGCGGTACCGACGAGTGCGGCGGTTTACGCATGAAAATCTTGGGATTCTGCCGCTCGACTACCCGCCGACGACGCTGGATACGGCCGGTTACTGGCTGGAAGTGACGCCTGAAGCGCAGGAGGCGCTGATGGAGGCGGGGGACTGGCGGGATTCCCCCAACGACTACGGTCCTGCCTGGCAGGAGCAACGCGCCAAGACGCGTGAACGAGACGGCTACCGCTGCGCCGAGTGCGGCGCGGCGGAGACCCGCAACCGCCAGCACGACGTGCATCACCGGGTACCGTTTCGAGTCTTCAACTATATTCCGGGGCTCAATCGAAATGACCTGGATGCAAACAGGCTCGACAACCTGGTGCTGCTCTGCCGACGTTGTCATTACCGGGTGGAGGCGGGTGTCAGGGCGCGAACTGGGATGGACGGCGTGGCATATGCGCTGGGCAATCTGGCGCCGTTGCATCTGATGTGTGACCGGCGCGATATTGACGTTGCCATTATTCGACCGCAACTCAAGAGTGTGCTGCTATCGCACCGGCCTCCGGCTGCTTCGCCACCGTCTCAGGAGGAGCCAGATGCTCCGCGTATCTACATTTACGAGCGCATTCCTGCCGGCATCGGATTTAGCGAGCAGTTGTATGAGCGGCACGACGAGCTGATGGCGGGGGCGGCGGATTTGATCCGCAGTTGCGGATGCCGCTACGGATGCCCTGCGTGTGTGGGGCCGGTGTTGCTGGTGGACGATGCGCAGCTTGCCGGCGGGCAGGACGCCAAACACGCAAATGCAGCTGACATGCCAGGTGGTTCCGGCGAAGAGGTCCAGTTTTGGGATGACACGCAGGACCAGAGCGAGGCGCAGATGCAACCGCGGCCGTTGTTGGAAACGAAACAGTTGGCGCTGGCGCTGCTGGCTGCGCTGGTAGACGATTGAGATTGGAATGGTCAGCTCAGCTAAACAGGGTTTCGTCTTTGCGCAGGGGCGAAAAGGAGCGCCGGTGGGCGGGACAGGGGCCTAGTATCTTGATGGCGGCGAGATGGGTGCGGGCGGCGTAGCCTTTGTGGCTGTTGAAGCCGTAGCCAGGGAACTGATCGTGCAGCTGGCAGAGCAGCCGGTCGCGATGGACTTTGGCCAGGATGGAGGCGGCGGCGATGGAGACGATGCGCAGATCGCCTTTGGTGAAGCTCAGTTGGGGAAGGTTGAGTGATTTGAGCTGGACCCAGTCGAGGAGCAGGTGATCGGGGGATGGCGAGAAGGCCTGGACGGCACGGCGCATGGCGAGGCGGGTGGCGGAGGCGATGCCGCGGGCGTCGATTTCAGCGGCTGAGGCTTCACCCAGCGACCAGGCGGCAGCCTGCTCTCGGATTCGATCGGCCAGCTCTTGGCGACGCGGGGGCGACAGCAGCTTGCTGTCCTGGACTTCGGCCCAGAGCCCGGCGCGCTTGGTTTGTGCGGACAGGATTACGGCGCCGGCCACAACGGGACCGGCGAGCGCGCCGCGTCCGGCCTCGTCGAGGCCGGCAATGCGGGTGAAGCCAGCGCGCCACAGTTTTCGCTCTTCCGCGAGGGAAGGGTAGAGCTTCTCCAGTTCCTGATTTTCTTCGCTCAACTCCGGTACGAAACCACGTGGTTCGCGGTTCATGCAGCTGCGTCGGCTTTGTAAGGGTCGTCCGACATTCTGCACGTGCATTGGAAAACTACGTTCGGCTGCGCCTGCATTTTGCAGTAAACGGCCCAGAATTCACATGGTCGAAATGCAAGTGCTGCCGACCACGTTTTTTCCTCGGGACGTCCTTGAAATTACACAGGCGACGTGTAATTCGTATTTTCTGCAGAATTTCCCTCAGAATCGGCCCAAGATTTATACACGAAATGTGTAATTTGTCCAGAAATTTACACAGGCGATGTGTAACTCCCCTTTGGCTGAAGCTTTCTGCGCAGAAGAGTCTCTCTACTTCCAAAGGTTTTCCACGTCCTTGCGCGGTTTGAAGCCAAGGATGCGTTTTGTCTTTTCGTTGCTGAATTTGCCGTGGGGCATGTCGGCGAAGACGTAGAAGACTTCGTTGCGGGAGGGCAGCGCGTCGAGGTCGATGTCGAGCCCGAGGGTGAAGACTTCGGCCGAGTTTTCCCAGGAGATGACGTAGGGCGCGTAGCGTTCGCCGGGTTGGATGGCCGCAGGGTCTTTGAAGTTGTAGAAGAGGTAGTGCTGCACGCTTATGTCGTGATGCTGGGTGAAAACTCGGCAGATCTCCAAGCCCATGGCCTTGGTAAGGGCATATAGGTTGGTTCCCGGTTGGGGCGGGATGTCGGGGACGATATCAAAGTCATGGATTTCTGTGATATGGCGTCCGGCGACGGTGTAGTGCGGGCCGGTGCTGATGACGTGGCGAATGCCGTGGGTAACGGCGGCCTGCATCATGTTGTAGCAGCCGCGGGTGCTGACGTCCCAGGCAGTTTGGCGGTCGCGGCGGAGGACGGAAAGGTTGACGATGGCGTCCATGCCTGTGGCGGCGGCGACGACGCCGTCCAGGTTGGAGACGTCGAGCAGGAGGAATTCGCCTGGGAGATCTTCTTGCGGCGGGTTGATGTCGGTGATGCGCAGGTTGTGGTTGGGCGCCAGCTCGCGGGCCACGTAGGGGCCAAGCATGCCTGCGCCGCCGAGAATGAGTACGTTCATTATGCTCTTTCCCCTATATGTGTAATCGACCAGGCTTCTGCGCCGCCTTCTTCGCGTGACCTGTTTTTGGCGGCTAGGGAGGCGGGAGCAGCGAGGGCCTCGTTGACGGCGACGGCGACGGTCTCGTTGGAGGCTTCTCCCAGGCGCAGGACTGCTACGGCCAAGCTGCCTTCGCGGGCGAATTCGCGGCTGACCTGCTCGGCCATGTGCTTTGTGAGGGTTGGTGGCTGGGTGGTGGGCAGAGGACGCCAGGTTTCGGTGACGCGATAGCCGGGTGGGTAGGCGGCCATGAGTTCGAGCGTGCTGAGGAGGATGACCTGCTGGACGCCTTCCTCGGCGGCGGCCATGAGCAGGTTGTAGGTACAACGGGTGGCGGCGTCGAGCTGGGAGCTCACGTCCTCCTTGGGCAGGGGCTCCACGCTGTGGATGATGGCGTCGATGCCGCGTGTGAGCAGGTTTGTAGAGCTGTCGTGCCCCAGCCCGGAGAGCGCAAATTCGTGCTCGGTCTCGACATGGGTCCGTTCGGTGAGCCTGACCTCGTGACTTTGGGCCAAGTGGTCGGCCAGGGCCGCGCTGCGATCGTGGCTGGCCGATGTGATTAGTATCCGCATAGACATTTCTCCTTTATGTGTCAGGCTGAGGCGCCGGAATAGAAGCGGATGCCCACGCGCCAGAACCAGCGGGAGACGATAAGCATGGCGACGGCCAGGGCGACTGTGCCGACGAGGTTGGCGTCGGTGATGCGGCCGCTGACGGCGGAGGCGGGAACGGTGGTGGCGAAGGCGACCGGGACCAGGAATGTCAGCACGGCGCGCAGCCAGGCGGGATAGATGCTGACGGGCCAGCGGCCGGCTTGCCACATGCTCATAAAGATGACCTGAATGTTTTCGACCTTGACGAACCAGAATGCGCAGGTGCTGAGCATAAGCCAGAAGCTGTAGATAATCAAGCCGCCGCTCAAGAGCGTGACGGCGAAGACTGCGGTGTCGACCAGGCCGAGGCGGGCGCCGAGGCGCAGGAGCGCGATGGCGAGCACGGGCAGGGCGATGAGCACGTCGACGAGGCGCCATATCTCGACGCTTTGAATGCTGACCAGCACCTGTGAGTCGGCCGGTTTGGTGAGGGTGAAGTCGAGAGTGCCTTGGCGCACATCTTCCATGAATTTGGTCATGGAGGGGCGGATGATGGTGCGGATCAGGCCGCCGATGAGGAAGTAGACGCCGACCAGCGCAAGGAGTTCCTCCGGACGCCAGCCGCCCAGCGTGTCTGTGTGGCTGAAGACGACGGCCAGGCCACCGAGTGCCACGCACAGATCGAGGGCGGATTGCACGAGACTAATCCAGAAATTGGCGCGGTATTCCAGTTCACCAAGGATTCCGATACGCAGGTATGTGGCAAAGAGGCGAATGTAGAACATGGTTTGAGACGCGTGTCAGTTTCCGAAGGCGGCGTAGCGCTTGATTCCGGCCCGGTAGATGAGCTGCATGAACAGATAGCCTGCAAGCAGCCAGAATAGCTGTGCGCCGATGCCGATGAGCAGATCGCGGGGGGTGACGCGTCCGAGAAGGAGCTCAACGGGGAAGGCGAGCATCCAGCGGAAGGGTAGCAGGCCGGCTACTCGCTGCACGATCTCCGGGAAGAGGGTGAGGGGGGCCAACTTGCCGGAGAAGAAGAGCGTGATGACGATATAGGCCTGATTCATGGCGTCGATGCGCAAGGTCCAGAAAGCGACCATGGCCAGGGACCACTCCCAGTAGAAGCGCATGAGAAAGGCCAGAATCAACACCGGGACGAAGGCGGCCAGTGACCAGTAAGTAGGCTGCCAGGAGGCGTCGAAGAACCAGGCAAGCAGGAGGACGGTGGGCCCCATCACGATCAATGTCAGGAATTTGTAGCCGATGTTGTCGGCGATGTCGCTGTGGATTGGGTGAATGGGCTTGAGGAGCATTACCGAGAACTGGCCCATGCGAATGCGATAAACGTATTCCCACATGATCCAGGTGAAGGTCCCGTGACTGACCATCATCATGGCGATGAAGTAGACGACAAATTCGTTGGTGCTGTAGGTCCCGACGGCGCCACCCTGCTGCTGGGAGACTGTGCGCCATACGACCAGATACATGAGCGGCTCGATGATGCCGCCCAGGAGCCAGATCAGCATCGCTATCCGATACTGGATCATCATCATGATAGAGGTGCGGAAGTAACCTCTGTAGATGGGGTAATAGGAGAACATTCGTTATCTTGGGCTCAGGCACTCCTAGGAGAAAGGGAAAGAAACTGTCGGGCGGCCGCGGCGGGCACGCTTCAAGGGACGCGACGGACGAAACTGCGGGCAACAGGCCAAGGCGGGCCATCCATTGCTTTCATTGCCGGCCATATTCATTGGTTGGGTCACGGTAGATCGAATGATAGTGGCCATTGGTGACGTCAACCGGGCCGCGCGTCAGAAATTCGATTATCAGAGCCGGGCTTTGAATTCGGTAGTAGATTGCGCCGGAGCCATCGATGGGCCCGTACCAGGCAAAGAAGGTATCGTCCAGACGGGCCTCAATCTCTTGCATGCGCATCGCTGCGTTGTGGTGCGGAAGCGTACCGACCCAAAGGAACACCAGATCGAGCAGAGCCTGTTTCTGGGCCGGACTCCAGCCACTTGCTTGCGACCCCTCCAGTTCAGGGATAACGCCGTCCCGGCCTGCTCCTGTAATCAGACCACTGGGGCGACGCGAAAGGAGTACGGCGTCATGCGAGGCAGCGGACAGGCTGTTTACGAGTGCCAGTGCGGCCTCAATTTCGCGGGCGAAGGGCGCGACTGTCTCTGTTTCGTCGCTTGCGCGTTCGCCGCCGAGCGCTTGGAAGGCATGTGCAACAGCGTCAGCGGCGAAAACGGCTGGTTCGATCCCTATGAAGGTGGGGGACATGGTAATGCGGCCGTTTGAAATCGACATGTTTACAGCCAGGTGATGGCCGCCAAATTGCCATGCCCACGGCTCTGTTGGCGAAGGTGTCCCGAAAAAGGCAAGCCAGTAGTTTCCCTCGCTCAGTCCTGAACGGGAGGCCCGCGAAGATTCGGCCAGAACCAGTTCGGCGGCCACGACTGCGGCCACAGTGTCGAGTCCATCTGCGCTCATCGCAGTGGCGAGAAAGGCCAGCATGGCAGAAAACTGAGTCTCGCTGAAGTCACCGATGCGTACGCCGTTGCGGTCGAAGGGCAGCATGCTAGCGGGCAGGTTTGACCAGTTGGGCCGCTTGTTGTTGTCAAACGGAAGGAGGGCTGCTTCGTGTTGTTGTTCATCCAGGAGCTCAATGAAGTCTAAAGCGGCGCTGACAGTTGAGGCCAGTTCTTTCTCGCCCGCGCCGGCTGCGACTTGCTCATCCGTCTGTGACTGATCGTCAGTGTCCGCGTTGGCTGAGGCAGAGAAAGACCCTACTGTCTCGTCCGAGGTTGTAGGGGCCCCGGCGGCCGAGGGCGTAGGAACTGACGCAGCGTTTGGATCCGGGCTGACGCATCCCCCCAGAAGAATGACCAGGAGGAGCAGAAAAGCCAGGACAGTTCTCAACTCTGGACGTAGGCGGCAGTTCATATTTCGAGGGTCCTAAGCGCTCTGGGCCTGTTGCGCTTCAGAATCATCGATCGGGCTTGGTGACTGGCTGAATACGTGCTCGATCACGTCCTCGATGGGAGGATCCTGCACGGTCAGGTCGGCGACGTCGAGCTCAGACAGCAGGCGGCCGGTGACGGAGGCGGTATCGTCTTTTGGGATGCGCAGCGTGATGCGGCCTTCGCTCTGGGCCATCAGCTCGCCGTACTGCGCCAGCGGGCGATTGTTGACGCCGTTTTGCAGTTTGACTTCGACGGTTTTGAAGGGCGCGAAGCGGTCGGCCAGGCCTGTCAACTCGCCGTCGTAGAGCAGTTTGCCGTGATGGATGACGATGACGCGTTTGCAGAGGGCTTCGACGTCGGCCATGTAGTGGCTGGTCAGCAGGACGGTTGCGCCGGTGTGTTGATTGTAGTCGGTGATGAAGCGGCGGATGCGGCGCTGCATGGTCACATCGAGGCCGATGGTCGGCTCATCGAGAAAGAGGACGGATGGCCGGTGGAGGAGCGCGGCTGCGATTTCGCATTTCATGCGCTCGCCGAGAGAGAGGTTGCGGGTCGGCTTTTGCAGCAGCGACTCCAATTCCAGGAGCTCGGTGAGCTCGTTAACGGCGAGCCGGTAGTGCGCTTCGGGGATACGGTAGACGGCGCGATGGAGTTCAAAGGTGTCGACTACGGGTATATCCCACAGGAGCTGGTTGCGCTGGCCCATCACCAAGGTCATGCGGCGCAGGTAGTCGCGGTTGCGTTCCCAGGGGCGGTAGCCGAGGACGCTTGCGCTGCCGCCGGTGGGGTGGAGCAGACCGGACAGCATTTTCAAGGTAGTGGTCTTGCCGGCGCCGTTGGGGCCGAGGAAGCCAACGATCTCGCCTTCGCTGACTGAGAAGGAGATTGCGTCCACGGCATTGACGTCGCGCGTCTTGCGCTTGACGAGACTGCGCATGGCGGCGACCAACCCCGCTTCGCGCTCATTGACAGTATAGACTTTGCTCAACTGGTCGATCTGGATGACAGAGTTTTGTTCCACAATGGGTCAGTTCTCGTTGGGGTCAGGGCCGGCGGTCACCAGGGTATAGGCGTCGGTGCGCAGGTATTGGGCGGCGACGCGCTGGACATCCTCTTTTGTAATGGATCTGATTCGATCCTGATAGGTCTGGAGGTAGTCCAGGCCGAGGTCGAACCATTCCATATTGAGCAGGATGGAGGCGACGCCATCGTTGGTTTCCAGACGCAGGGGGAGAGTGCCAGTCATGTTGGCGATGCTGTCGGAGAGCTCTTCGTCGCTGACCGGTTCCTGCCCGAGCCGCTCGAATTCGTGGAGGATGCTGTCGATGGCCTGGTCGACGTTCTGGGGGTTGACGCCGGCGAAGGCGACCCAGGGCCCGATGCCAATGTCAGCGTCGAGCGCGCTGTAGCTGTAGTAGGCGAGGCCCTGGCGCTCGCGCACATTTTCTCCCAGGCGTCCCATCATGCCGAACTGGCCGAGGATATTGTTGGCGACCTGGACGGCATGGTAGTCGGGATGGTTGCGGGAGATGGCGAGGCAACCGATGACGACATCTGACTGGACCTTGCCGGGCATGGGGAACGCTTTGCGCTGGATGCCGTTGGCGCCGGTCACGGGGGGGATGGTATGGGCGGGGGGAGGCGGTTCGACGGCGGCGGGCCAGTCGCCGAAGTGGGATTCCAGCAGCGCGACCACTGCCTCGGGCTCGACATCGCCGCTGACGACGACAATGGCCTGGTTGGGACGATAGTGATCCTGGTGGAAGCGGGCCACATGGTCGCGGTTGATTTCCTGGACGGTCTCGATGTAGCCGGACGTGGGCGGGCCGTAGGGATGGTCTCCGTAGATCAGTTCGTTGAAGCGGCGGTAGGAGACACTGCGCGTGCTCTGTTCGCGCTCCTGCAGGCGGACGAGCCGCTGGTTGCGCACGCGTTCGATGTGTTCGGTGGGGAAGGTGGGCCGCTGCAGAATGTCGGCCAAGATCTCCACCATGAGCGGGAAATCTTCGACAAGGCTCTCGCTGCCAAAGTTGGTGACGTGGGTGCCGCCGCCGGCGCTGACGCTGGCGCCGACCGATTCCACGGCCTCGTTGAAGCGATCGAAGTCGTAGCTGGCGCTGCCGCGGCTTACAAGGGAAGCGGTGAAGGAGGCGAGGCCGGTCAAATTGGCCGGCTCATCGACGCTGCCGGCGCGTAGGGCACCCTCCAGCATGACGACCGGAGCGGATGGGTTGGGGCGGACCAGAACGGTGATGCCGTTTGCGGTCTGGACGCGGTGGATCGTTTCAGGGCCAATCGATGTCTGTCCGGCCTCGGCGGCGCGGGCCGATGGGGCGTGAGTGCGGGAGGAGATGGAAGAGTTTCTGGTCATCAGGCGTTGCGTTCCTCTAACGGGATTGGGTCAGTTCTGCTACCAAAATGTCGATTTCGGTATTGGGGTCGGCGCCGGTCTTCATGGCAAAGTCGGAGGAGAGAAGCCGATCGAGGATTCCCTCCAGCTGGGGGAGGGCATAGTTGCGGCTCTGGGCCATTGCCTTTTTGACGGGAAAGGGGCTCTCGCCGACGCGTCCGGCGACATCGAATTCGTTGCCGGGGGCGCGGGCAGTCTCATCTTTGACTTTGATCATGATGCGGTACTGGCGGGTGATCATGGTCAGAAGGTAGAACGGGTTGGCGTCGTTGCGACGAAGCGCGTAGAGGGCGCGCATCGCCTTACGGCCGTCACGCTGACCGATGGCGTCTGTGAGATCCCAGATGAGGGCTTCACTGGTGTCGCTTACGAGCCGCTGCACGTCGTTTGCCGTGATGGCGCGGCCGGCGGCATAGGAGCGCAGTTTGTCGAGCTCGAGGGTCAGGCGGCGGAGGTCGGCGCCCACATAGGTTGCCAGCATTTGCACAGCCTGACCTTCGATGTCGATTCCGTCCCGGCGGGCGGTGTTGGCGATCCAGGCGGGCAAGGCGCGGGGGTTGGGCGTGTTCAGCTCCTCGATCGCCAGGAGCCCGCCCTTGCCGAGCTGGTCGAGTCCGGCGAGGCCGTCCAGGCCTCTCCAGATCGCGCGCCGTTTGTCCAGTTTGTCGTCGATGAAGACGAGATCATTCGAGAGGTTCGGATCAGCGAGAGCTTCCAGAATCTGACGGGCTTCGGCCTGTGCGGTCCTGTTGGGCGACTTGGCCGTGCCGAGGCGGGACTCGAGATTGGCGAGATAGCCGCGCGCGATGATCATGCGCCGGTCGGCGAGGAAGGGCAGGGCGCCGGCATGGTAGAGAATATCGCTTGCGTTTGACCGGGCACCTTCGAGTTCGGCAATGTTCAGCGAGGCCATTTCGGCATCGCCGAGGGCCTGTTTCAACTGGGCGAGGCGCTGCCCCAACAGAAATTCGTCGGGCGCGAGGAACAGATAGTTTGTCAATATGTTACCAATCTCGGAGGCTGCGGCCCCCGGTCATTGTTGTTGTGCAAAGGTGACACGATAGGCCTGACCGCGCTTGATTGGGACGACGTGGGCCAGCACGCGGTTGCCAATACTCGCTAAGGTAGTCAGCCGCTGTAACCGCATTCCCAGCGGCGTTGAGACCAGAAGAGCCAGCGTCATGAATCCAGCTGTCACTGTCATTCTATCGAGAAGTGTCCTGCCGCTGCCCGGGCGGGGCCGGCTTGGAGACAGTTCGGGAGCGGCTTGATTTCCTTCCTTTTCCAGGGAGAATGTCCCATTGGGCGGTTGAAGAGGGGAACGCCGCCAGTCGATGCTGCCTAGGAATGCGGCCGCGGTCACCAGGAGAATTGTGGCGGTCAGGTTGGTGCCGCAGTTGGGATGGAAGGCCAACTCCACTTCGCCATCCTGAAGGCGCTGAATCGCTTCGCGGACTGCCTCTTCGATGTCTTCGCCGGACAGCTGCCCGTAGAGCGTGAAGCCCCAGGGATCACTCATGCCGGCGAAAACACGGCGTGGGAAACGGGCTGCCAGCAGATGGATAGTGGCGTGTTCGATGGCGTGATGCTGCCGGGTCTGCTGGAGGACGGCAGCCAAGGCCCCAAGCATAGACGACTACGCCTCCAAAAGTGTCTGCGCGGCGTTGACGACGGCGTCGACGGTGAGGCCGAGATTGGCGTAGACATCCTGCTGTGGCGCGCTGGCGCCGAAGCGGTTGAGGCCGATGGCGGCACCGCGGGCGGGGTCGTTGCCAACCCAGCGCTCCCAGCCCTGGGTGACGCCGGCTTCGACGGAAAGCTTGAAGGCGTTCGCCGGCAGGACGTCCTGCTGGTAGGCGGGCGACTGTGCGGAAAAGAGCTCCCAGCTGGGCAGGCTGACGACGCGGACGGCAGCGCCGTTCTCGGCAAGTTGCTGGGCCGCATTGTAGGCGAGTTCGAGCTCGCTGCCGGAGGAGATGAGGGCCAGCTCGGATGCGGCGCCTGATGCTCCGTTGCTCTGGTAAAAGACATATCCGCCCTGGGCCGCGCCATCGGCTGCGGTAACACCGGCGGCGGTACGATCGTAGACGGGCAGATTCTGGCGTGAGAAGATGAGGGCGGTAGGACCGCTCTTGTTTTGGAGGGCGGCTTTCCAGGCCTGCGCCACCTCGTTGGCGTCGGCAGGGCGGATGACGGTGAGGTTGGGAATGGCGCGCAGGGCGGCCACCTGTTCGACAGGCTGATGGGTGGGTCCGTCTTCGCCGACGCCGATGCTGTCATGGGTGAAGATGAAGATGACGGGAGCGCCCATGAGGGCGGCGAGGCGGATGCTGGCGCGCATGTAGTCGCTGAAGACGAGGAAGGTACCTCCGTAGGGGATTACGCCGCCGTGGAGGGCCATGCCGTTGAGGACGGCGCCCATGCCGTGTTCGCGCACGCCGAAGCGGAAGTTGCGGCCGCTATAGGAGTCGGGCTGGAAGTCGGGGCTGCCGCTGATGATCGTCTTGTTGCTGGGCGCGAGGTCGGCGCTGCCGCCGATGAGATTGGAGATGACGGGCGCGAGGGCGTTGAGGGTATCGCCGCTGGCGTTACGGGTGGCCGCGCTGCCGCCGCTGTCGAAGGTGGGCAAGGCGTCCTCCCAGCCGTCGGGAAGCTCGCCCTGCAGCATCGCGTTGAGCTGGGCGGCCAGGTCCGGGTGGGCGGCGGCGTAAGCGTCCCACAGCTTGCTGTCGTCGGATTCGAGCCTTTTGCCGCGCTCTACGGCCTGGAGGCAGAACTCACGCACGTCGTCGGGCAGATAGAAGGTTGGTTCCTGCGGCCATTCGAGGTTGGCCTTGGTCTGTGCGACCTCTTCGTCGGGGAGCGCGTCGCTGTGCATGTCGGGCTCGCCCTGTTTGGGGGCGCCGAAGCCGATAATGGTGGTGCAGCCGATGAGGCTGGGGCGGGGGTCCTGTTTGGCGGCGGCGATGGCGGCGTCGACGGCGGCGCTGTCCATGCCTTCCACCTTGAGGACGTGCCAGCCGTAGGCTTCGAAGCGCTGGTACTGGTCCTCGGTGAAGGCCAAATCGGTGTAGCCGTCGATGGTGACGCGGTTGTCGTCGTAGAGATAGATCAGTTTGCCGAGGCGGAGGTGGCCGGCGAGGCTGGCGGCTTCCTGGGCGACGCCCTCCATGAGGTCGCCGTCACTGACGATGGCGTAGATATGGTGGGAAATGACGTCGTGGCCGGGCCGGTTGAAGGTGGCGGCGAGCCACTGTTCGGCGATGGCCATACCGACGCCGTTGGCGAAACCCTGGCCGAGCGGGCCGGTGGTGGTCTCGACACCGGGGGCGTGGCCGTACTCGGGGTGGCCCGGGGTCATGCTGCCGTACTGGCGGAAGTTTTTGAGCTCCTGGAGCGGGAGATCGTAGCCGGTCAGGTGGAGCAGGGAGTAAAGGAGCATGGATCCGTGGCCGGCGCTGAGGATGAAGCGGTCCCGGTTGTGCCAGTCAGGGTTGGCCGGGTTGTAGCGCAGATGCCGGCGCCAGAGGGTCAGGGCGGCGGTGGCCATGCCCATGGGCAGGCCGGCGTGTCCCGAGTTGGCAGCCTGGACGGCGTCCAGTGCGAGCATACGGATTGTGTTGACTGTATTTTCTTCCAGATCCGGGTCGAGGGTGGGGCTTTCGAAAGGCAGGGGCGCTACGCCCTGGCCGTTGGTATTGGGTGACATCGGTGGCAGAGTCCTTAGCGTGAATGGTAGCTTTCAGCCAGCGGCGCGTTGGGAACATATTGGCCGCGGAGATTTCTACGAATTATAGCGCGATCGCAGGAAGATCGAAAGATTGTGCCTTGTACAGGTCCGAGAAGAGGCCGCCACGCTTCAGCAGTTCTATGCGGCTGCCCATCTCCACGATTCGGCCCTTGTCAATCACCAGAATGCGGTCTGCGTTGAGGATCGTGGTCAGGCGATGGGCAACGACGACGGCGGTCCGTCCCTCGCGAGCGTTTTCGAAGGCGGTGCGGACCTTTTGCTCTGTGAGGGCGTCGAGTGCGGAGGTGGCTTCGTCGAGGAGGAGGAGCCGGGGGCGCTTGAGGAGGGCGCGGGCGATGGCGAGGCGCTGGCGTTCGCCGCCGGAGAGCGTCAGGCCGCGTTCGCCGATGACGGTGCGTAATTCGCGGGGCAGAGCGGTGATGAATTCATCGATCTGTGCTGTGCGTGCGGCTTCGGTGACGGCGCCGGCATCCTCGTCGAGGCGGGGATAGTTGATGTTGCGGCCTATGCTGTCGTTCCAGAAGAACAGGTCCTGGGAAACGAGGCCGACCTGATTGCGCAGTGAGGTCAGGGACAGTTCTTGCAGGTCGATGCCGTCCAGCGTGATGGTGCCGGATTGGGGCGTGTAGAAGCCCATGATGAGGTCGATTATGGTGGACTTACCGCCGCCGCTTGGGCCGACGATGCCGACGAACTCGCCTGGCTCGATGCGGAAGGTCAGGTCGCGTGCGCCGAAGTCGCCGCGACCGTAGTCGAAGGAGACGTTGTTGAAGGCCAGTGCGGCGCCGGCAAGGGGAGGCATGCTTTCGCCTCTCACCTCCAGAGGGTCATATCCGGACGCCAGGACCTTGTCGCCGGATGGTTCATGTGGGAGGGCGAAAAGGGAATCCACTTTTTCGGCGTTGATGCGGGCCTCCTGCAGGTTGACTTGGGTGCCGAGCAGAGACTGCAGGACGGCGTAGGCGCGGGGAAGGTAGGCGGCGAAGGCGACGAGACTGCCTATGGTGAGCCGGCCCTGAATGATCTCGAAGGCGCCGTAACCGAAGACGAGGCCGGTGGCGACGTAGTTGACGGATTCGGGCAGGACGATGCGGATCAGTTCGTGGAAGGCCGTGACCCTGGCTTTGATGCTGCGATGTTTCACGAGCCAGTCCTGCCAGCGCGCCTTCTCAAAGGGTTCGGCGTTGAAGGCCCGAATAGTGCGCATGCCGGGGAAGTATTCGTTAAGGTAACTCTGGCCGGCCTCTAACGCATTGGAAAAATCGCGTTCAAGGGTCTGGGCACGTTGGCGTGTCTTCCTTGTCAGGAGGTACGAGAGGGGGAATGCGAGGAGCGCGAGAAGGGTGAGGCGCCAGTGCAGCGCAGTCATGGCGGCGAGCGTGCCCAGAAGTAGAATGGCGCTCATTGCCAGCGGAAGCAGGTGGTTTCCGACGAAGACGTCGCCGATTCTGCCGCAGCTGCGAGTCAGGCGATGAAGATGCTCTCCTGTCTTGAACCGCTCGAGGTCGGCGAGGCGGACGTGCAGGAGGTGGTCGAACAGGTCGCGGCGCAGGCGTTGGGAGACGCTTTCGCCGATGTAGGCACGCAGGTAGTGGTTTGCGGCGTTGAGGCCGGCGCTGAGGACGGGCACGACTACCATGCCGAGGAGGAGGAGGCCGATCAGGCGCAGGTCGGCGGTAGGTATGGCGGTGTCGATGAGCAGTTTGAAGAGGAAGGGCTGGACCAGGCCGATAGCGGTGCCGAGGAGGGCGAGGGCGAAGAGGAGGGTTATACGGGAGATTTGACTCCGCAGTTCCTCTTTGAGGAGGGTGAAAGAGGATTTAGGCATCTCAGTCATGACTCTTGATGGCTTCAGAGTGTCCCTTTGTCAGGCATTGTCGTGAGACTTCCTAGCAGATGTTCATTCAGTGGATCGTATCATGTGTGTCAAGGGGAGTTCCGCGGACAGGGCTCGTCGGCGTCTGGCTGTAATGGGATAGGCGAGGTCAATACTTCGTCTATAGCGAATGGTCGCGAGGAATACCAGGTCGGGCCAAAGAGGAATCCTCTCTTCGAGAATTCGATGCAAGAGCAGCATTGGAGGCGAGTCGACGACGCTTTGGGCTTAGGCAACAGGCAGGATCAAGGAAGATCGTCTCAGACTAATAGGGGTCGTTGACATTTGATGAATTCTGACACATTGGCGACAATAGCAGGATGT